>NZ_CP029185.2:1458214-1766428 GCF_003096015.2 Limnobaculum parvum | reverse complement strand
GACTTAGAAACCTCTGTGAACGCCAATTGACGCATACCAACAGCAGGATCGTGAATAATACACTTATTCCCTTTAATCGCTTTGAGTACCACAAAGTGCGAAAACTCCCAGTGCAATATGCAGGGTAATTTAAGCTTGGGTAAATCCTCCATTTCTAGCCGCAAAGATCGGCTGCTAAGGTTCATCTGCTTTGAAATATTCAACAGTTGGCTCAGGTTGGCACCCTTCTGAGAAATACTGTATTTACCGCGTAATGTAGCCAGATCGATGTTGTAATTATGATAACCGGCGATCATGGCTAAACAGGCAAGACCACACTCGGCCGACTCCGTCTGGATCAGTACGGGTAAGCGCTGGCTAGTCAGTCCAAAATTGATTTTTTTAACGAAACTCATCCCTATTATTCCCTTGTTGCTTTAAGCCTTAGTCAGTCGCTTTCTTGGTGATACTCAACAAGGGTTCCAATACCCATTCGTAGAGCCTTCTTTTGTCCAGTGTGATGTCTGCTTCCAACTCCATACCCGGTTGTAGCGCTTTATCTTTCCCATAAACGCTAATCCGTTGCTTATCTGGCTTTACTACAATTTGGTAGAGCGAGGCTTCATTACCCACATTCATGGTGCTTTGTAATTCATGTTGCAGTAAAGCAGCCTTAGAAATAGACACCACTTTGCCACGGTACTGACCGAACTTTTGATACGGATATGCCTGATAACGTAGCCAAACTTCTGCACCTTCCTGTATAAAGCCCACGGCGTTGCTTGGCGCATAAAGGTGAACCATCAATAGTGAATTTTCAGGAACAATACTGACTATTGGCTTGCTGCTGTCCACAAACTGCCCTGCCTGAGCAACGGCAGCGGTTATCGTACCGGTTTGCGGTGCTTGGATAGTGATTTCACGTTTGGCTTCACTTTCAGCCAGCTCTTGTCGGGTTGTGGAGATATTACGATCGATTTGTGCCTGCTGTTTATCAAACTTTAGCAGTAGTCCATCAAGCTCAGATTGCCTTCCCGACAGCTCTTTTTGTGCATTGATCTTCTCCCGTTCATAGCTACTCAGCGCGCTTTGCTGTTGCAATAGCTCTTCTTTCACCCGTTCGAATTGCTCCAGAGAGATGTATTCTTTCTTATAAATCTCTTGGTACTGCAGCTGGCGACGTTGAACCAACTGTAAAATTTTACGTTGATTCACAATTTGCTTATCTAAGGTATTAACCTGATCGTTTAACTGTCGAATATAACTTTGTAGTAAGGATTTCTCTGAGGTAAATTGCGTTTGGTTCTTAGTTAAATCCTCATTCAACGAGGCCAATCTCGACTGAATCTGAGCACTAATCACCTGCTGAGTACCATGACTGTTTTGCGACTCTCTTTCGCTGGAAATGACATAAAGCTCATCACCCTTTTTGACAAATTCGCCTTCTTTCACTTTTTTGTCTGTCACTACGCCGTATTGCGGACTATAAACCTTGATTACTCCGCGATCGGGTACTAACTGTCCCGTAACGGTCTGCTTTCGTGTATAAGAAAACAAAATGCAAAAAAGCACGAGAAATACCGTAATGGCGCAAACAAAAGCAGTAAAAAATCTCAATGTCAAAGGAGTACTTAACATAACACTGCCAAGCCATTTTTGTTTTTCTGCCTGAAGCGCCTCCTGGCGAAATAGCCCCATAGCCATTTTATCCTTAATAATTATTACGTTAAATAGATTTACTAACGATGCATACTTAATTTATGTGGCGTCGATAAATTAATGAATCCGCTTATCGTTTCATTAAATTACACGCCAGTAAGTGGTGTGGGTTTTAATCACGCCATAATTTAATAAAATTTTGCTATCAATATATATTGAACACTTAACTTAGAAATATTAAATAACTCTTTAGAAGCCAATAAAATAAACGAGCCAACATTCAGATTAAATAAATATACCGCCCATATTATTAGGCATCACCCACAAGTTTTATAACATCAATGAATTTTAGTACCTATTGAGGCAAGAATATAACAACAACCCTACCCAATGCAATATATGTCAAATTTAAAAACAAATGATAGCCATATCTTAACTCACTGTATAAATAAAATTGCATATAATATAAGACTTCATATTTCAACTAGAGAAACAGTAACCAATCGATGTGATTATCACTGAAATGATTTAAAGATAAAACATATTTTTAGGTGATTACTTAAGTCAAAAACAAATCCATAACACCATGACCATAAAGCAATTTATTATTCATAAATCAACAAATCAATATTTTGATATAAATAAAATTAAAATATAAATAAACTTTCAATAATTATTTAATTGAAAATGAAACATAATAAGTAATGACCATTATTTTATAAATAAATACTTATTTTATAGTAAAAACACTATTTTATCTTTTCTTATAATTTGCATTGCAAGATTTTTTGATAAATTTACCCGGCATCTAACAGGCACTCAAGTCTAAATTGGGCGGAGGATTTTTTCTGAATGAAAGACCTCTTATATTTAGCACTTAAATAATTATAGCTAATTATAATTCAATGGAAAAAATTAGCTTATTTGTAACTGATACTATTTTTAATTTTAAACGCTAATTTTTACACCTCAAATATAGGTTATGGATATGAAACTATACGTACAAAAAGTAGGGCAAGCCGTTGAAGAAGTCTCACTAACTGGCTCAACACAAATCAGTGCAACACCGGGGACTCGCCTTTTCGTGGAAGCCAATGACGGCACGATTACTCATATGTCACGTTCTGGTTCACAGTTAGTTGTGAACACGACTGATGGTAAAGTGATCAATGTAGATAACTTCTTCGGTTCAGCCGACCAAGGTATGAGTTCATTAACCATTGAGAATACCGCCGCATCCGGTTTACCAGAAAAGCAAATCGTTCTTGGTGATGAAAGACTCTACGCAGATGGCAGCGAGGTTGTTGCCTATACACCAGAGCAATTAAAAGATGTTATCTCTGGTTGGGATTATTATGAGATGCGTGGCGAAGAAGCTGCCGCTGCGGGTAGTGATGATAATACCGGTCTTTTTGTTGCGCTAGGCTTAGGTGCTGCAACTATTGCTGGTTTGATTGCTCTTGCAAATAACGATGATGATAATGGGCATAGCTCCAGTAGTGTAACCCCTACGCCAGATCCAGACCCTACTCCGGATCCTACGCCAAGTAATTTGACTGACCCGACACTGGTCACGCTGAACCGTTCTAATGGTTCAAGCCTATCAGGTACCAGTGATGCTCATAACACTACCGTCTATATTGATATCAATAACGATGGTACTCATGACTATACGACAACCACTGATGCCAATGGTAACTGGTCTTTCCCTTCTCCAACCGCTATTCCTGATGGCTCAACCGTTAGCATTTGGGTATTAGATAGCAAAGGCGGGAAAATTGAAGTTAGTACTGTTATCGATGCAACGGCCCCTGACTTTATCTCAATGACTATTTCTCAGGATTTAGCGGTTATTACCGGTAAAACCGAAGCAGGAGCCGTCGTTAAACTGGATCTGAATGGTGACGGTGTTGCTGAATACACGATCAAAGCAGACGATAGCGGTAACTACAAGTTTACCCTTGAGAATGGTGCGTCTCTCATTCCAGGTACCAGCGTAATCAGCCTAGCCGATGATTTAGACAATGTTTCTCACATTACTATTCCCGTTGCTACCAAAGCGACTGTATTAGGTATGAGCGATGGAACACAGGTGATGGACCTGTCTAACACCACAGAGATCACCTCTCCTACTTTACATGGTTTGGGTACACCTGGTGCCATAGTTCAAGTCATGGATGGCAATACCGTTATTGGTACTACCACTGTTGGCACTGACAGTAACTGGAGTATTACAGCAACTAACTTACCTGTAGGTAAGCACTCTTTTGATGTTGAAACTATCATCAACACCCCAGTAACCGGCCCAAGTAAAGAGAATGCGGTTAATATCACTTTTGAACAAAAACCTTATGACATGTCAGTTATTGTTGCTGATATCCGTGAGGTTGAAATTGATAACAGTATTGATGCCCCAATCTCAATTACCCGAGCCCTACCAAATGGTGGATATCTGGTCGCTTACCCACAAGCGGAAGCCGCTGGTTCTAAATTCTATGACGTCAAGGTCAAGATTTTTGACGCTAGTGGTCAAATGGTTTCTGAGCTAACGCTGGGTGATAAGAATGTGGCCGATGGCTACAGCAGGGACAGTGCTAAAGCTTACTTAAGTAACTTTGACGTTGCGGTCTCTCCTGTTGATGGTGCGATTACCGTTCTGTATTCGAGAAACGAAAATCCTTCAAGCTATACCGGTAACGACGTTGTTTATCAGCGTTTCTCTGCTGATGGTGCAGAAATCACTGCAGGCCCACAGATTGTCGCCTCTTCCGGTGATATTGGTGGCATGAATGGTCTGCTGACGGGTTTACTGCCAGATGGTTTAGCAAATCTGATCACGAATACCCTATCAGGTATCGTGAACCCAATTGCAGACTTCATGACCAGTGCTCTGAAAACCATTGATTTCCTGAATATTCTGCCTGACACCGACTTTAAAGCGTTAGTTGACCTGTTTGTAAACGGCCTGACCAATCGTATCTACACGGCGATGTTTGGTCAGGGTCTGTTGAGCTCATCGATTGTTCAAATGGAAGACGGTAGCGTTGTATTTACCGGCACCCGTTTTACTGAACCGTTAGATCTGGAAAACATGGTTAATAACGCTGATATTTCTGGCTTTATTAAAGAGTTCACTGATGCATTAGGCTTAAAAGGCATTCCAATTATTGGTTCTGTTATCGACTTCATCACCGAAGGCGTTCTGAATCTACTGGTTAAACCCATTGAAGGTTTGGCTGACTCCGTTTTGACATGGTTCGACCTGAATGCTTTCGAAGCCGGCGCAAACTTATACAGCGTTCGCTACGATAAGGATGCCAATGGCAATCTGGTTAAAGTCAGTGAAAACACGGAATCGCCGCATGATTTCTCGCTGGGTGGCTTCTTCACTGAAAACGGCTATATCACGACCAGCAATGGTGCCTTCGATAAAGCCGTTAACTGGATCTTTGGTAAGAACCCAACCAGCGACAGTGAAGGTTTAGTCGGTGCCGATCTGGGCGGCGGTCAATATGCCGTGATCTGGCAACAAGCGGGGAAAGACTGGTCTCTCGATCAATTGCTGAAAAACCCGGTTGACCTAAAAATCTCCGTTGTGGACTTCGGTACCGGTAAGATCGTACTTGATGGCGCAACGCTTAATACCGGCGCACCAAAAGGTTCTGCTGATGTTTCACCTAAGATCATCACCTTACCTGATGGTACCTTCGCCGTATCGTGGGTTCGCGTAACCGGTAGCGATATGGGTGACGTATTAGTTCAGCGTTTCCAACTGCAGAACGGAAAGTTATTGGCTCTTGATGCACAACCCATCGTCGTTAACAGCACTACCGATGGTGCTCAGGGCGTAATCGCTGGTTCACTAATCGGTGCAAACGACATAACCGTTCTGGAAAATGGCAACTACGTTGTTAGCTGGGCATCAGCGACAACTCAGGGCGAATCTCACGTTATTTCTCGCGTGTTTGATATGAGTGGTCAAGCTATCACCGAAGAAATTATTGTCGATAAAGGCGTTGAAGATCCCGGCGTTTGTTCTCTGCCGTCTGTCGTTGCGCTGGCTGGTGGTGGCTTCGCAGTGACTTGGTCTGAAGTTTCAGATACCGGTGGCAACCTGTACAGTCGTACCTACAACGATGATGGTTCGATCCGCGGTACCGGTGAGTCTGCTGATGTTTCTAATTCAGGTCACTACGTCAAAGGTACAACAGAATCTGCTGTAGGCACTAACGGTGATGATGTCATTGATGGGACGAATGGCGTTACCAACGTCGTTGCTAACGATGGCAATGACCGCATCATCGTCATGTCTGATGGATTCCAATCCATCGATGGTGGCAAAGGTTTTGACACGGTTGTATTTGAAGATAAATCAGCGACAACCATTGATTCAGCAACGCTAAACAAACTGCACAACATCGAGCAAATCGATCTGAACAGTACTTCTGCACTGACATTAGACGTGAAATATGACGATCTGATTAAGATGAACGATGACAAACATTTGTTTGTTACAGGTACTGCAGAAGACAAAGTTGACCTAGATTTAACCAGTTGGACTAATGTCGCAACCGCTAACAAATCGGGTGTGCAATATAACCTGTATGTCTACGATAAAGATGAAGACGCTCAGGTCTGGGTACAAAATACTATCGCTGTAATTTAATCCCTCTCTAAGGGGCGATTTCTTTCGCCCCTTATTAATTAATTATTATTAATTAATAGTAATTAATTAATAAGTTAACTGTTGCCTGAATATTAATTCAAAGGATTGTTTATGGATTTTTCTCCATGGAACGAATGCGTTACCATTGTTGCCAAAGAGTTGGGCATTAATGTCAGTGTAAATAATTTAAAACACATCGTTCAGAATGGTGGTGAACGTAGTGATGTCATGGTAAACCTAATAAATTACATTGGATTACAATGTAAAGAGGTTAATGAAAAATTAGAAAAAATACCTACACTGCTTTTTCCTGTACTCGTGCCACTACATAATAATCAAGCCGTTGTGGTATACAATATTAATGAAACACATGCCACTGTATCATTTCCTATATCTCCAGACGTCAAAACTCAGGTTAATTTAGAACAGCTGGAATCAATGAGAGATGGCTCCCTCTGGTTGATTTATCTAAAAGAAAGAACCGAAGATAAACGTGTTGATGAATTCCTTAAACCGTATAAAGGAAATTGGTTATTTCAATTAATAGCCAAAGACGCTAAGTTTTATAGTCAAATTGCGTTGGGTGCTTTATTTGGTAATATTCTTGCCCTCTCCAGCGCGCTATTTTCCATGCAAATTTATGACCGCGTTATTCCTGCCCAGTCCTATTCAACGTTATGGGTTCTGTTTATCGGTGTCATGCTCGCCCTCCTGATGGATATGGGATTACGCCTTGCCCGCAGCCATTTGGCCGATGCAATCGGTAAGAAAACTGACCTGTTTATGTCAGGCATGTTTTTCTCCCGGGCATTACGTATGAAAAATGATTCACGACCGAATTCCACCGGTGCCTTTGTTGCTCAATTAAGAGAAATCGAGCACATCCGTGAATTACTGACGTCAACAACCGTCGTCGCCATGGTGGATATGCCATTTATCCTGATCTTTATTGCCGTGATTGCATTTATTGGCAATTCTCTGGCCTTTGCTCCACTGCTAGCCATTCCTCTGGTGATTATTCCTGGCCTGATTGCTCAGTGGCCATTGTCCCGTCTCTCCCAAAAAGGTATTCGTGAAAGTGCAATTCGTAACGCCATGCTGGTGGAAACGGTAGAAGGTCTGGAAGACATTAAGATCATGCAGGCTGAAGATCGTTTTCTACGTACTTGGAATGAATGTAACACCACTACGGCACAAATCTCTTTAGAACAAAGACACTGGTCAAGCCTGATTACTAACTGGTGTCAGTTTATTCAACAGTTAGTGTATATCAGCGTCATCGCTTTGGGCGTTTATCTGGTCATCAATAACGATATTACGACCGGTACGCTAATTGCCTGCTCCATATTGTCTAGCCGAACTGTTGCTCCGTTAGGGCAATTGGCGTCGGTATTAACCCGTTGGCAGCACGCCAAAATGGCTAAAACCGGTTTAGATGAGTTCCTGAAAAAGCCGCTGGACCAAAAACCCTTTAGTGAAACGCTACATACCGACAAAATTAAGGGTAACTTCAGTTTGAAAAACGTGAAGTATCGCTTTAGCGCTGATGCTCCGATGGTGTTGGATATCAACAAACTCGAGATTAAACCTGGAGAAAAAATTGCGATTCTGGGTTCTATCGGCGCAGGAAAATCCTCACTGCTGCGTCTGATTTCCGGTATTGCTGAAACAACGGAAGGTGAATTGCTGCTTGATGGTCTGGTAATGAAAGATATCTCTAATAATGATATTCGCCGCGATATTGCTTATTTACCGCAGGGCGCTCAGTTATTTCACGGCACCATCAGAGACAATTTAATTATGGGTAAACCTCAGACATCCATAGAACAAATTGTTGATGTATTAAATATTGCCGGTGCCGCAAGCCTACTAAAAACGGGGAAAGGACTGGATTTATCCATTGCCGAAGGCGGTCGAGGGTTATCAGGTGGCCAAAAGCAAACCTTATTGCTAGCCAGAACCCTGCTACGCAACTCCCCTGTTCTATTCCTTGATGAACCAACCGCCAATATGGATGAAAAGCTGGAAAAACATGTGGTTGCATCGCTACACGATCATATTAAAAACAAAACGTTCGTTGTGGTAACTCACCGTCAGGCTCCTTTGAGGCTGGTTGACCGAGTTATTGTTATGAATCAGGGGAATATCATCCTTGATGGTCCAAGAGATCAAGTATTGCAAAAGCTGCAAGCCACTAATTAGTCAGGATGATGAAAATGAGTTTGTTTAGTAAAAAGAAAAAAACCATCAGCATGCATGGCGATCCGGTGCAAAAGCACACCCATATCATCTGGATGATTCTATTAATCTGCTTCGCCCTTCTTTTATGGGCCAATTATGCCGAGCTAGATGAAGTCACCAGTGGTCAAGGAACCGTTATTACTTGGAACCGTTCACAAATGATTCAAGCCAGAGATGGGGGTGTTATTCGTGAATTAATGGTGCGGGAAGGCGATCTGGTTAATGCGGGTCAGCAATTAGCCGTTCTGGATGCCACGCGCTTTCAGGCGGGGTACGACGAGATTGGTGCAAAAGTTAAAGGACTGGCAGTCAGTATCGCTCGTTTAACCTCAGAAATAAAAGATGATAACAGTAAACCAGACTTCTTATTGTTACTACGCGAGTTCAGCGGTGGTATCGCCTATAAGGATATGTCAGACGAAGATCTATTAGCGGATAACAAGGTACTCATTGACCATGAAATGTCCCTACTTATCACGCGTCGCAGAGGTTTGGATGAAAACATATCGGGCCTACAGCGCAGTTTAAAACTGACAGTTAATGAGTTGAATCTTATTCGTCCATTAGTCGTAAAGGGAGCCGTAAGCCAAGTCGAAGAGCTGCGTTTAAGAAGAGAAGAAAACGAGCTAAAAAATAAAATCACTGAAGCCCGTAACCATTACTTTGAGCAAGCTAAAGAGGAACTGGTTAAAAAGAAAAATGAACTCGATTCTATCTACTTCCAGCTATTGCAAAGAAAAGACCAGTTAACCAGTACGGTTATTAATTCACCGGTAAAAGGCATCGTTAAAGATGTACAAGTTACTACTGTCGGTGGCGTACTGGAACCAGGAGGAAAACTGATGGAAGTGGTTCCATCAGAAGATCAACTGGTTATAGAAGTAAAAATAAACCCGAGAGACATTGCATTCATTCATCCAAATCAAAAGGCAATCGTAAAGGTTAGCGCCTATGAATCATCAATATACGGAACGATGGATGCAACGGTAGAACGAATTTCCCCCGATACCATTCAGGATCAGGTACGACGTGAACAGTACTACTACAAGGTTTTTGTCCGTACTGAACGTTCTGCACTAGAAACACCTGACGGCAAGATACATGAGATTGTCCCGGGCATGTTGGCTACGGTTGATATTAAAACGGGAAAAAAATCAGTGCTCGATTATCTGATTAAGCCATTGAATAAAGCCAAAGAAGCACTGAGGGAAAGATAAGTGATTCGATACAATAAATTCATGCTTGCTCTGGCTGTCAGCTATTTTTCTACGCTGTCGACAAAAGTGAGCGCCGAAACATTAAATGAAACGTTGCAGATGGCCGTCAATCGTTCACCCACTATCAAATACCATTCGGGAAAAATTGCTTCCGCAGAGAGCACCATTGGTGAAGCAAGAAGCGGTTGGCTACCTAACGTTTCCGTTAATGCGGGAAACGAAGTTATGCGCAGCAATAAGCAGGACAGCGATGGCAGCAATACCTATTCGGTTAAAGTCGATCAAACCCTGTTCGATTTTGGTCGGGTTGGCGATCAGGTTAATTATGCTGAACATAATAAATCCTCAGAGGTATATACCGCCCATGATGAAGCTGAAGTCTTGTCCTCAAAAGTTTCTGAAACCTATTTAAATATTCTTAAATATGAACAGCTAATTGATATCAATAAAAAGAATAATATTGAACACCACAATATTCTTTCTCTGGCAGAAGCCAGAGCCAGCGGTGGTGTAGATAGCCGAGGTGATGTTGAACAAGTAGAAGTCCGCATCAAAGGATTGGATGCGGAACTGTCAAACTATGAAGCACAATTAAAAGCCGCACAAGAAGATTACTTTATTTTGGTGGGTAAACGCCCTTCCGGGCTAAGTATTCCAGATGTCAGCGCGTTGAAAGCTAAACTTGCCTTAAAAATGAAAGAGCGCATCTCAGCTTCACCACGAGTTGAGGCCATCAGGGCCAACAAAGATGCCGCAGCATCGGAATATGCTTATACCAGTAAAAGTTGGCTCCCTGCTCTCAGCGTCTCTGTTTCTCAAGGAAAGTTAAGCACCACGGGAGCAAATGACACGGTCGTCATGCTCAATGTAAACAGTAATATTTTTGACGGTGGTGGTGCTATTTATCGCAGCCGGGGTGCAGCGCAACGGGTGGAAAGTGCCCGTTGGAATATTGAAAAATCCATTGAAGACTTATCCACTAAAGTTTCTCAAATGTATCAGGAAGCACTGAGCCAAGAAAATCAGTCCAACATCTATGCTCAACGCATTCTTCATTCACAAGAAGTTAAAGAGCTTTACCATGAGCAATACAAAGTAAACCGTCGTTCTGTATTGGACTTATTAAACTCTGAGCAGGAACTTTTTCAGACCATGAGTAATAAAGTGAATGCTGATTTTAACTTCAGGGTTCTGCTTATACGCGTATTCTCTGAGCTGGGTGAAATAAATAAAGCTTTCAATATCAACGTCAAATTTGAAGAAGACGATGGCGGCAATTTGGTTTCCAATCTGTTTGGCAGCAATAAACAACCACAGAAAACGGCTGAATCTCCAATAACAGAAGAGATGCTACCTGAGCAATCAGTGATTCCAAGTAGCCAACCTATGGTGAGTAACAAACCAGAAACCATTTCTTCACCAACCGTTCAAACTGAGATGACCAATAAACCGGAAACGGCCACTGCACAGAACGCCCAAGCAACGACGTTCACCAAATCTGACATCGTACCATCGCAACATGCTCAAATAGCGGTGATTAACAGACCCGAAACGGCTACATTGCCAAATAATCAAACCACGGTGGTTAACAAACCGGAAAACACAACATCACAGAATATTCAAACCAAAGCTATTGGTCGATCGCAGACTTTCACCCCCGCATTAAGTAGCAACAATAATAGCAATGATGATTACATCTCTAAGCCATATAAATACTCTGAATCACAGCCCGTACAGAAAACTAAAGAAAACATCTCAAAAGAACGAGTTGTTAACTCAAATACTCATTCCTTACCTAAAGGAATAGATGATCCCCTGCTTTTAATCGGGATTAGAAAAAAATAACAAAAATTTATATTTATCTTTTTAAAAATCAAATTATTAACCATGTATATTAATAAATAGCGATTTTCAGAATTGTATGTTAAAAATGAACAGGCTTTCTAAGAAGCCTTATATATGAGGGGCCTATATGATTAGTGAAGTAGGAAAATATATCAATTGAAACATAAGTAATCATATCAATATAAAGGGGTTTTTATCCGTGTTATGTACAGATTAGAAAAATCCTGATGATTTTATTCATTTACTAATACAAATATCTCTATTAATAGCTCACAACTCTGGTTAATGAATCTATTTTCTGTGATCCGTTTCTAATATAGAGAACATTGCACTCACTACATTGAATACGAATGCAAGTATTAAACAACGATAGGCGCTTAAAAATGGACAAAGGCAAAATAAAGACATTAATTGTCGATAATAATCAATTTGTATGTTTCGCAATCAGTGAAATTTTAAAAAACACCGACTTTCTGGATATCGTAGGTGCTATTCATTCAACAACTGGCGTTGTCGATATGATTAAAAATCAAGATATACAGTTAGTACTCATCAATATTGATCTGATCAATAATGATAAAGATAAACTGGTAAAAGAAATACATGGTGAAAACTCATCAACTAAGATTATTGGTCTGACCTCTGAAAATTCAAACTCTAATATTATTAATTCATTAGATGTATCAATCGATGGGATTATTGATAAAACCAATGACATTGACTCCCTTACCCTAGTGTCTAAGTTGGTAATGAACGGCTTCCAGTGCATTCCAAAAAATAAATTGTGTAATGATAAAGTTAATAAAACAGCCATGTTAACTAATCGTGAACGCGAAATATTACAGTTTATTACCCAGGGAATATCAAATAAAGATATCGCAGAAAAACTGAATATTAGTAGTAAAACAGTGAGCGTTCATCGCTATAATATTATGTTTAAACTGGAGATAAAAAACTCTCTTGACCTATTTAAGCTAGGCAGTTTTTCTATCTAATCTACCATTAATGCAATTTGATGGCGTGAAGGAGGGAATGAAACCAATTCCCTGCCTTTCCTTTTTACTATCGGATTACATTTTTAATATCTTTCTTTTCTAAAAATTAATCACCACATACTCTTTTGATGATAAATGATGTTTATTTATCGAACAATAATTAATCTAAAATCAGTTAATTAATTTAATATAACCACATAATCATATAAAACCATATCTATATATAAGATGTATTTTTTCTAAAAATTTAAGACAAAATAGCCACTAAAAATATTTATTAGCTAACTATCGGTTAACGTGGTCGTCATAATTGTCACTTTCCGAGCCATCTTTTAAGATGGCAAACAAACCTATCGCACAAAATATATAAAGTAGAATAAATGCACATAAAGAAAATATGATCATAAAGTTTGATGACCATTCCACTACTTTTTGTAAAATATCCTGAATTAAACCAATCATAAACAATAGCTCCTCATTGGTAACCTGCTGCTGAGTTACATGTCAAAGGTCATATTATTACTAACCTGTTGCTTTTTTATATTTGATAATTAACGAATGATAATTTAACTCCGATTTAGCAACGGCGTTATCCATAATGCGAAAAGCAACAAAAGCATGTGATGAAGCTACGCCCATGCCCAAATTTTCTATTTGATTGATTTTAAGGTATAAATTATCAACTTTATTAATATATTTATAAAAAAAATGAAATTATATATGTTGCAAAAAGATAAGGGAGGTAAAAAAATAAAACAATCTCCACCAGAGGACTCTAAGTGGAGATTAGCTTAACTATGCGACAAAAATTAAGGCATGTTAATGACAAAAAGCGTTGAATAGAATATCAGCAAAATGGTACCCGTTACGGTTAATAATACTTTCATAGTAAACTCCTCGCTGATCTATTGAATACAGATTTATAGGTTAGTATCAAAAGCTTTAGTTTTTAACCTTTTGATACGGCTTACTACAAAGACTAGTTCCTTGTTTTAACTTTGTCACTTAAATGTAATTTAATTGTTAATTTTTTGTTTTATTATTAGGTGGGATAAAAACATATTATTTTCATGGAAATGAATATATTCATTCACTTTGGCGGAACGATATGATTACTGCGATATTAATCACTAAAATATCTGTAATTAATGGTTTAGCCTATCAGTGTAATAGGTTAATTCTAACTACCTATGCTCAACTTAGCGGTTCAGGGCTTAATCTTTGATGTACGAGCAAAAAAAACGCCGCAGGTAACTGCGGCGTATGGTACAGCATAGAACGACTTAATCTCTGTAACGCTGAATATCCGATGACATATCGGTAACGATCTTCTTCAGATCTTCTGCCGTTACTTTTTGAGAATCATTACTCAGCTGTTTACCAAAGCCTTTACGCACCACTTCAAACACCGTTTTACCCGTGCTGGCATCGATTAACTGGCCTTCAAATAGTAATGTTGTATCTTGATCCCGCTCTCCGGTTGCGGCCATTGTACCGGCAATCACTAAAGCGACAGGGATGACTTCATAAAACTGTAGGCCTTCTGTAGAGGCCGCTACACCAGTAATTGCACCACGGAAAATAAGTGTATTTGGTGTTTTTGGTGAATTAACCAGATTCAGTCGTTGACCAAAAGCAGACTTAACATTTTGGTTGGTATAACTTAATACCTGATCCAATGTCTGTTGCGTGATTTGTGCATTAGGCTTTGGAGTTGGGTAATAAACTATTGGTTCATAATAAAGGTTCTGATAATTTTGAGCTTTAAACGATGGGTCAGCCCAGCGTAATACTTCCTGCCCTGACGCGCTTTCAGCTTTATGCAGTTTTGAATAGTCTGGTAAAAAACCAGAGTAATCTTTAGTGTCCGCTACCTTTGAGGTACAACCGCCTAATAAAAGGCTACCGATAACTACTGCTGCGGAGATATGCTTCATCGCCAACATACTTGACCCCTAATATGTAATCGTCAAATTGATTGTTTGTTAAGCAGAGCACTATGCCGACATAAAAGAGAAAATTGCAGGAATCAGTAAATTGCTATCTTATTCTTTTATAAGGCCATATTACTCTAACCAATGGTCCTAAATACCTGCTCTGTCGGTACACTCAGTATAGATGCTATTAGTGAGGCTACCGTGAAAATATTTATTCTTGATTTATCAATAAAAAAGCACAATTGACACCACAATATATAATGAAATTTAAAATAATTTCAATTGATTATTTCAATCTAAAAATAATCCACAAAAGCGACTCATTTCTGGGTTAAAGAGCAAGGGAAATACTTTACTTTTATGTAATTAACTGGCTGCATTTCTTTACCCCCTATCCATTCTAATATGAAGATTCATTTATTACGCTCTCGTACCCGGCTTAGCGTTTTACTCGGTAATTCACCAAACATTTCCCGGTATTGTGCAGAGAAGCGAGCAAGGTGTTGAAATCCCCATTTAGTGGCCACATCCGATACAGTCACGTCCGGCTTAGCCTCCATTAAATCACGTAGCACCCCGTTCATCCGCATATTCAGAAACCAGTTTCTAGGCGACATTCCTACCGAGTTTTTAAAAATAAACTCTAAAGCTCTCAGGGTATAACCTGTCGCTTTGGCAAGATCGCTCAGTTTGAGATTATTTTCCTCCCCCTCCAACACCATCAACTCAGTAGCCATTATCAGTTGCCCATGAAGTAGTGCTAAGCTGTTGGGCTTTATTGTGTCAGGTTCGCCATTAGAAGCACAAATGGCCTTAATAAAGCCATCCAGCAGTCCCGTTGACAACATCTTCGATACATCGTCACTTAATGTAGTCTCACCAGGCCTGTAGGCCATCTGTCTGATATCCAGAAGCATCGTTTTTAACTGTTCGTAATTTGCGGCTTTCAGTGGGAATGTCATGACCTGATGCGGTATCAGTTTAATTTTGCCATCGCTGTATACATCTAACGCTTTTTGTAGTTTTTCTCTGGAAATAGAGTAAGTAAACCATTCAGCCTCGCCCATCGACTGATAAAGAATATCTGAACCTTCAGGGTAAATACGCAAATTACCGACACCGATGGATATCCCGTTATATCGCGTATACTCTCCCCCTTTGATGGTGATCCCTAAGAAGACATATTCCGACGATACCTTCCCCCGACCAATTAGTGCAGACAGGTGATGTCCAGACTCCAGAAAAGTGTCACCTAATGAGAGTCGAAAATTGCGCACTTCATTATTATGTTCAAAACTTATTATCCTGCGTTCAAAGTAACTCCCCTCCAGTGCCTCAAATTTATTGACCATATCCAATCCTTGGATAGTCTTTTCCTGATACTTTGACGAAAGTGTCATGAGTACTTAACCACCTAATTAATTTGATAAATCCATGATAAAAGACATCAAAAGCAGAGAGTTACACAACCCATGTCAGTTTTAAGGTATAGTAGTATCAACAGGTATGCTATGGGTAACTCCCCCGTTATGCAACGCTTTTCATCTTTAGTATAAGGTAGATTTATGATCTCGGTATTCGGCCATCTAAACCCGGACAGTGATTCAATATGCTGTGCTATTGTTGTCAGCGACTGGCTAAACTTTACCAACCAACCCGCAACGGCTTATCGGCTGGGAGAACTAAATCCAGAAACTGGATTTATCTTGTCGCAAGCACAATGCCCTTCACCACCATTACTTGAACACAATATTGCGGGTCAACCGGTCTGGTTGGTTGATTTCAGCGATTTAGAACAAGGCCCGGAGAATCTGAATAAAAGTCAGGTAATGGGTTTGATTGATCATCACCGCCTCGGTTCGTTAATCACCACGGAACCACTTGATGCGTGGATAAGGAAAGTCGGCTGCTGTGCCACGCTGGTTTTTGATATTGTTACTCACACGCCGGGCTATCCGCTAAGCCAGTCACATGCATTACTGCTGCTCGGGGCTATACTCAGCGATACGATTGCTTTCCAGTCACCAACCACCACCGAACAAGACAGGCAAACAGCCCATAAACTAAGCCAGATCGCTAAAATCGATTTGAACGCCTTCCGTATTAAACTGCTGGATGCCAAAACAGATATCAGCGGGCTTAGTATTGAACGTTTGCTACAAAAAGATGAGAAGAATTACCTGATTGGCGATTATAAGCTGATTCTTAGCCAAATAGAGGTCAGCGATTTTCACGCGATTGAACCTCAATTGCCCGCACTAAAGCAAGAAATGGAGATGCGTGCACAGAGTGAAGGACTAGATTTTTATGTGTTGATGGTAACCTCTTTATCTAGTTCACAAAGCTGTCTCTACTTTTCCCAAAACAACCCTATCAGTCAGTCGCCGATTACCATTGAAAATATGTTAAGCCGCAAAAAGCAGTTAGTGCCGTGGTTAACTCAAAAACTGAACGCAGACAAATAATTAAGTATGGTGGCATACCCACCATCTAATTTTCACGTTACACTAAATACTATCTGCCATCGGGAAGGAGCAATAATGAAAAAGTTAACCTTGAAAGACTTAACTGAAAGCCAGTTACAGCAGATCAAAATGAAACAGGCACAATTAAAAAGAGAATTAGGCCGATCGTTAACCAATAGTGAACTCAATAAAGCAAAAGAGGACGTTATTGCTCAAATAATGAAAGAACTGGAAAAAGAAGAGAAAAAAGCTCGGGCAGAAAAGAAAAAGGACAAATTCGTTCCCAGCGATGAAACCTTTAGCTGGAGCAAAAAAAATCACTCACGGGGTGTCCGGTAACCCCTTTTCGCGAGGTTAAATAATAAACCGAGCGATTACAATTTTAGTGAGTCCAAAGAAAGATGATTGGCCTTTACTTCAGTGGTTGCCTAAATTGGTTAAAAATGCACCTGTCAATTATACTAGGCATGTCGTTGTCAGAGTGACAATCTCAAAAACAGCCGAAAAATGACCATAATGTTAAATAATCATCAATATTTATCGAAACAAGCACGGTAATTTAGTATTTATTTTCGTGATGGCGTCATTAATCAGGCCAAAAAACCGTATATTTCTTTTTTTTAACCAAACTTTTAGGTTTGAGATTAAAAAATCACCAAATTGATATATCTGTAATAATAAAACGGCTGTTATCATGGCGGGTCATTAAATTAATAATCATTAAAATCATGGTATTATTTGCTTTTTATTGTTAGTCCCAGAACGCGTGTACCAACTTTTTTTCAAGCCTTACCTATTAGACGAAAAACTGTTAAAATTGACGCATATCAAATAAAGTAGAGTTAAATTTTATGATTCCGGAGAAGCGAACAATTCGGCGCATACAATCAGGCGGATGTGCAATCCACTGTCAGGATTGCAGTATCAGCCCGTTATGCATTCCTTTTACGCTGAATGAGCATGAACTGAATCAGCTCGACAATATTATTGAGCGTAAAAAGCCGATTCAAAAAGGTCAGGCGCTGTTTAAAGCGGGCGACGATCTGAAGTCTCTCTATGCTATTCGCTCCGGTACCATAAAAAGTTATACCATCACTGAACAGGGTGATGAGCAGATTACTGGTTTCCATTTAGCCGGTGATTTGGTGGGTTTCGATGCTATCGGCAATCATATGCACCCAAGTTTTGCTCAGGCGCTGGAAACCTCAATGGTATGCGAAATTCCTTATGAAGTGTTAGACGATCTGTCTGGCAAAATGCCAAGCTTACGCCAACAAATTATGCGCTTGATGAGCGGCGAAATTAAAGGCGATCAGGACATGATCCTGCTGCTATCAAAGAAAAATGCCGAGGAACGTCTAGCGGCGTTTATCTATAACCTTTCCCGTCGTTTTGCTGAGCGCGGTTTCTCTCCAAGAGAGTTTCGCCTGACCATGACCCGTGGGGATATTGGCAACTATCTGGGCCTGACGGTTGAAACCATCAGTCGTTTACTGGGTCGTTTCCAAAAAAGCGAGATCCTGAGCGTTAAAGGTAAATATATTACCATTCAAGATATCGATACGCTGGCTGAACTGGCGGGTCAAAATCAAAGTGAATAATCATTGTCGGATCAAGATTTTACTCAAATCTTGATCCGAGTCCCGTTCCTCTCCTGTTCTGTTCCCGTTATATGGTTTATCTTTAGTTATACTTTAGATATTTAACGGGAGGCGCTAATGGCACACTATCAAAATCTTCTTGTCGCAATCGATCCGGATGAAGAGGATCAAGCCGCTCTACGGCGCGCCGTCTATCTTGTTCGCCGTAACGGCGGGAGAATTAAAGCATTTCTGCCTATTTTTGATTTCTCTTATGAAGTAACCAGCCTGCTATCTCAGGATGAGCGCATGGCAATGCGACAAAGTGCTATCGATCAGCGCGTCGCTTGGATACGTCAGTTAAGCCACTACTATCTAGAATCTGGCGTTAATATTGATATTAAAGTCGTTTGGCATAAGCGCTATCATGAAGCGGTAGTTGAAGAAATTATCGAGCACAACCACGATCTGTTGCTCAAAGCGGCCCATCAACACGATATGCTGGAATCGGTGATTTTCACCCCACTGGACTGGCATTTGTTACGTAAAGCCCCTTGTGCCGTTTGGATGGTAAAAGATCAGCCATGGCCACAACAGGGTAAAGCGCTGGTTTCGGTCAACCTTTCCAGTGAAGACGATTTCCATGATGAATTAAACCGTAAACTGGTGAAAGAATCGCTGGAGCTGGCAGCCTTTGCTGATAGCACCGAAGTTCATCTGGTCAGCGCATACCCTTCTACCTCCATCAATATTGCTATTGAGCTGCCGGAGTTTGATCCAACCGTTTACAACAATGCCATTCGCGGCCAGTTTCTGGTGGCGATGAAAGCACTGCGTCAAGAATTTAGTATCCCAGAAGAACTTACCCACGTAGAGAAAGGTATGCCGGAAGACATCATCCCAGCCGTAGCAGAACAGATTCATGCGGGTATTGTGGTGTTGGGTACCGTTGGCAGAACCGGACTCTCTGCTGCCTTTATTGGCAATACGGCAGAACGCGTGATCGGACATCTGAAATGTGACCTTCTGGCCTTGAAGCCCGATGATACTTCAGAACACGACGATCATGATGATGAAGATTAGTCTGGTTTAGTTTATAGAAATGATTGATTAATAATTGATTTAAAAGGGCCGCAATTGCGGCCCTTGGTTTTGCTTACTTCAATAAAACTTATACCGCTAAAGCACGCAAAATTTTATCTACGCTCTCTTTAGCATCCCCAAACAGCATTTGGGTGTTTTCTTTGAAGAACAGCGGGTTCTGAACGCCAGCATAGCCGGTGTTCATCGAACGTTTGAATACGATAACGTTCTGCGCTTTCCATACTTCAAGCACTGGCATACCGGCGATAGGACTACGAGGATCTTCCATCGCTGCCGGGTTAACCGTGTCGTTTGCGCCAATAACTAGTACGGTATCGGTATCCGGGAAATCTTCATTGATTTCATCCATCTCCAGTACGATATCGTAAGGTACTTTCGCTTCCGCCAGTAATACGTTCATGTGGCCTGGTAAACGCCCAGCAACGGGGTGAATACCAAAACGAACCTTAATACCGCGCTCACGCAACTTGGCGGTGATATCCGCAACCGGATATTGCGCCTGTGCCACAGCCATACCATATCCCGGGGTGATGATAACAGAGCTGGAGTTTTTCAGCAGATCTGCTACGTCTTCCGCCGTGGTTTCACGGTGCTCACCGACTTCTTCGTCTTCACCGGTAGAGGAACCATCGGTACCAAATCCACCGGCGATAACGCTAACGAATGAGCGATTCATTGCCTTACACATGATGTAAGACAGAATCGCACCAGAAGAACCAACCAGCGCACCGGTTACGATCAACAGGTCGTTGCTCAGCATAAAGCCCGCCGCCGCCGCCGCCCAACCGGAGTAGGAGTTCAGCATTGAAACCACTACCGGCATATCCGCACCGCCGATGGAAGCCACCAGATGCCAACCGAATGCCAGCGCAATCAGCGTCATTACCAGTAATGCAAACACATGGAATCCGGTGCTATCACTGTTTACAAACAGAACCATCAGCACAAAGGAGACCACTACCGCAGCCAGATTCAGCTTATGGCGATGTGGTAACATCATTGGTTTCGATGAAATAATACCGCGCAGTTTACCAAAAGCGACAATCGAACCGGTAAAGGTGACCGCGCCGATGAAAATCCCGAGGAACACTTCAACGTTGTGAATATTTAACACCACTTGCAGTTCGTGTGCCGGTACACCTTCCATATGAGGGCCAACGATATAGCTGTTAAAACCCACTAATACCGCAGCCAGACCGACGAAGCTGTGCAGAACAGCAACCAGCTCTGGCATCTCCGTCATCTCTACTTTTCTGGCGAGATAAATACCGATAGCGCCACCGATGATCATTGCCATGATAATCCAGCCCACATTACTTGAGTAAGGCCCGAAAATCGTCGCAATTAAGGCAATCGCCATCCCCAGTACACCAAAGGTATTACCCATTTTTGACGTTTCATGCTTGGATAAACCAGCAAGACTGAAAATAAATAGAACCGCGGCAACAATATATGCGGCAGTAACTAATCCTCCAGACATATTTGTTACTCCTTAGTTCTTCCGGAACATTTTCAGCATGCGCTGGGTGACGGTGAATCCACCAAAAATATTAATACTGGCGATCAGTACCGCGATAAATGAGAAGAATGTCACCCATCCGCCGTGACCAATCTGCAACAGTGCCCCGACGACAATAATGCCCGATATCGCATTGGTCACGGACATTAGAGGGGTATGTAACGCATGACTTACGTTCCACACCACGTAATAGCCGACCACACATGAAAGTGCGAAAACGGTAAAGTGGGAAAGGAAAGATGCCGGAGCAACGCTGGCTAACCAGCCAAACAGAATGATGGCTAACGCCAGAATAGCGTATTTTTTCAGCGGAGAAGAGGGTTCCGCCGCCGCTTTGGCTGCCATCACATCGGCAACTTTTGGCTTCTGCGGTTGTGCTGAAACTTTGATTGGTGGCGCAGGCCAAGTGATCTCACCGGTTTTTACTACCGTAACACCGCGAATCACATCATCTTCAAAGTTAATATCCAGCTCGCCGTTCTTCTCTTTGCACAACAGTTTTAACAAGTTAACCAAGTTAGTGCCATAAAGCTGAGAAGACTGCGTTGATAAACGGCTTGGCAAATCGGTATAACCGATAATCTTCACGCCGTTCGGTGTTTCGGTAATCTGATCCGCTACGGTCAAATCGCAGTTACCACCGTTTTGCGCCGCGAGGTCAACAATCACACTGCCAGGCTTCATGGATTCAACCATAGCCGTAGTAATCAGTTTTGGTGCTGGTTTGCCAGGGATCAATGCGGTGGTAACAATAATGTCCACGTCTTTAGCCTGAGCGGCAAACAGCTCCATCTCGGCTTTAATAAACGCTTCAGACATCACCTTCGCGTAACCATCACCACTACCCGCCTCTTCCTCAAAATCTAATTCAAGGAATTCAGCGCCCATACTCTGGACCTGTTCTTTTACTTCAGGACGGGTATCAAACGCACGGACAATCGCTCCCAGACTGCCTGCGGCTCCGATAGCGGCTAAACCGGCAACCCCTGCCCCTATTACCATTACTTTTGCCGGAGGGACTTTACCTGCGGCAGTAATTTGCCCCGTAAAGAAACGGCCAAACTCGTGTGCAGCTTCAACAATCGCCCGATAACCGGCGATGTTAGCCATTGAGCTTAGCGCATCCATTGACTGGGCGCGTGAAATACGAGGCACCGAATCCATTGCCAATACGGTAACTTGTTTGTCAGCCAGTTTTTGCATCAATTCGGGATTTTGCGCGGGCCAAATAAAACTAACCAGCGTTGTGCCTGCACGAAGCAATTCGATTTCAAACTCTTCTGGCGCATTAACTTTCAAAATAATATCTGACTGCCAGACATCATCTGTTGAGACAATCGTTGCCGCGGCAGCTTCATAAGCTGAGTCCTCAAAGCTGGCAAGTTTACCCGCTCCTTGTTCTATGACCACACTGAAGCCTAACTTGATTAACTGCTCAACCGTTTTCGGTGTTGCAGCAACCCGGGCTTCATTGGCCAACCGCTCTCTTGGTACACCAATTCGCATAATATTCCCTTTCATCTGTCGTGGATGATAAGTGTATTGTTAAATCTTACTTATTTATTACATTATTGAGCCGAGAACACTGGATTTGCGTAATAACCACAAAAAGATAATTACCTTGGTTAATTCAGCTGCCTATAACCTACTGAAAATATACTCGGCGATCCACCGTTCTCTCTCTTTATCCGCAAGTTTTTTATCTGATTGTTATCAGAGTGGTGTAAATAGGCCCGATTTATGGCTACCTAGCTATAACTTGAAATGATGAAAAATGCTAAAGCATCCCCTGTAATTCCATGACATAATTGCCTACCCTTGTCGGTACTGACTTATGCATACGTTAACAAATGTTAATAATTAAGGCGTAAAGGATCCTTTTATGAAGCTGAAGACAACGCTAATTACCACAGCCCTGCTTTCTGGAATGGCTTTTTCTGTATTTGCTGCCGAAGAACTCACCCCTGAGAAGGCTGATTCATTAGTCCCTTTTGATAGAATTACTTTTTCTGGTCGTTACGATAGTCTTTATGACGCCAACCAAGCAGCATCAAAACAAGCGGATAAGCATGGTGCATCAGCGTTCTTTGTTCGTGATATGAGCGAAGTAAATAATGGTAGCAATTCACGCGTTACGGTTGACCTGTATCGTGCCGATGCTCAGCCAGTCAGTAATGAAGTGAAATACCGCGTATACAACGGCGTGCGTGAATTACCTCGCGACGAGGCCAGCAAGTTAGAACCTTTTGATACCGTTTCTCTTCGCGGTAACTACCCTATTCAGGACGATATCAATAACGCTATTGGTAAACTGGCCAGTGAAAAAGGCGCTTATTCTTTCTTCATCGTCAGACAAATTGACGCAAACCGTGGCTCTAACCAATACGTGACGGCGTTTATATATAAGAAAGATGCCGCTGTACGTAAAGTTCAAACTCAAGCTGATCCTATTCCTGCTGATTCAGATGCGGGTAAAGCCGCGTTGGCTGCCGGTGGTGCTGCGGCGGCTGAAGTTGAGATTCCAAACGTGGCGTCTTCCAGTTCATTCAGTGCTGATGTAGGTCGTTTCTTTGAAACTCAGACCAGTTCAGAAGGTTCTCGCTATACTGTGACGCTTAAAGATGGCACCAAAATTCAGATGCTCAATAATGCTACAGCAATGAAGATGACACCCTTTGATAGCGTTACCTTGACCGATAACTTCAGCAACTCCGTTGAGATGTATGAGCAAATCGCTAAACGCGCCGCGGATAAAGGTGGTAAATATTTCCACGTAACCCGCGAATGGCAAAAAGGCAGTGGTAACACTACTGTAACAGCTGATATTTTCAAATAAATCATCTTATTAGAATACTAAAGGGCGATAAGTTATCGCCCTTTTTTATGCCTGCGATTTCCCCCTCGGCGTTTGGTCCTTTTTCAGTGCATTAATCCATTGCAACGTCGGTCATCGCTACGTAGAATCAGCAGAATTTTTTAGTCAATCTGCGGCGAAGCGGCGACACCGTTGTCGTAGCCCGATAGGCTAATGTGACCGCTCTTTATCAGGTATCTGACGTTGGAAAAAAAACTCGGCCTTACCACGCTAACCGCGCTGGTATTAAGTTCTATGCTCGGCGCTGGCATATTCAGCCTGCCACAAAATATGGCTGAAGTAGCAAGCCCTGCGGCACTATTGATCGGTTGGGCGATTACTGGCACCGGTATTCTATTTCTGGCCTTTGCCCTACTACAACTAACACGCATTCGCCCCGATCTTGACGGAGGTATATTTACCTACGCTAAAGAAGGCTTTGGTGAGCTGATTGGTTTCTGTTCTGCTTGGGGGTATTGGATTTGCGCCGTCATTGCCAACCTCTCTT
This sequence comes from Limnobaculum parvum, assembly GCF_003096015.2. Taxonomy (NCBI): domain Bacteria; kingdom Pseudomonadati; phylum Pseudomonadota; class Gammaproteobacteria; order Enterobacterales; family Budviciaceae; genus Limnobaculum; species Limnobaculum parvum. Next base: position 1,741,859 of record NZ_CP029185.2, on the reverse strand, counting down.
ATCTGGTGATTGTCTTTGCTGCCCTGAGTTTCTTTACCGACTCTCCCGGCCATGTCGTTTTTGGTGAAGGTAATACCTGGCAAGCTATGCTGGGGGCTTCAGTACTGCTATGGATCGTTCACGGATTAATATTACGCGGTGTCCAAACGGCTGCATTAATTAACCTCATCGCTACGCTGGCTAAACTAATCCCGATTGGGTTATTCATTCTTCTGGCAACGCTGGCTTTCAATATTGATGTTTTCAAACTCGATTTTACCGGTATTAATCTGGGGCAACCGGTTTGGGAACAGGTAAAAAGCACCATGCTGATCACGCTTTGGGTGTTTATCGGGATTGAAGGTGCGGTAGTGGTTTCCAGCCGGGCAAAGCATAAAGCGGATGTGGGTCGTGCAACCGTTTTGGCCGTTCTAATGGCGCTGTGCGTTTATCTGCTAATCACGCTGCTGTCGCTGGGCGTAGTTCCGCGTGTTGAATTAGCCGGTATGCGTAATCCGTCAATGTCTGGCGTAATGGTCATGTTAATGGGGCCAATTGGCGAAATTGTGATTGCCGCTGGCTTAATTGTTTCAGTATGTGCAGCCTATTTGAGTTGGACGATTATGGCCGCTGAAGTCCCATTTTTGGCCGCTCAGCACGGTGCTTTCCCCCATGCTTTTATTCACCAAAATCATAAAGGCGCACCATCTTCATCACTATGGTTTACCAATGGCATTATTCAGCTCAGCCTACTGCTAATCTGGTTGACTGGCAGTAACTACAATACCCTGCTGATCATTGCTTCTGAGATGATTCTGATCCCCTATTTTCTGGTGGGGGCTTTCCTGCTCAAAGAGGCCATTCGCCGTAAGAGTATAAAATTAGGGCTAACCGCTGCAGGAGCCAGTATTTATGGCCTGTGGTTAATCTACGCTTCCGGCCTAGAAAACCTATTTATGTCGGTAGTGCTATACGCACCTGGTATTCTGGTATTTATTTATGCCCGCTATGCGGCAGTTAATAAGAAGAAGCCACTGAACACCACTGAACGAGCCATTATTGTTTTGTTGTTTGCTTTGTTAGCACCGGCGTTGTGGATGACGTTATCGTCGGGATTGAGTTGAGTATCCAACCAATTTCCTCCACTAATAGCATTGAGTTCAATTAGACTACGGTGCAAGTGACCGAGTTAAGGGGGCTGGCAAGCCCCCTTAACAATTCCGCGTTTACGCACCGGCACTGCTTCGCCAAACCTCGAGGTTTGGCGTTTTGTTACACTGTAACTTTATCGATGGCCTGCTGAATGCGTTTATCCGAGATTGGAGACGGCGTACCCAATTGCTGAGCAAAATAACTCACCCTTAACTCTTCTATCATCCAGCGGATTTCTATCACTTCATCACTGAGTGGCTTATGAGGTGGAAGCTTATTCAATAACAGCTGGTAAGTCTTTTGAGTATGCTCAACTTTTAGCATTTGGGCTCTGTCACGATGAGGATCAACCGGCAGTTTATCTATCCTACGGTCAATCGCCTGTAGATAACGTAAGATATCCGGCAATCGATGCCAACTGCTTTCACAAACAAATCCACGATAAATCAGACGCCCCATCTGAGCTTTAATATCTGACAGCGCCAACGCTACCGACATATCAACCCGCCCTTTAAGACGCTTATTAATGTTATGTGCGGTAGTCAGAATCTGTTCGACCTGTTTGGCAATAGCCACTACGCTCTCATTCAATTCAGCACGAATAAACTCTTTCAGTGAATCGAAAGAAGCTTCATCCCAAGCCGGGCCGCCGTGTTCAATGACCAGCTTATCCACGCCACAGGCAATACAGTCATCAATTAAATCCAGCACTTTACCAAATGGATTAAAATAAAGGCCCAGTTTGGCTTTATTCGGCAACTTCTCATGTAAATACTTAACCGGCGATGGAATATTCAACAATAACAACCGACGTGTTCCTTTCCACATCACCTGCTGTTGTTCCTGTTCGGTTTCAAATAGCTGAATCCCGACGCTATCTTTTTCGTCGGTTAACGCCGGATAGGCCTTAACCGAGTAACCCCCACGTTTTTGCTCAAAACGTTTAGGCAATGAACCAAAAGACCAGACGTGAAGCCCGGTTTGTTCAATACCGTCATCGGCAACCGCTGATAAAGTCTGTTGAACTTCGCCTTTAAGCTGGCGCTTTAACTGTGCCAGATCTTTACCTTCTGCCAACATTTTGCTTTTATCACCAAGCACCCGGAAAGTGATTTTAAGATGATCGGGAATCTGATCTAACTGCCATGATTCACGTGACACCGTAACGCCAGTCATTAAACGAAGCTCTTTTTCTAGTGCGTCTAACAGACTCATTTCCAGCGGTTTGGCTCTTTGCAGAAAAGCTTCAGCATAGTTTGGCGCAGGCACAAAATTACGGCGTATTGGTTTTGGTAACGACTTAATCAGCGCAATAACCAAATCCCGACGCAGTCCCGGAATTTGCCAGTCAAAGCCCTCTTCCTGCACCTGATTAAGGATCGGTAATGGAATATGAAGCGTTACCCCATCCGCATTAGCCCCGAGTTCAAACTGATAGGTAACCCGCAGCTTTAAATTTCCTTGGTACCAGCTATTAGGATAATCCTGCGCATTAATTTTGCTGGCGCCTTCTTTAATCAACATCGATTTTTCGAAATTCAGCAGTTCCGGCTGTTGGCGGGCGATCTTTTTCCACCAGCTATCAAAATGGCGGCTAGAGACCACCTCTTCGCCAATGCGGCGATCGTAGAAATTAAACAGCGTCTCATCATCCACCAAAATATCTCGACGTCGCGATTTATTTTCCAGATCTTCAACTTCAGACATCAAACGCAAATTGGCTTTAAAGAATGGGTGACGCGTTTGCCATTCACCTTCGACCAAAGCATGGCGAATAAACAACTCACGGCTAAGAACCGGATCAATAGCTCCATACTGAATTTTGCGTTCATTCACAATCGGTAAGCCAAACAGTGTGACCTTTTCGCTGGCGATGACCGCACCTTGAGCCTTCTCCCAATGCGGGTCACTATAAGCATGTTTAATCAAGTGCTGGGCCAACGGTTCAATCCATTCGGGTTCCAGTCGAGCAGCAATACGTCCCCACAGGCGGGTGGTTTCCACCAGTTCGGCTACCATCACCCACTTAGGTGGTTTTTTGAATAAACCAGATCCGGGAAAAATAGAGAATCGGGCATTGCGGGCACCGGTAAACTCATGCTTATCCAAATCTTTTTGACCGATATGGGATAACAAACCTGACAGCAGCGCAGTATGCACCTCACGATATTCAGCCGGGGTGCTATTAACCGGAAAGCCTAACTCTTTCACCACCTGCCGCAGTTGAGTGTAAACATCCTGCCATTCCCGTACCCGCAGATAGTTGAGGAAATCCCCTTTACATAACTTACGGAACTGGGATGACGATAATTCTTCCTGCTGTTCACCCAAATAGTTCCACAGGTTAACAAAAGCCAAAAAGTCAGAGTCTTTATCAATAAATCGACGATGCTTTTCATCTGACGCCTGCTGTTTCTCCAGCGGACGCTCACGTGGGTCCTGAATCGATAACGCAGAAGTAATAATCATCACTTCGCGTACGCAACCATTATTCTGCCCTTCAATCACCATTCGAGCTAAACGTGGATCAATAGGCAATTGGGCCAGTTGGCGACCTATCGGCGTCAGATGTCCTTTGCCCTGCTCGTTGTGCTCAATGGCCCCCAATTCTTCCAACAGCCTTACGCCATCCTGAATATTGCGTTTATCTGGTGCTTCTACAAACGGGAATGCGGCGATATCACCCAGCCCAATGGCCGTCATCTGCAAAATAACGGAGGCCAGATTGGTACGAAGAATTTCTGGATCGGTAAACTCCGGACGGGAGAGGAAATCCTGTTCAGAATACAGGCGAATACAGATACCATCCGATACCCGGCCACATCGCCCTTTACGCTGATTGGCGGAGGCCTGAGAAATGGGTTCTATTGGCAAGCGCTGCACTTTGGTTCTAGCGCTATAGCGACTGATACGGGCGGTACCCGGATCAATAACATATTTAATTCCCGGGACGGTCAGCGAGGTTTCTGCCACGTTAGTGGCCAGTACAATACGGCGGCCGGTATGGGATTGAAACACCCTATTCTGATCGTTATTAGACAGACGGGCATACAGCGGTAGGACTTCCGTATGCGCCAGCTCCTGTTTATTAAGCGCATCTGCCGTATCGCGAATTTCACGCTCACCGCTCATAAATACCAGGATATCCCCCGGTGCTTCATGCATCAGTTCATCAACGGCATCCAGTATCGCTTGGGTCTGATCCCGTTCGCTATCGTCTGCATCTTCTACGATTGGCCGATAACGGACTTCTACCGGATAAGTACGACCAGAAACCTCAATTACCGGAGCATGATTAAAATGACGGGAAAAGCGTTGAGGATCGATAGTCGCCGAAGTGATGATCACTTTAAGATCCGGACGTTTCGGCAACAGTTGGCGTAAATAGCCCAGAATAAAATCGATATTCAGACTACGTTCATGGGCCTCGTCGATGATAATTGTGTCATATTGGCTGAGTAAGCGATCCTGCTGTATTTCTGCTAATAAAATACCATCAGTCATCAGCTTAACGAGTGTCGTGTCACTAATTCGATCGTTAAAACGAACCTTATAACCCACGGCAGAACCCAGCGTTACACTCAATTCGTCAGCAATACGCCCCGCAACAGAACGGGCAGCCAATCGTCTTGGCTGCGTATGACCGATAATACCTTTAATTCCCCGACCCAGTTCAAGGCAGAGTTTAGGTATTTGAGTGGTTTTTCCCGAACCGGTCTCTCCCGCAATAATGACCACCTGGTGGTCACGAATGGCCGCCAGCAGTTGATCTTTCTTCTGGCTAACCGGCAGGTTTTCCGGATAACTTATTGCCGGACATGCGGCTTTTCTATTCGCAATACGCTGCAAGCCGCTCTGAATGCCAGACTTAATTTCCGCTGCAATTAATGATAATTTTTCACTATCGGTGATTTTACGAGCACCGTCTAAACGACGACGCAACCGTTTCTGATCGCGCAACATTAAATGCCGAATTTGACCGGATAATGCGGCTAGTGGGGATTTCACTGTCTAGAATCCTGTTCTAAATAAACTGATGTGTACCATTGATGGTTCTGTTACTCATTATATTACCACAAACCTGATTTATAAGCGGATAAGTCACCTTGCTATCTTATTCAAAAAATTAGAATGACCTTGTCTAATTATTACGCTATCAAATTGATAAAGAGCCGAATATGATGTAATACATCACGGGGGCACCCTGTTATTGGTCAACATAAACAAGGAATTATCATGAGTAAGGTTTTAGTCATCAAATCGAGCATTCTTTCTGGCTATTCTCAATCAAATATTTTAGCTGATTTCTTTGTCGAAAAATGGAAACAAGAACACCCGTCTGACATCGTTACCGTACGCGATCTCGCCGCTAACCCTATCCCAGTATTAGATGGTGAGCTGGTTGGTGCTATGCGTCCATCCGAACAACCCATGACGGCTCGTCAACAAGAGGCGCTAGCGCTGTCTGATGAACTGATTGCAGAACTGCAAGGTAATGATGTTATTGTTATTGGTGCACCAATGTATAACTTCAATATCTCCACCCAGTTAAAAAACTATTTTGACCTAATTGCTCGTGCTGGCGTGACGTTCCGCTATACCGAGAAAGGCCCTGAAGGTTTGGTCATCGGTAAAAAAGTTTATATCTTAACCAGCCGTGGTGGTATCCATAAAGATTCCCCAACCGATCTGGTTGCTCCTTATCTGAAACTCTTCCTGGGCTTCATTGGTATTACCGATGTTGAGTTTGTTTATCAGGAGGGCGTTGCTTACGGCCCTGAAGTGGCTCAAAAAGCACAAGAAGACGCGAAGTCCTTTATTCAGCAATACGTTTCTGCCTGATAATCGTTCTTCCCTCATTATGCAAAAGCCCCTGGTTTTCAGGGGCTTTTATTATTTAATTAGTGGTAAAAATTACTTTTTAAGCCACTGACCATTAATACCTTTCACGTATTCTCCGGCCTCTGCCCGACTTACTAATTTTTGCCCAGTCATTGTAGCCACCGCATCCACACTCACGTTATTCTCAACCGCTACCGACTTGTACTGTTCTGTTCGAGCCTGATTGATTTTATCCGTTAATGCTTGAGCTTCCGCCGTTGGTTTAACCGGTGCAATATAGCCATTTAGCGTTTCACCAACCAACCCCTGTTGTTTTGCTTCTTTTAAGGTTAATGCGCTAGCCGTCACGCTAAACAGCAGTGCTGTCGCGAATAGTGCGGTATGGATCAGTTTCTGTTTCATGACCATTCCTTAAAAAATGTCGGATTGAGTCTTCAGCATTTTTTCGACGTCTTTATCGACTTTGATATGAATCTCATGTTCAATTTTGACATTCATATTAATCACGATGGGTTCTGTTGATGGTGCAATTTCAATTCTCGGAATGCAGCCACCAAGCGAAAAGGCCATCATTACCGCTAACCATCTGAGTTTATTCACTAATCATGCTCCTTCGGTAATGAGAAGATCTGTTGCAGATTGTCCTGCAAATTATCGCCAAACCGCAAGCTGCGCCATAGCTGGAAAATATCTTCTTCATGATGATAATTGAGTTTCACTAAACGCTCGGCATTCTTGGTTGGGTTAAACCCTTCAATTTGCGCGTCCATAGTCAATAACCCTAAGTTGCTTACGTTAACATCTGCTCGGGAGCGGCGGATCTCCATATAACGTAGCCAATCCATAATATCGCCGGTTGCCATATTGTCATCGCTGATTGCCTGTACCATATCCTTATCCAGACGCAGGGTGAGATCCTGACTATTTTCCACCCATCCCCTTTAACCAGCCACTCAGGGTGGTCCAAATACAACGGTAACTCACCGTCGACCTTACCGGACATGGTAAACTGCTTCGGTTTCAAAATGGTAAATAATTCACTGAGATCGACCCCTTTGACCGTGAGGATAACCGGCTCTTTTTGCGGTAATCGCAACTGTTGCATACCGATATGCCCCTGAAGCATATCCACACCGACATTCGTCAATCGTAAAGGCTGACGTTCCGTATAGGGATAATACCCCTGTAAATCGGCGGTAATATCGCTCATATCAAACAGATTATTGAGCTTTTTCACTCTTAACTTAACCGGGGATTGTGGCCCTAACTGCCAGACATCGTCCTTAAGACGATATGACATCACGAAATCCAGCCCGCTCAGTTCACCGTCCTTCATCCACATATCGCCATCTTTCACCACTAGATGACCGCCCGCCTCAATTCCCTGTGTCTCTGAAATTGAGAATGCAGACTGTGCATACAGCGTACCGTTACGAATTTTAAAACCGAGATCGGGGGCCAGTAAGGTTTGGAACACGTCCAGTGATTGTTTAGGCCACCAGCCTTCCCCACGGATACGTTCGCCATCCCAACGACCACTCAACTTTATGGGACCAATTTTTTTAGTGCTAAGATCGCCTTTCCACTGGAAATTTGCCGGATCTTGTCCGAAGAACTGAATATTCAATGTTGATGGTGGTAAATAACCGCCGTTGTCGAACCCAACCTTTTGCGCCTGTAACTGCCATCCTGCATGATACTGACCTTCAGCGCGATTCCAGCTTAATGGCTCGACCAGAATTAACCTCGGCTTATCCACCCTGACTTGACCATAAACCAAATGATTAAACCCGGTTGAGAGTGTCTGAAGGTTAATCAAACTATCGTTCCATTCCCCTTTACCAGACATATCCCACTTGGCTTTCATTGGTGGCATCTCACCATTGCCCCAGAAGTTCCACTCCCAGTGCCCCTGATCGATCCAGAAATCTTGAGAACGCCCATCCAAATGCAGTTTGTATTTGCCCCAGTAGCGGTGGCTAGCGTTGATAATGGTTTGCAAACGACCGCTGACGCCTTTATCCGTAACCGTTATTCCGGCTAAAGGGAGTCGAGCTTCATGCAAATAGATATCTGGCGTTACCGCTCCGGTTACGCGTAATAAAGAGCCGGACGATAAATTAAGGGTAGGATTAGCAATCGTTCCTGAGAGCTTACCAGGAATGGTCGTATATAAAGAAAGCTGTTCTCCATTCATTTTACCGGTGAGCTGAAAGTTTAAGTCACTCTCTTTTAGGCTGATTTTACCCGGTGCGAAAGTTAATACTGCGTTCCCTTTACCTGCACTGCCGTGGGTAACTACATTCAGCCGCGCTTCAATATTGGCCTCATTATAATCACGGCTCCAGTCCGTGAGCGTCATACTAATACCGCCGATAAATGGCTGAGAAGCATAGGGCCAACGCCACTGGCCCTGACTCACCACCAGACGCTTGCCCTCCAGTGACCAAGGAACGTCTAATAAGCTCTCGTTCTCACCCTGCGGCGTTACCGTCAGGTGACCATCCTGCTGCTGCCAGTTTAGTTTTAACAGCAGCGGTTTATCCACGTAGGTGGTGACAAATTCACCGGTGATATCACCCTGTTCCGGAATGGCATCTAGACTAACAGGAACTTGTATCTCACCATTGAGCTGAATGACATCATCGCTATCAGGAATATGCAGGCTTAACGACTCCAGCGTCAGCATCTGCCGATCGTTTAATATCGCCACCCCAGAGAGTAAATTTCCCTTAACGTGAAGACGCTGGCCTTGTTTATTACTGGTTAGATCAATTTCGCCTGAGTATGACTCCCACGGTGTGATGCTCAAGCGGTCGAGGGATAGCGAAAAAGCCGGCAATTGTTGTTGAATATCTGCAACGGACAACGGCGTATCTTCATCGGTGGAGGTGTCTTGCGTTGTTAATTTCTCTAGACAATGGGTATCAATATCCAAAGAGTTTCCATGCAGCTTCCACAGCCCGCCCTGATAAATCAGCGTCAGCGGACCGGCATCGGCTAGAAAGCAGTCCTGAGCCAGAAATTGAATACCGTTTAAAGCAATTCCGCGCTTAATTAACTGTGGAGGCTGGGTCAATATCAGCTGCGTTCCCGCGGGTAACCAGAGGCTGGCAACGTTAGGTAACCACGTTGAGATCGTTGCCCATAATGTCATTAATGACAATATAACTATGGTTGCAACAATCAGAACGTATTTCACACAGCGCCCTATTACCACGTCTAACCTACTCCCAGAACACGAATTAGGCTGGAAATATAGCATATTAATAATATGGGCTAAAACTGATTCTAGCGCCGGTTGCCAACCATAGCGCTAAATTATTCCAACTCCCTATCGCTGATAAATTAATTTGATAATTCTGGTGGCGATATGTGATGAGACTGGCTATTTACAACACAAAATCATACGGCCGAAAGTAGCTTGCGTGGCTAATACACGTTTTAGTCTCCATCAGTCATTTTTCACTGAAGAGGCACTATGGCACCTTCCTGAAACCACCCTTCAAAATATTCAGCAATAAGCACATAGCCCACCTTACCCTAATTTACTTGAATAAAAGTCTATTTCATGACCAGTAGCCATCATTTTATGTGAACTACCAGTAAATCATTGTAAATCGCTCTTCAATCCCCAGTTCAATATGGTAAAACACCTAAAATTTTAAACTGATGAAACAGCAACGCATTGATTGTCCAATCAATTTTTACGTAAAGACTTTCCAGCGATTATAGGGATGATAATGAAAATAGCGTTACCTCTTATTATTTCAGCCATTCTTTTGAGTGGTTGTACTTTGACAGATGGCAATGCCGTAAAAGAGAGTGATTTACTGCATCATAATTTTATTTTAATCGGTGTTGACGGCAATCGTATGGCCGATACCACTAAAGAGAAAAAACCATTACATATTGAATTTGAAGAGAATATGCATGTCAGCGGCGCTATGTGTAATCGCTTTATGGGTCAGGCTACACTAAAGGATGGCGTATTAACCGCTAAGCAACTGGCTTCGACTCGGATGGCCTGCATAGATGAACAGATTAACCGGTTGGATCAAGTCATCGCCGCTACGTTAAACAGCGGAGCCAGAGTAACCTTGGACCAAGGCGTATTAACCTTAAGCGCTGCACAGCACACGTTGACTTATAAATTAAGTGACTGGGTTAGGTAATATTACCCATCGCTACCTGCATTAAAGAATAAAAAACCGGAAAAGAGCCTATCGCACCTTTCCGGTTTTTTACCGCATGAGTTGACCCGATCCCGATCAACTACATCACATTAATTTGCTTAATAGCGCTTACCGTTTGATAGCTGACATTTACTGACTACACTACCATCCAGATTATGGGAAGTGGTTGGCATTCCTCCCATACTGTTGCAATTAGATAATGCCATTTCATCCATTGGTGCGGCTCTGGCGGCTTCTTCTGTAATCATTGATTTACGTGGTAACAACCTCACTTGATCAGGCTGACTACTGCACCCTGCTAATAAAAGTACACCAAGTGCAGCTAGGCAGATTTTTCCCTTCATGTTTACCTCTGTTATTGTATTTTGAGCTAAGAAAAACCATCCTCTGCGATGGTCTACTTAATTTTGGTCAAGAATTAACCTGAAATTAATATTCTGATTACTTTATTCCGCATTTTTTGTAATAACTTACGCGGTTAATCAAGCTATTATGATGACGCTAATTTATTAGCGATCTACTGCTTTTCAGTTAATCTGACTGAGTCATTTACCAGCGCCATTTGCGCTGGTTTTTTTTATCTATTTTTTGAACAAGGTATATCAAATAACAAAGACTCCGTGTTCAATAGCACTGACGCACCATTTTGGTCATTATATTTAGCGTATATAGTGCCAATAGTCCAGTGCTGAGGCCATATTCTGGATGTTTAACCCCAAGAGTAAAAAGTGAATTCGGCTCTCCTCAATATCTTAGTGGTAATGACTATCATTATTTTCTGTCACAGAATGTAATAACACACAAAACAACAGCAGCCGATACTATCTTATCTGATATGATGAGTTGCAAATTCGGAAGATAAAAACCCCCTTAATAACATATCCAATGTATTTATTGTTACTCAGGCCCTTGGTCTGGGTGAGCGAATGTCAATAAAGGTATTGAGTCTATGATTACTACCGATGGTAACAGTGCGGTTGCCTCCGTGGCGTATCGTTCCAACGAAGTTATCGCTATTTATCCCATCACACCCAGCTCAACCATGGCAGAACAGGCTAACGACTGGTCTGAATATGGTACTAAGAATGTTTGGGGTGACGTTCCCCGCGTCATGGAAATGCAATCCGAAGCCGGAGCTATCGCTACCGTTCACGGTTCATTACAAACGGGTGCATTAGCCACTTCGTTCACCTCATCGCAGGGATTGTTACTCATGATCCCAACCCTGTATAAACTGGCCGGTGAGCTGACCCCTTTTGTATTGCATGTCGCCGCCAGAACCATCGCGACCCATGCCCTGTCTATTTTTGGCGATCACTCAGATGTAATGGCAGTTCGCCAAACCGGCTGTGCGATGTTGTGTGCCAGCTCGGTACAGGAAGCCCAAGATTTTGCTCTTATCTCACAAATGGCGACGCTAAATAGCCGGATTCCGTTTATTCATTTCTTTGATGGATTCCGCACCTCCCATGAAATTAATAAAATTGTGCCTCTCAGCGACGACACCATCCGTCAGTTGTTGCCAATGGAGATGATGAGCGCCCATCGTAAGCGTGCATTAACGCCGGATAACCCGGTGATAAGAGGGACATCAGCCAATCCGGATACTTACTTCCAGTGCCGCGAAGCCGCCAACCCTTGGTATAACCAAACGTACCAGCATGTTGCCGATGCAATGCAAGCCTTTGAGCAACAAACCGGTCGCCACTATCAGCCGTTTGAGTATTATGGTCATCCACAGGCGGATCGCGTGATTATCCTTATGGGCTCCGCCTGTGGCACTGCCGAAGAAACGATTGATACCTTACTGACCCGCGGTGAAAAAGTCGGTATGTTGAAAGTTCGACTTTATCGGCCGTTTTCGGCTGAACACTTGCTCGAACAACTGCCTCAAAGCGTAACCCGTATTGCCGTTCTCGATCGAACCAAAGAGCCTGGTGCACTGGCTGAACCACTCTATCTTGATGTTATGACGGCGCTGGCAGAAGCGTTTTCCCGAAGCGAACGAGATACCCTACCGCTGGTTATTGGCGGTCGCTATGGTCTATCGTCTAAAGAGTTTGCACCTGAATGTGTACTGGCTATTTTCAAAGAGCTAACGCTGGAGAAACCGCGCCCGCGGTTTACCGTTGGTATTTTTGATGACATTACGGGTCTCTCATTACCACTGAGTGATGACGCCATTCCACAAAAAGCCTCCTTGGAAGCACTATTTTTTGGGCTTGGCAGCGATGGTTCCGTATCTGCTACCAAAAACAACATCAAAATTATTGGTAACGGTACGCCACTTCACGCCCAAGGTTATTTTGTCTATGACTCCAAAAAAGCCGGGGGTCTGACCGTTTCCCACCTGAGAGTTAGCGATTACCCAATACATTCTGCCTACCTGATTTCTCAAGCTGACTTTATTGGCTGCCATCAAAATCAGTTTATCGATAAATACCAAATGGTAGAAAAACTGAAACCCAACGGCACCTTCCTGCTAAATACACCGTATAGCAAAGATGAGATATGGTCGCGTTTGCCACAGGATGTTCAGGCCTTACTGCATCAACGTAACGCACGTTTGTTTATTATCAATGCGGCAAAAATTGCCAGAGAATGCCATCTGGGTAGTCGAATCAATACGGTGATGCAGATGGCTTTTTTCCATCTGACCCAAATTATTCCCGGCGATGTTGCGCTGCAACAACTACGAGAAGCTATTGCTAAAAGCTATCGCGCCAAAGGTCAGGATATTGTTGAGAATAACTGGCAAGCTCTGGACGCAACCATTAGCGCACTAGAGGAAGTTCCTCTGCAACCCATTAACCCACAGAGCCCCATGCGCCCACCGGTGGTTTCCGACAGCGCACCCGACTTTGTGAAAACGGTAACGGCGGCTATGTTAGCCGGTTTGGGAGATGCGCTACCGGTATCGGCCTTCCCCCCGGATGGAACATGGCCTTCTGGCACTACCCGCTGGGAAAAACGCAATATTGCAGAAGAGATCCCTATTTGGGAAGCGCCGCTGTGCACCCAATGCAACCACTGTGTGGCCGCCTGCCCCCACTCGGCGATTCGGGCTAAAGTGGTTTCACCAGAGGCTTTTGCCGATGCACCGGACGATCTGCAATCGTTAGACGTTAAGTCCAAAGACATGCGCGGACAGAAATATGTGCTGCAAGTTGCTCCGGAAGATTGCACCGGTTGTAACCTGTGTGTAGAGGTGTGCCCGGCTAAAGATCGCCAAAATCCGGAGATTAAAGCGATTAATATGAAGTCTCGCTTGGATAATCTTGACGTCGAAAAACGCCACTACGATTTCTTCCTGCAACTACCGGAAATTGATAAGAGCAAGATTGAGCGTATCGATATTCGAACCTCTCAATTAATTACTCCACTCTTCGAATATTCCGGGGCCTGTTCCGGATGTGGTGAAACTCCCTATATCAAATTATTAACTCAGCTATACGGCGATCGACTGCTGATTGCCAATGCTACCGGCTGTTCATCCATTTATGGCGGTAATCTGCCAAGTACGCCTTATACAACCAATGCTGACGGTCGCGGCCCGGCATGGGCTAACTCCCTGTTTGAAGATAACGCAGAGTTTGGTCTAGGTTTCCGCCTGACTGTCGATCAACATCGCGATCGCGCATTACGCCTGATAAATCAACTAACACCACAGTTACCCGGCGAATTAATTGCCCAACTGCAATCGAGTGATATCAGCGTAGAACAGCGCCGTGAACAGATCGTCCAGTTACGAACGCTGCTGGCAGATATCGATTCACCAGAAGCTAAAGAATTGGCCGAAAGTGCAGATTACCTAGTGGATAAATCCATCTGGCTGATTGGTGGCGATGGTTGGGCCTATGATATTGGGTTTGGCGGCCTCGACCATGTGATGAGCCTGACGGAAAATGTCAATATTCTGGTACTGGATACTCAATGTTACTCCAATACTGGCGGTCAGCAATCCAAAGCGACCCCTATCGGTGCTGTCACCAAATTTGCTGAACGTGGCAAACGTAAAGGTCGTAAAGACCTTGGTGTAAGTATCATGATGTATGGTCACGTGTATGTAGCCCAAATCTCTTTAGGCGCACAGTTAAACCAAACGGTCAAAGCCATTCAAGAAGCTGAGGCTTACCCCGGCCCGTCATTAATCATTGCCTACAGTCCGTGTGAGGAACATGGTTACGATTTGGCATTTAGCCACGACCAAATGAAGCAGTTAACCACGGCAGGTTTCTGGCCGTTATATCGTTTCGATCCTCGTCGTATCGAAGAAGGCAAACCGGGCTTAACCCTCGATTCTCGTCCACCGTCTGATGGTCTGGCATCTGCGTTATTAAAAGAGCAGCGTTTCCGCCGTCTGAATACATTGGAGCCGGATGTTGCCTCAGCCTTACATGCTCAAGCTGAAAAAGATGTTCAGAGCCGCTATAACTTACTTAGCCTGTTGGCAGGAAAAACCGGAGAACAGGTGGGACCTGAGACATCATAAATAAAGCGTAATAGACGATAATATAAAAAATAAAGCACCTGATGAAGGTGCTTTATTTATTAACTAAAGGCTTATTTGAGAATGCCGTCTTATTTTTAATGAAAAAGATAACACCGTCTTAATATTCTAAATGCATCACCTATTAATAATAATGATAAACGCTAACTTATTCCTTCAGCCGTTTTCAAATAGCGCATTACCGTGTTTAATCCTACTTTCAGCGTTCGGCTGGTATGTCGAATTCCCGCGCCTTGAGAAGCCATTTCAATAATTTTTTCTTTCATTCCTGGCTGATGAGCGCGATACAAATAGGACAACTGAAATGTTCTTCTACAGCTATTACAATAATAACGCGGATAACCACCCCGCCCTTTACCATGCTTTCTAACTGGTTGTGTCTCATTACAATGGCGGCATGCGACTTCAATAGTGACCATTTTCCATCTCCTTTTGGACCCAAAACATCAAGTAAGTAGTCATGACAATGATAATTCAGAATATTATTAACTTACCTCGTATCTATAACACTCTCATTAAGAATGAATTAAGCGCTTATATGGCAAGCTAACCTTCCCAATATTATCCAGAATAGTCATGATATAAATTAATCGTCATAATTTTTATGTTGGTTTACCTTGTCGATTCTAATATATATTTTACGATTACATCACTAGTATAATTGACAGTTCTGCATAGATATTTTCATCATTGTTTTATCAATTAACCTATTCAAATTGAATTTTTAGTTATATTCCGAGTGTAAATTAATCATTTCGAATTGTTTGTTATTGTTTTTTACCATTATCATCGGTTTTTACCGCTATCGAAGCGTATTATTCTACTGACAACCCGCTCAATAATCCGTACCATACACCTCCACGATTTCCGGCAGGTCTTCCCTGCTAACAGGCAACAATCAGGCAGATAGAGTTATCGCTATGAGCACAACAGCAGCGCTGAACCAGAAAGAGCAATACAACCTTAATAAACTGCATAAACGTTTACGTCGTAACGTGGGTGAAGCTATCGCAGACTTCTCAATGATTGAAGATGGCGATCGGGTCATGGTTTGCCTGTCCGGTGGAAAAGATAGCTATACCATGTTGGATATTCTGCAAAATTTGCAGAGAAGTGCACCGGTTAATTTTGAGCTGATTGCCGTTAATCTGGATCAAAAACAGCCGGGCTTTCCTGAACACGTGCTGCCGGAATATCTAAATACGCTAGGTATTGAATATAAAATTGTTGAAGAAAATACCTACGGTATTGTGAAAGATAAAATACCTGAGGGTAAAACGACCTGCTCTCTTTGCTCTCGCCTGCGTCGCGGTATTCTTTATCGTACGGCAACTGAACTCGGTATCACTAAAATTGCATTAGGCCATCATCGCGATGATATTCTGCAAACCCTATTCTTAAACATGTTCTACGGCGGCAAACTAAAAGGGATGCCACCAAAGCTCATCAGCGATGACGGCAAACATATCGTTATCCGTCCATTGGCCTACTGTCGTGAAAAAGATATTGAGCGTTATGCCGAGGCGAAAGCTTTCCCCATTATTCCCTGCAACCTCTGTGGCTCACAACCTAACCTACAGCGTCAGGTGATTAAGGATATGCTGAGAGATTGGGATCGCCGTTATCCGGGCAGAATTGAAACCATGTTCAGCGCTATGCAAAACGTTGTGCCATCTCATCTGTGCGACCGTGAACTGTTTGATTTCACTGCTATTCAGCAAGGTATGGAAGTGGTAAACGGCGGTGATTTGGCATTTGACCGGGAAGAATTCCCCCTACAGCCTACCGGTTTTATACCGGATGAAAATGTAGATTTAGGTATTGATGTGGTTGAAGTTAAGTAGGCTGCTGACTGACCTAATAAATTAACATCCGTGGATTTTCCGGCCGTAATGACATAATACTTATATTTATTATGTCATCGACCGGAAAGGATCCGATACTTAGCGATAGAGTGCGCCGGGCCTTTGATTGTCTATTTTAGGTATAAAAACAAAACCACCCGATATTTCATAAAATACCTACAACCACTTACTCTTCTTCAACCACCACAAAATGCTACCGCCAACAACGACCAAGCAAATGCAGAAAATGGTGAAAGCATGTTCTTTATCGCCGCCGGGAATCCCACCTAGGTTTACGCCAAATAGCCCAGTAAGAAACGTCGCGGGTAAAAACAGCATCGCCATGAGCGACATGGTATAGGTGCGGCGGTTCATCGCATCAGCCAGCAGAGAATTAATTTCATCCACCACCACGGCAGTACGAGCAATCGTTGCATCTAAATCATCCAGACCGCGACCCAGTCGATCGGCAATATCCTGCATCCGATGGCGATCTTCATTACTCATCCATGGTAACCGCTCACTGGCCAACCGAGAAAATACATCTCGTTGAGGCATCAAGTGACGGCGTAATACAATAAGCTGCTTACGAATAAGCGCAATAACCCCTCGTTCTGGCACCTCTTTCTCCAGTAACCCATCTTCCAGATCGATAACCCGTCCATGGAGGTCATCAATAAAATCACTGACCTGATCGGTCAGAAAATCCAGAATTTCCACCAGCCAGCTTCCGCTATGAAATGGTCCGGTTCCTTTTTTTAATTCATTTACCACCTCATCTACCGCATGAATGGCCCGATGACGACTGGAGATAATCAAACTATCGGAAATAAATACCCTTAGCGTCACCAACGGATCGGGAACCGACTCGCTATTCAGGTTTATACTGCGAAGAATAATTAGTGTTCCATTCCCCTGACGAGTAACTCGTGGGCGACAACTTTCTCCAGACAGCGCCTCTTTAAAACTCTCGGGTAACAGAGGGGTTTCATTTAACCAATGAAGACTTTCTGGCTGTTCGTAATCTATATGTATCCAGCAAGGCTCTGCTGCCGTTGCTTCCGTCTTATCCGTAACCGGCAATATACCGCCCTTGCCATCTAACTGATAAGCGTGAATTTCCTGCGGAACCTCTAATTGATTACCGCTTACCTTATTCACATCAACCACCTTTATATAAAATAATCAGGTACTTCTAGTCATCAATAACATGGGTTATTAACGCAATGTCTTATCCAGAACGGCCGTTGTCAGTCGAGAAATACAGCAAAGCCGATCCGCCTCATCGTAAATTTTAATTTCCCATACTTGATGGCTACGCCCTAAATGAATGGCTTTACATACCCCACGAACCCTTCCCTGTTTAGCCGCCCGCACGTGGTTCGCATTAATATCGATACCGACCACCTGCGTCTCTCCCTCACAGCACAGATAACCAGCGACTGAGCCCAAGGTTTCTGCCAGCACTACCGAAGCGCCGCCATGTAACAGGCCAAAAGGTTGAATGGTACGATGATCCACCGGCATGGTCGCTTCCAGACTGTCTTCCGTTTGTAACGTGTAGACAATGCCGACATGTTCGATCATGGTTCCTTTTGACATCTGGTTCAGTTCTACCAGTGTTTTATGTCGTTTCCACATAGATGACTTACCTTGATTCATTGTTTATCACACCAGCTCAAGCAAAGCCTGAAGCGGGTGTTTCAATACCACATGACTAAAACGTTTAACCTGACTACGGCATGAATACCCGGTAGCCAGACAGCGACTCGCGTCTTTGCCTTCCAGCGCTTTTTGCCAAGATAACGCATATATTCCGGCAGAATTATTCAAATTATCCGCTTCATGACCATAGGTTCCAGCCATACCACAGCAACCAAGGCTGACATTATTCAATTTAGCGCCAAAGTGACTAAACAGGTTTTCCCACTGCTTGCCGCTGGCGGGAAGCGCTGTACTTTCAGTACAGTGGCTAAACAGATACCAAGGCGACTGTGCTTCGCTTTTTGCTGGAAAACGCGCAAGATTGGCGTTCAACCATTCATGCATCAATTGAACTTTAAAATCACCCCGTTTTTCACCTAAAATCTGGCTATACTCATCGCGATAACACAACACCAGAGCCGGGTCGACGCCTACCATCGGTATATTCAACTTAGCAACCCGATTCAGCATATCCGCCGTACGTTGGGCAGTTTTGGCAAATTGCCGCAAAAAGCCTTTAATATGCTGGGCTTTACCATTTGGGCTAAACGGCAACAGCACCGGTTTCAGCCCCAGTTTTTCAATCAGGTGAATAAAATCCGCCACAACTTTAGCATCGTAATAGCTGGTAAAGGGGTCCTGAACCACTAAGACGTATTGCTGCTTACTTGCCGCGTCAATTGCTTCCAACTGCTCCAGCGTCATAGTACAAGCCTGATGCCCCTGTAGCTGTTGTTTCAGCGTTGGAGAAGAGAGCAACGGTAAATTCACCATGCCTATACTTTTAGCCCCCAACATCTGAACCCAAGACTGACGAATAAAGAAGTTAAACACCTGCGGCGCTTTTGCCATCACTGGCGCATAGTTCTCTACTGATGCAACAATATAGTCCCGAGCCGGGCGGAAGTAGCGCGTATGATACAACTGCAAGAAACGAGAACGAAATGCCGGAACATCAATCTTTATTGGGCACTGAGTGGAACAGGCCTTACAGGCCAGACAGCCCGCCATGGACTGCTTGACCTCATGAGAAAAATCATATTCTCCCTGACGTTGGCGCAGGCTATTTTTGGTCTTATCTAACACACTCCGCCAACTCAAGCGTTGTTCAGCCAGTTGCGTCTCAAGTGCCAGTGGATCAACACCTTCTTCTGCCAGTAATCGCAGCCATTCTCGCACCAGCGTTGCCCGGCCTTTAGGTGAATGAACCCGATTAGCACTAATCTTCATTGACGGGCACATTGGGCTGTTAGCATCAAAGTTAAAACACAGGCCGTTACCGTTACACTCCAAAGCACCTTTAAAAGACGTTCGTACCGCCAGCGGGATGCGACGATCAAATGTGCCGCGTTTTACCGCGTCCACTTTATAGAGAGCGTCCTCTCTCCCCATGGGTGAACAGATCTTACCCGGGTTCAGTCGATTATCCGGGTCAAACACCGCTTTAATACGACGCAGTTCGTCATACAGCGCTGGGCCAAAAAAGTCAGGGCTATACTCGGCGCGAAAGCCCTTGCCATGCTCTCCCCATAACAAACCACCATATTTAGCGGTCAGCGCAACGATTTGGTCAGAGAGCTGTTTCATTAATAGCTCCTGCTGTGGATCGCACATATCCAGCGCCGGCCGAACGTGCAATACCCCCGCATCTACATGACCAAACATACCGTAAGCCAAATTATGGCTATCCAATAATGCGCGAAACTCAGATATATAGTCGGCCAAATGCGACGGCGGTACACATGTGTCTTCAGCAAAAGGAATGGGTTTGGCTAACCCTTTAGCATTGCCCAACAAACCGACCGCTTTCTTACGCATCGCATAGATACGTTCGATATCGGCTAAATCGCTACACAGTTGGTAGCCAATCACGCCGGCTTCGCCCTTTTCCATCAATTGATCCAGCCGGGAGCAGAGGAACTCAGCCTGACGGTTAATCACTTCGGGATCCTGACCGGCAAATTCAACGATATTCAGCCCCTGCATATCTTTGCCCGGAATGTCAGTAATCAGATTTTTTACTGATTCCCAGACAATATCTTCACGGGCTAGGTTAAAGACTTTCGAGTCTACGGTTTCCACCGATAACGCATTGGCCTCTACCATTAATGGCGCATTTCTCAGTGCCGAATCAAAACTGTCATACTTAATATTCACCAGTCGACGCAGTGCGGGTAACGGCGTGATATTCAGCCTAGCTTCGGTAATAAATGCCAGCGAACCTTCAGAACCGGTCAGTATGCGCGAAAGGTCAAACGTTTGCAGATCGTCACTAAAAACATGCCGGAGATCATAACCGGTGAGAAAACGGTTCAACTTGGGAAATTTGTCGATAATAAGCTGACGCTGCTGACGGCACCTTTCCAACACCGTCTGATAAACCTTCCCTACCGCCGTTTGTTGTGAGGCTAACTGTTCTGCGACCGCTACCGGCATGGCATACGTGTCCAGAAGTTCTCCGTTCAGCAAAACGCTTCTTAAGCCCAAAACATGGTCGGACGTTTTACCATAAACCAACGAACCCTGACCGGAGGCATCAGTATTAATCATCCCCCCCAGCGTTGCCCGGTTACTGGTCGACAGTTCTGGCGAGAAAAAATAGCCGTGAGGCTTCAGATATTGATTCAGTTGATCTTTAACTACACCGGCTTCGACACGAACCCATCCTTGCTCTAAATTCAACTCAAGAATACGGTTCATGTAGCGCGACATATCCACCACAATGCCATCATTGAGTGACTGTCCATTGGTCCCTGTGCCACCGCCCCGTGGGGTAAACGTAATGGCGGAAAAACTTGCCTGCTGACCGGTTCGGGCAATCAACAGCACATCGGCAGTAGAACGAGGAAACACAATGGCCTGAGGCAGCATCTGATAGATGCTGTTATCCGTCGACATGCTCAGACGGTCCGCATATTGCGTTGCAATATCACCACTGAAACCCGCCTGTTTTAACGCGCCTAAATACTCCTGAACCGGTGAATCAACGCCGGGTGCTTGCTTTAGCTGTGGAATCATTGCCATTAATCTCTTTTGCGTTATTTTTTATTTTATTATGTTCTAAACATTACCCAATCTAGCGAACTAAACTAGCATACTGCTTTATCGTTTGCGTAGCCCATCCATTAAATTTATCGCAACCCTTAACGCCTTCTCTCAATATTGAGGCAAGAGTAAGGGTTCATTTACATACTTTTGCCAGCGCTTACGCTTAAATGATAATTATCAATTTATTAATTAAAATAGCGTAACGTTTGGCTATACCCGATACTATAGCTTAGTTATTAACAACTCTATTTCATGATGAGTACATCCATGACACAACCGAAAAAACGTTTTGATCTTGCACGTCTGATGTTTGGAATACTGTTTATTCTGATGATGCTCGTAATCTGCCTTTGGGTCGTTCGCCCTTTTATTTTGGGCTTTGCTTGGGCGGGCATGGTGGTTATAGCAACCTGGCCGTTACTATTACGGGTACAAAAATATACCGGCGGACGGCGGACTCCGGCGGTGATCATCATGACTTTGTTACTGGTGGTGGTATTCGTTCTGCCTTTTGGCTTGGTCATTAATAGTATTGTCGACAACAGTGGCCAGTTAGTTGATTGGGTTGGAAAACCAGAGAACTGGCATATTCCTAAACTGGCTTGGCTAAATGATATTCCAGGCGTTGGTCGGCGTCTGTATCGCAACTGGCAAGCCCTGTCTACTGATGGTGGTAAAGCGCTGGTTGCCAGTATTCAACCTTATGCGGGTGCCGCTACAACCTGGTTTGTTTCTCAAGTGGCTCACGTTGGCGGTTTTATGTTGCACGGCACGCTAATGGTGATATTCAGTGCCATTCTTTACTCTAAGGGTGAAGCCGTGGCTAAAGGCATCCGTCACTTTGCGTTACGTTTAGCCGAAAAACGTGGGGAAGCGGCCGTTATTCTAGGTGCTCAGGCTATTCGTGCCGTGGCGTTGGGCGTGGTGGTTACCGCACTGACTCAGGCACTGTTAGGAGGGATTGGGTTAGCCATATCCGGTATCCCTTATGCCACACTGTTAACGGTATTGATGTTTATTTGTTGTCTGGCACAAATCGGGCCATCGCTGATCCTGTTCCCTGCGGTATTCTGGCTTTACTGGAGCGGAGATAACACTTGGGGTACGGTACTGTTAGTCTGGAGCTGCATTGTGGTTTCTATGGATAATTTCCTGCGCCCAGCGCTGATTCGTTTAGGTGCAGATTTACCGCTGTTGCTGATTCTTTCCGGGGTTATTGGGGGATTACTGGCCTTTGGTATGATTGGATTATTCATTGGTCCCGTGGTGCTGGCGGTATCGTATCGTTTAATTTCTGCCTGGATTGATGAGGTTCCGGAGCCAACGGATGAGTTACCGGATTTGGATCGGGAACTGAATATTTAAGTTGGGTTGTTTCTGATTGGATGTTGAGGATCTTCCGGCCGTAAAAGCGATATTGTGTATATCGACTTTGTACTTGGCCGGAAGCCCCTCCGAACTCAGCGACAGAGCGTACCGGGCCTACTCCGCTTAGGGGCAGTGATGAAACACCTTGCGGTGTTTCACCCTTCGGACCAGCGCTTACGTCAAGTCGCCCCCAACGGCGGCCTCTCCCGCCGATTACCTATCTCATGCTACGAATAACGCCGACTTGGTGTAATTATTTATCAAACCGTTTCTGCACTTTCTTCTGCCAGTGCCATCCAGGTTTTGATGACGGTGTCCGGGTTGAGGGAGAGGCTGTCGATGCCTTGCTCCATTAACCATACGGCGAAGTCTTCATGATCTGACGGGCCCTGACCGCAAATTCCGACGTATTTGCCCTTCTTCTTGGCGGCTTTAATTGCCATAGAAAGTAAGGCTTTGACTGCGTCGTTACGTTCATCAAACAGTTCGGAAACTACCCCCGAGTCCCGATCCAGACCCAAGGTGAGTTGAGTCATATCGTTAGAACCGATGGAGAAACCATCAAAGTGTTCCAAGAACGCTTCTGCTAAGAGTGCGTTAGACGGTATTTCACACATCATAATCACTTTCAGCCCATCCTGACCACGTTTCAGCCCTTCATGGGCCAGTTGATCGATAACCGCTTTGGCCTGATCGACGGTGCGTACAAATGGGATCATAATTTCAACATTTGTCAGTCCCATCTGGTTGCGAACCCGTTTAACCGCTTCACACTCCAGCGCAAAGCAAGCTTTAAAGTCTTCGGATACGTAACGCCCTGCACCACGGAATCCTAACATCGGGTTCTCTTCATGGGGTTCATAACGGCTTCCGCCCACCAGATTGGCGTATTCGTTAGATTTGAAGTCAGACAGGCGCACAATCACCCGCTTCGGCCAGAATGCAGCAGCCAGCGTTGCAATACCTTCGGACAGTCGACCAATATAGAACTCAACCGGATCGTCATAACCCACCATCAGTTCACGAATTTCCTGCTGAACCGAGGCTTCCTGCTGGTCAAATTCCAGTAACGCGCGTGGATGCACACCAATCATACGGTTGATGATAAATTCTAGACGAGCCAGACCAACGCCCTCATTTGGCAGGCGGGCAAAATCAAAGGCACGATCCGGGTTACCGATATTCATCATGATTTTTACCGGAATCTCCGGCAGTTGATTCAATTGAGAACTTTGTACCTTAAAGTCCAGAATATCCTGATAGATAAAGCCCGTATCACCTTCAGCACAAGAGACCGTCACTTTCTGTCCTTCATGCAATAGATCGGTGGCATTACCGCAGCCCACAACCGCAGGAATACCTAGCTCACGGGCAATAATCGCCGCATGGCAGGTTCTTCCGCCACGGTTAGTGACGATAGCCGCTGCACGCTTCATGATCGGTTCCCAATCTGGGTCAGTCATATCAGTAACTAATACATCACCCGGCTGAATGCGGTCCATCTGGCTTAAATCGGTAATCACTTTTACCGGCCCCGCACCAATGCGGTTGCCTATGGCTCGCCCTTCCGCCAGAATTTCACCACGCTTGTACAGTTGGTAACGTTCCATCACTTGTTCATTGGAACGCACCGTTTCTGGACGAGCCTGTACGATATACAATTTTCCAGAATGACCGTCTTTTGCCCATTCAATATCCATTGGGCGACCATAATGTTTCTCAATCAGTAGCGCCTGATGAGCCAACTGCTGGATCTCATCATCCCGCAGACTGTACTGCACACGATCCGCTTCTGGCACATCTTCAATACAAACCTGTTTACCATGCTCCTGGCTATCGGCATAAACCATGCGAAGCTTTTTCGAACCGATGGTTCGACGAACGATAGCCGGTCGACCATTCATCAACGTTGGTTTATGGACATAGAACTCATCCGGATTAACCGCCCCCTGCACCACCATTTCACCTAGACCATAGGCCGAGGTGATAAATACCACCTGATCGAAGCCCGATTCAGTATCAATAGTGAACATCACGCCCGCAGAAGCTAAGTCAGAACGCACCATGCGCTGTACCCCAGCAGAGAGCGCCACGCCACGATGATCATAACCCTGATGCACACGGTAAGAAATTGCACGATCGTTAAACAATGAAGCAAATACATGCTTAATCGCTACCATCACTGCATCAATACCCTGCACGTTAAGAAAGGTTTCTTGCTGACCAGCAAACGATGCGTCAGGCATGTCTTCAGCGGTTGCAGAAGAACGAACGGCAAATGAAGCGCCGACATTACCTTCCGACAATGTTTGATAAGCCTGATGAATCGCCTGTTCCAGCTCTGGCTGGAATGGTGTATCGATAATCCAGCCCCGAATTTGCGCTCCGGCATCTGCCAGTGCGTTGACGTTATCCACGTCGATTTGGTCGAGCAGCTGATAAATACGCTGATTTACGCCACTTTGCTCAAGAAAATCATTAAACGCCTGAGCAGTAGTAGCAAAACCATTAGGAACCGATACGCCCAGTTCGCTCAGATTAGTGATCATTTCCCCTAAGGAGGCATTTTTGCCCCCAACACGATCAACATCATGCATTCCCAGTTGGTTATACCAAACAACGTTATGTTGATTACTATTGATATCAGGCATCAGAGATGTTCCATTATTGAGTCAGTAAGACGGATTAAATGACAAAACAAGTTTTATACCGCACAGGTCAAAAATCCAGATACGTAGGAAAGCTTACACAGCAATGAATCACTTATGAAATGGTTAATCGTTTCCGCATTTAAACTGAGTTTTCTTAGTCTTATAAATATTGTATCTTGTTCGCAATCGCGCTTTTTATGCGCATATTCAACAACAATTTTGTTCATATCGATCGCGTGATTTTAATAAAGCGTTTTCTCACTATATAAAATCAGCAACAGGAGAGCGCCATGGAGCGTACGGTTTTCTATATTTCTGACGGCACGGCAATTACCGCCGAGGTTTTAGGGCATGCGGTGTTATCTCAATTTCCCATTAGTCTGAATCAATACACCATCCCTTTTGTTGAGAATGAGGCAAAAGCCTGTGAGGTTCGCCAACAAATTGACGATCTGTATCGGGAAAGCCAACAAAAACCACTGGTGTTTTACTCTATTGTTTCACCGGAAATTCGAGCAATTATTGAGAGCAGTCAGGGCTACTGTCAGAATATTGTTCAAGCGCTAGTCGCCCCTTTACAACAAGAGTTAGGCATTGCACCACTGCCTAACGCTCATCGTACTCATGGGCTAACCGCTAGCAATCTGGTGAAGTATGACGCACGTATCGCCGCCATTGATTACACGCTGTCTCACGATGACGGTATTTCACTACGCAATCTGGAAGAGGCTCAGGTGATTTTGTTAGGGGTTTCCCGCTGTGGTAAAACCCCCACCAGCCTCTATCTAGCCATGCAGTTTGGTATTCGCGCCGCTAACTATCCGTTTACCGCCGATGATATGGATAATATTCAGCTTCCCGCTGCGCTTAAGCCATTTCAGCATAAACTATTTGGCCTCTCTATCGATCCGGAACGGCTATCCGCAATCCGTCAGGAGCGTAGAGAGAATAGTCGCTATGCGTCATTACGTCAGTGCCGCATGGAGATTGCCGAGGTTGAGTCTTTGTACCGTAAAAACAATATCCGTTTTATTAATAGCACCAACTATTCTGTAGAAGAGATCTCGACCAAATTGCTGGATATTTTAGGTATGAGCCGCCGAATGTATTAAACGCTTTATCGGGGAAGGCTTACACCTTCCCCGATGTTGTCTCAGTGAATTCATCACCTTGCCGCCAAACTTTTCCATTAAGCAGACTTTCTCGCTTCACCATCAATATTTAACAAATAGCAACGAATTAATTTAATCAATTATTTGCAACCCTTCCTGTTTCCGTTATTGTGATGACCATCACTTCCCGGTATATCACCGACGAGAAGATAAGATTTAGAGAAAGGCAATTCATGAAGAAAACTGATGAGCTCCGCACCTCGCTGATCGACAGTCTGGTGACCCCTGAGCGATTGGCACAGCTATTTCCTATTACTGAAGAAATCAGCTCCAATATCACCCGGTCGCGTCAGCGTATTGAAAAAATCATCCACGGTGAAGACCGTCGATTATTGGTTATTGTTGGCCCTTGTTCCATTCACGATGTGGATGCTGCCATCGATTATGCTGAACGGTTAAACGTTTTGCGTAACCGCTATCAGGATCGCTTAGAAATCGTGATGCGCACTTACTTTGAGAAACCTCGTACCGTGGTGGGTTGGAAAGGCATGATCTCCGACCCTAATCTGGATTGTTCTTACCAAGTAAATCAAGGTCTGGAGCGGGCACGTGAACTATTACTAAAAATCAGTAAGTTGGGTATGCCAACCGCCACTGAATTCTTAGATATGGTGATCGGGCAATATATTGCCGATCTGATTAGCTGGGGCGCTATTGGTGCCCGCACGACCGAAAGCCAGATCCACCGCGAGATGGCGTCAGCACTTTCTTGTCCGGTTGGCTTTAAGAACGGTACCGATGGCAGTACTAAAATCGCCATTGATGCAATCCGTGCCGCCCGTTCCAGCCATATGTTCCTGTCTCCGGATAAATTAGGCCAGATGAGTATTTACCGCACCAACGGTAATCCTTACGCCCACATTATTCTGCGCGGCGGTAATATGCCGAACTACCATGCCGCTGATATTGCTGCCGCCTGTGATAACTTGCGTCAATTTGATCTGCCTGAGCATTTGATTGTCGACTTTAGCCACGGTAACTGTCAGAAGTTACATCGCCGTCAGTTAGACGTGTGCGAGAATATTTGTGAGCAGATCAAAGCTGGTTCTATGGCGGTGGTGGGTGTAATGGCTGAGAGTTTTCTGGTTGAAGGAACCCAAAAGCTTCAGGCCGGGCAGGCGCTTACGTATGGGCAGTCGATTACCGATCCTTGTCTGAGTTGGGGAGATACGGAAAAGATGATTGAAAGTTTAGCAACGGCGGTGGCGTCGAGATTTAGTTAGATCTTTTTGTTTAGCGATTTTTAAATCAACTTTAATGAATATTCCGGCCGTAATAACAGCGTGCTTATATTTCTATTGAGTACGGCCGGGAGACAACCCACATTTAGCTACGGAAAGCGTCGGGCCGGTGTCGCCCACGGCAACCTCGCCCGACGATGACTCCCGTTTAAAAATATCTCTTACACCTAAACAGACACGTCTAACCAAATAATTATCGTTATTATCTAACCATCTCCGCAATCCAGTCGCCCAGCTCGGTGAGTTCTTTTTCCTGTTCAGGGAATTGTTTTATCAGGTCGAGACATTGTTGCTTCAGCGCGTCGCTGTGGTAGAGAGTGCCCTGTAAATTTTCTGCCAGTGTTTCCAGCGGTGTGGGGCTAAGGCTGTCGGTGAAGATTTGAGTGCGGGTGATGTGGCCTTTTTCTACATCAAAGTGCAGCTCTACGCCGCCCCAAACAAAGCGCTGATCCAGTAAATGGGTGAATGCAGGCGCTTGACCAAAGTTCCATTCCCAACTGCTCTGACGAGCAAAGGTCTCAACAAAGTTGGGTAAATCCGGTAGCGCATCTGGCGAGATGTGCTCGGCAACCACTTGGTCGCCGTAATGTTCAAAGAATGATTTAGTGACAGCGTCACAAATTTGCTGATGGGTAATGGTGGGTAGAAGCTGTTTCAGGTTCGTGACTCGACCTCTGACGGAGGTAATACCTTTAGCCTGTAGCTTCTTGATATCCGGATTAAGATAGTTTGCCAGTCGAGTTAAATCCGCATCCAGCAGTAAAGTTCCGTGGTGGAATCCCCGATCCATCGTTTCCCGATAGGCAGAACCGGAAATTTTACGTTCCCCTTCAGCCGTATTCACCACGAGGTCATTGCGTCCAGAGGCAGTAGCCTCAATACCAAGAAAATTTAATGCCTTCACCACAATCGCGGTAGAAACGGTTTTGTCATATTCAGGTTTTCCCGCCATAAAGGTAAAGCAGGTATTGCCTAAATCGTGGAACACCGCCCCACCGCCGCTACTGCGACGGGCTAGCGTAACTTTATCGTCTTCCATGCGGCGAGTGTTGCACTCTTTCCACGGATTCTGCGCTCGTCCAATAACCACCGTATCGGCATTACGCCATAAGAACAACACCCGTTGAGTGGCTGGCATTTGGCGAAAAATACACTCTTCTACTGCCAGATTAAACCAAGGATCGTAAGAATCAGAGATAAGCAAACGCAAAGAAGACATAAACATTATCCATTCGGTAATAAGTTACTGCAATATAGTGATT
This sequence comes from Limnobaculum parvum, assembly GCF_003096015.2. Lineage (NCBI taxonomy): Bacteria > Pseudomonadati > Pseudomonadota > Gammaproteobacteria > Enterobacterales > Budviciaceae > Limnobaculum > Limnobaculum parvum. The sequence goes on along the minus strand of NZ_CP029185.2, from coordinate 1,712,890 downwards.
AATGGACGCAGGCGAATCACAGACGACGAGATTGCCAGTAGGCGCTCTTCCAGTATGGGCTGTCCAGCGACGAGGTCATCACCCCTTTACTGGTTGATGCATGTAAAAACGCGCCATCTGCATCGTAGATGCCGACATGTAACCCATTTTCACCCCTGCCGGTTTTGAAGAATACCAAATCGCCCGGCATCAGTTCATCACGAGACACTTTAGAGCCGACCTCGGCCTGCAGTTTTGTGGTACGGGGAAGATTGATATTAAAACGGTCATGGAAGGTTTTATACACAAAACCGGAGCAATCCACACCGCTTCGGGACAAACCGCCATAACGATAAGGTGCGCCACGCCATTCTCGGTGCTGCTCTTTAAGCTGGGCCAGAACAAAAATAGGGTCGGAAAGTTTTCCGCTCGGCGGCGGTGTATTACTGGAACAACCAGCCAGTACCAGTAAAACCAGAAGCAATAGATATCGTAAATGCATCGGTCTCTCTTCTCCACACGTTATCCAGATAACTTTTTCATAATTAGCCTAAAAAATGAGAAAACACAAGGTTTCCGTGCTGTTTAGCCCATTTAACCGGCATCTTTGGGTAATTAATCGGTTTTCGTGATGTTTTGAGTAGAGAAATAACATCATTACTGCGTCAGCATGAAATCGCCAAATATCAGGTTAAACTCGCGTTCTCGCTCGCGGGCTATCAACAAAAACAACCTCACTTCATTTTTATCTTTTTTCTTACTCAACGAGCGTGATACAAAAGAAGCCCATAATTTCCTCATTCCTCATTGTTCAGTAAGGTGCCCAATATGATAGATCTGCGAAGTGATACCGTAACCCAGCCCGGAAAAGCCATGCGGCAAGCCATGACGGATGCTGCTGTTGGTGATGATGTGTATGGCGATGACCCCAGCGTCAATCAATTGGAGCAAGAAGCCGCGGCACTATCCGGTAAAGAGGCTGCGCTATTTTTGCCAACCGGTACTCAGGCTAATTTGGTCGCCCTACTGACCCACTGCCAGCGCGGTGAGGAGTATATCGTTGGGCAAAAAGCCCATAACTACATGTTTGAGGCCGGTGGCGCGGCGGTATTAGGCAGCATTCAACCTCAGCCCATTGATGCGGCTGAAGACGGCACCTTACCGCTAGAGGTGGTCGCCAGCGTCATTAAGCCTGACGATATTCATTTCGCCCGTACCCGACTGCTGTGCCTTGAAAATACCCATAACGGTAAAGTGCTGCCGCTGGACTATCTTCATCAGGCATGGGAATTTACCCGCAAAAATAAACTGGCTCTGCACGTAGACGGTGCGCGTATCTTTAACGCCTCAGTCGCCATGCGCGTTCCGTTAACGACCCTAACCCAATATTGCGATACCCTGACTATTTGCCTATCGAAAGGTCTTGGTGCACCGGTAGGTTCCCTGCTGTGCGGCAGCACTGAATATATTAAACAGGCCCGACGCTGGAGGAAAATGGTCGGTGGCGGTATGCGTCAGGCGGGAATATTGGCTCAGGCGGCGCTGTATGCCCTACACCATAACGTAGAACGCCTACGTGAAGACCATGACAACGCACAATGGCTGGCAGAGCAGTTAGCTGCTTTAGGTGTCGAAGTCGCCTCCCCCGGCGCACAAACCAATATCCTGTTCCTGCGCCTTCCGGCTGACGAAGCCAGCCAGCTCGGCCCTTGGATGAAACAGCACGATATATTGATCAACACCGGCCCCATCACCCGCCTGGTAACTCATCTGGACGTATCACGGGAAGATCTGAAGCGCGTAGTAGACTTATGGCAGGAATTTAAGGGAAGAATAACCCCCTCAGGCAGCGGTGATGGTGAGTCACGTGCGATTTATGGGTGATGGGGTTTGAGTATATTGTTGTTGATGCTGGGCCGCCTTCGGTGAGGGCGGTTTTTCAGTATATTGCCCCCGGCCATTCCTTAATTATTGTAACTCCCACTCGTCCAATAAGTTTTGCTGACTCATCATTTTTTTACCGATAGCCACCACAACCCCAAACGGTAATCCGGTGCGGTAAGGGTGCCAGGCCAGTACATTGGGAAAACCCATTCCACCAATATCCTCTTCACCGGCTACCGGTTTACCTCCATCCGCTACGTCACAAATAATATCTTCCCAGCGCAGGGTTAAATTGCCTCCGCAGTAGCTCGGCTGTTGAATATGTACCTGCCGGGTTATACGGTTAAAACGCACCCGCATATGGCGTAGGGTAAATACCTCAAATCGACTAATATAGCGCCCATAGCGGACAAAAAAGTAACTAACCCCTAACAACATTAATGTGAAGGAAATAATACCAAAATACATCTCTCCCACTCGATGAGAGTGGGTATATATTAATTCATAAAAAAAACCAAATAATTCATATATGAATAAACCTATAAAACCAATTAATATTAATAAAGTAAACGCAGTAATAACCCCCCTGTAACTTTCCATAAACCCCGCCCGAATTTCCATAAAGCACTCATTATAGGCTTAATAGGGGCCAAAAGGTCGCGGGTTATCACTAACTGAAGGTTGGGTATAATCGGCGGTAAAGACCTCTACGGGAAGTTGTGCACCATCACCCCCGGACTTTTTATCAAATTCTAAACTTTCTTTACGGCTCTCTTCATCGGCTGTGGCTTCACGCCACATTGCCCATTCGACAAAATACATTTAAATACACTCCAGAACGGCTGAAGATATTTCGTTTATATATTAAATGGCAGGTTAGCAATAATGCCTATCGTGTTCTATAGCGATATCATTAACTTAAATAACTGCGTCACTATCCACTGGCTTATTTAACCGTTCGGCCTCGGCGAGTTCTTTATCCCTGTCCCAATAGCTTGCGTTATCCAATAGCTTTTGTTGAATATCCGGCGGGTAGTCGCTGAGCTGCGTCAGCGGGGGAACCGGCATTCCCGGTAAGCCCGCCTGTCGAATCACTTTAGGCCAGCGCGGCTGCCAGCATAATAGCTCAGATGCCCAATAGGCTACGCCCAAAAACGCCATCACGGGCAACAGAAACATTATTAAAAAAGGTTTTATTACCCCCGGCGTCATCCTATATAGGCTACTGACCGTTTCTAAATGGGCTACCAGCCCGTGCCAAGGTAATGGTAAATGTGACGCTTTGCGCGGTACCGGTAGATTCTCCGGCCCCTCTTCCATATAGCGGCGGATAAACTCCCATTCATCTAACTGCGTCTGCTGGCTTATCATTTTTTTACCAATTGCCACCATAGCAATAAAGGGTAAACCAGTACGATAAGGGTGCCAGACCAGAATATTGGGAAACCCCATTCCGCCAATATCCTCTTCACCAGCTACCGGTTTACCTCCATCCGCTACGTCACAAATAATATCTTCCCAGCGCAGGGTTAAATTACCACCGCAGTAAGCCGGCTGCTGAATATGTACCTGCCGGGTTATACGATTAAAACGCACACGCATATGCCGCAGGGTAAATACCTCTAGCCGACTAATATAGCGACCATAACGGATAAAAAGATAGCTAATGCCTGATAGCATCAACGTAAAGAAAATAATACTGAAATACAACTGACCGACTCTCTTAGTCTCGGCATATATTAGCTCATGAAAATTTTCAAACAAAAAATCTATCGGCAACCCTATCAAGCCGATTAAAACTAATAAAGTAAACGCAGTAATAACCCCCCGATAACTTTCCATAAACCCCGCCCTAATTTCCATAAAACGTTCATTATAGGCGTAGTAAGGGCCAAAGGGCCGCGGATTATCGCTAACTGAAGGCTGAGTATAATCAGCGGTAAAGACTTCTACGGGGAAGTGCTCCTCATCATCACCTGAGTTTTTTTCAAATTCAGTGCGCTCTTTACGGCTCTCTTCATCTGCCGTGGTATCTTTCCATTGCATCCATTCGACAAAATACATTTAAATACACTCCTGAACGGCTGAAGATACTTCGTTTACATACTGAATGGCAGATTAGCAATAATGACTATCGTGTTCTATAGCGATACCGTTAACTTAAATAACTGCGTCACTATCCACTGGCTTATTTAACCGTTCGGCCTCGGCGAGTTCTTTATCCCTGTCCCAATAGCTTTCGTTATCCCGTAACTTTTGTTGAATATCCGGCGGGTAGTCGCTGAGCTTCGTCAGCGGGGGAACCGGCATTCCCGGTAAGCCCGCCTGTCGAATCACTTTAGGCCAGCGCGGCTGCCAGCATAATAGCTCTGATGCCCAATAGGCTACGCCCAAAAACGCCATCACGGGCAACAGAAACATTATTAAAAAAGGTTTCATCACCCCCGGCGTCATCCTATATAGGCTACCGACCGTTTCTAAATGGGCTACCAGCCCGTGCCAAGGTAATGGTAAATGTGACGCTTTGCGCGGTACCGGTAGATTCTCTGGCCCCTCTTCCATATAGCGGCGGATAAACTCCCATTCATCTAGCTGCGCCTGCTGACTCATCAACTTTTTACCGATAGCCACCACAACCCCAAATGGTAATCCAGTGCGGTAAGGGTGCCAGGCCAGTACATTGGGAAAACCCATTCCACCAACATCCTCTTCACCGGCTACCGGTTTACCTCCATCCGCTACGTCACAAATAATATCTTCCCAGCGCAGGGTTAAATTGCCTCCGCAGTAGCTCGGCTGTTGAATATGTACCTGCCGGGTTATACGATTAAAACGCACCCGCATATGGCGTAGGGTAAATACCTCTAGCCGACTAATATAACGGCCATATCGGACACATAAATAACAAATCCCCAACAACATTATTATTGAAAAAACAATGCGGTAATATATTCCACCTACTTTTTGCGGAGGATTATTGATTAATTGATCAATAGAATGAAATAACTGATAAATAAATAAACCAACAAAACAAATTAGTGTTAACAAAGTAAATGCAGTAATAACGCCCCGATAATTTTCCATAAACCCTGAACGGATCTCCATAAATCGTTCATTATAGGCGTAGTAGGGACCAATAGGCTGTGGACTATCACTGACTGAAGGTTGGGTATAATCCTTGGTAAAAACCTTGACAGGAATTCGTTCACTGCGATTGCCTAAGCGCTTATCGAACTCACTTAGCTCTTTTCGGCGGGATTCACCCGCAGTGGCATCATTCCACATCATCCATTCGAAAAAATACATTTAAATACACTCCTGAACGGCGGAAGATAACATACCCATCTCTTCTTGCAGATTTTGATATTTATCTTTAAGCGCCCGCGTTCCAAAACAGCAGCGCTTAAACCAAGTTTCTAGTGCGTTAGGCTCAAAAATACACATACCGATGGTCACGGCGACAATTAATAAGTTCAGATAAGGTACCCACACTAACATTCTGCTTGCAGCGACTTTGATAAACTCTGACGAAGCAAAAATTGCCATTTTTTCTGCTGCAAAACGAATAACACCTTTTTTAGCCGTTTTGCTGACATACTCAAACCAAACACTGGAGGCTTCAATTGCTATGGTATATCTAAAAACTGTATAGGCCGTTATAGCAAGCATTCGAACTCCATAAGCGGTAAATAAAATACTATTATCCGTATTATTCTTCGCATCAATAAAATCCGATATCGCCAACGCCCCACCGGCAATAAAATTCAGCGTACCGCCCCAAAAAGAAAATTTCCCGATAAACGTTCCTGCACTCTCCCTAACTTTCACCGAACTGCCTAAATAGGCCAACTCGATATAGCTGGAATAAACGGTAAATGCAGTAGCGCTTAGGGTTGTTACCGCGGCGGTTAATACTAAATAATCTTTACCTTCCCCTTTATAGTGACCGATAAGATTGATTAAAATAACACTTTCCAATACGGCTAACGCTCCGTTTAGCCTGACCTTGTAAAAATTACCTATTTTAGGATTTTCTAATGACCGTGCTAAATTGTCTCTAACATAGCTACGGGCATACGCGCCAGACCTTTCCGCTAAGCCGCGTTCTACCTGACTGACCCCCTTCCCTAACTGGTCAAGAATGTTGAGCTGTACCGCTCGCTGGCCAATCGATGCAATAACCATATTAGTAAACCGCCCGACAAGCAGTCGGTCAAAAACATTGACAGCAGCCCCTCTAAAAGTCGCACGCGTCAAATCAGCAAACACCACTGTCAACATACTGACAGCCGAGTTCTTTATCTGCATTTTATCTACCATATCATCGACTTGGCCGAAAAGCGTCAAAAGGCTGTCAAAATTTACACTCACCGTTGCAATCTGATCCGGAATGCTCAAGTCTTTAGCTGCAACGGTTATAATGTTATTTAAATATTCCTGTGCATTCGTTTGATTGAAAAAATAAGCCCGTAAGCATAAGTTGCCCTCATCAACAAAATCAGATCGCCACCAGACATCTAATGCTTCCGCCAATAAGGGGCTCGATGAAATACCAAAAATACACCGCCCTACCTGTTCACTAAACCGCACTCCTTGCGCACTGTTTTTGAGATCTTCTTGCTCATAAACATTTAAATGTTTTACCAGTTGCGGAGATTTCAACCACAGCAATATATCTTTGTCTCTGGAAAGCGTATGTAAATTAGCAAGTAGAGTCCGTTTATTTAGTTCATCTTCAAACGCACTTAATTTAGCCGGATCCAATTGGCTCCAGTATTTTTGTTGAAACTCATCCTGATACTCAGCTGTTTTGTCTACAGTGGATAAACGACCCGTCGTATCTTTTGCTATGTAATCTAGGATTTTCTGTCGCTGCTCATCACTCATTTCCATACCTGATATATAAGATGCCTCTTTCATATCATCAAACTGAGCTTTAGCATTATCTATCGCTTGCTTAGTGGCCGTACTCACTCTTTTCTGCGCATAGCTTGTTTGTAAATCTTTTATCTTTAAATAGATAATATATTTATCTTCGTTTGAAAAACCTTCATTATCGGTTTCATCAAACCAATCTTTAAGAAACTCATCGTAGGCTTTATTACGCCAATCTGATAACGACTGGGTAATCCCAATCGCATCACTCATCACAATGCCCGCCCCATTATGCTTACTCAATACCTCAGTCAATTTAGGATAACGGCTGGTCGTCATATCAATAGCTGGAACGCTAAACAACATATCACTATAGGGTTTGTTAATGCTTTCCGCATTTAGCTTAGGGACCCGCGTTCCTGATATATTCTCGATTTCTTCAATACGCGATTGGGTATTGTAAAATCGCTTCGCTATATGACCACCGCTGTCATATTTCTTTTTAGAAAAATCGGCTAAATAAAACTCTAATACATGTGATAACAAATCTTCAGGTTTAATCACGTCTAACCGTTTTTGATCTGATGTATTTGCCGCAGACTTTATCTGGTCAGGGGTAATTTTTTGTAATTCGGCTTTCCCCTCTCCTTGGAAATAGTCTAAACGTGACTGAGTCATTTTATCGGGGCTAAAGATCATCGAAATCAGGTTAATTTGATCTGAATTTTGAAAATTGATACAGGCAGCATTAACGCCATCAGTGGTAATATCACAAGCAAATTTCGGCGGTATATCGGGCAATTTCTCAGGATCATTTTCATTCAAACACCCTTCAGCGCTAACGGTAAAGCCTCGCCATCTAACTGAAGAAGCGCGCTCTTCCAATACGTATAAAAATCCTTCCCTCAACATTTGAGTGCTATAACTCGATGCTGTCAATGGCATCGCACTAAACTTCCCTTCGGCACCGTTTGGTAAAGGCAACACCGGAAACCCATCCTCTTTACAGACAGCCGCATAGCGTAATGGCAAAAGGAAAAGATCGCCCTCTTTCTTACAGGCAGGGCACCCTCCCCCTTCATGTTTTGCCGAGCAACCACCGGGATTAAGTACAGAAGATATGTTATTCGATACCTGAGCGCTAATATCGCGAATTGATGGCGAAGCGGTATTATTAGTTTCTTGTGTCATGACATTATCCTTTTGACTGACATCCAAAATTCATCGGTTCTTGCTGAAAAAAAGTCAATTAGCGGTCTATTTTGTTCTATTGACTGCATGACCATGGCTTTAATTTCAGTGTGGGGTAGATGGCACTGTTTTGGGTGTTCTCCAGCAGGGCTAAACGCGGGGCGAGCGTAATGGCGTAACGGGCTTCGTCTGCCGATGTGGCTAACTGACTGAACGCGGTGACCACCCCGTATAAAATTCGGGTTTCGCTTTCACTACCGCCTAGTGAACGGGTGATACCGCTGAGGGTCGACAGGCTGGAGCCGGCTTTGCCCAATAAGCCCGAGGTTTTACCGGCGATGCCGCCAACCGAGTCCGCCGTTCCCCCCTGTTGGCTTATCGCCGAGCTGGCCTGATTCACTCTGCCCATGCCGCGACTCGCCATCTGGCTCACGCTGTTAATGGAAAAACCACCGGAGCGCGAGTTGAACGCACTGCTAATCTTATCGCTGAACATCCCGCCAAAGGCGTTAAACGCGCTCATCAGTTCATGGCTTAACTGACTGGCTGCACCGCTCAAGCTGTTGATACCGCCGGGAGCCAGTATAAATACTGCTTTTTCACTCAGTATCTGCTCCATGGTCAGGCCATGCTGTGCGGTAAACTGAATGTCGTATTGCCAGGTTTCGCTCAGGTGTTCATGGCCCTGTACGCTTAACACAGAAAGTGGGGCGTTCAATCCGTCTATCGCCAACTGATAACGGTTGATGCCATCACCTAATGATGAAGAACCGGTGCTGGCTGACCCGGAAGTATCACCTATTCCATAAGCCTTAAGCTGCTCATTCAACATGGCTCTACCCGCACTGATAACTTTATCTTTCACGCTATTTCTCCTCCCTTATTACTGTCAGATAGCGACCTGACAGCCATCCATTGACGTTCTGTTATCGCACCGTCAACCGCCGCAATATCGCCCTGCCTTCCGGCATAAAGTAGGTGCCAAAGCGCACCAGCCCTATTTCTTTTAGATGGCAGGTTAAGGTGTAGCTGAAGAACATCACTTTTTTTCCTGTTCCAGCGTTAATTCAACGGTGTACAGGCGAAGTTTAAACTTGAGCAACGTATGCTGAATGGCACTCATCAGACTGTGGGCAGATGAATGCACTCTTAATAAATCGTTTTTTTGAAGTTTTTTTGATCAACGGATAGGTGTAAATCACCAGTGAAGATGAATCCACTCAGTACTAAAGATAGATTGAGCTGCTATCGCCGCGTTTTAACAATGTCCAGTAATGATTTATCGTTGCTATTAATATATTCTGCTACGCGTTCGTCCTGCTTCATCTGCTGATAATGAAAACTACCTTCCACAAAAGTGGCTTGTTTACCACTGTGTGGACACATTGATCCACTTAAGACTTTTATGCGAACACCTTCCGGCTCTGTGACATGCAAAATATTGGCCTATTGAATTAACTCTTCCGGTGAACCAATAATTTATCCTTATTGATGGCAGTGGTCATTACCGGCTCAAGTAACGTTTAAGATAAACAGAACTCGACTTTTTAAGGCGCAATTTCACGACGTTGGATTGATTTTGCTATCTGACGCATCGTGGCCTCAAAATCATCTTTCGACATCACTTCGCCAGTGGCTTTGGATGAGTCACGCAAGGCCATAAAAAACAGGCTCGATTCACCCGGTTTATTGGCTTCTGCGTTGATCATATAGCCATAGTCAGGTTGTTGATTTTTTGGGTTGATATATTCGACCATCGCTTCTGCCCCTTTAATGCCACCAATCTTAAACGAGCGGAAAACAGGAAACCCTAAATAGCGGGTTTTCTCACCAAAGCCCGGGGCATACTTCCAATAACTAATGATCCTTTCTTTGTTATCATTATCATTATCACCAAAAGAAACCTCTTCATGGAGGATAAAAGTCACCTCAGGATGACTAAGTAACTGATAGGCAATACTGTATTGACCACCAACAGTGATTTTCCCATGTAAGAATGCGTTAGGAAAGCAAACACCTTGAGCGTTAGGAATATTTTCAGATGGCCGATAAGTGACTAATTCATTAACGGATACTGCTTGTTGCTCAATAACATCTGCCGGGGTACCTTCCTTAAATAGCCCTAATGAATAATAAGCAAGCTTGTCTGAAAGTAAATAGGCACTATAGGAACTCAAATCAAAAAAATAATCACGATTATTAATTTTTTTATAGCGAAGATATAACGCATCAGCACGTTCAAAAGCTAATCTTGACCCTAACATGTTTTTTTTTATCTTATCAAAATCTCGTATAACCGCTTTAAGATATTGATCGGATTTCTCGTTATTCACTGTTTGAAAAAAATAGAATCTTACTCCATTGAGATTATTTTTATTCTGATAATTAGGAAAAGGGCTATCTCCATTAGGGAATTTGGCTAAAGTTTCATCTATAGGAATTTCCCCTACTGACTCAATATTCATCGGGATTAGTGCCTCTCGGCTATCGCTGGGAACCTGATATTGATAGTTCCCAATACAGTTTTGGGTATACCCTATATCAGCGAATGCTGAAAATATGCAGAAAAAATATAAACCACTAATAGCTAAAACTCGATAAGATTTTATCATACCTTAGTCTCCTGTTTATGCTGTTCTGCTGATGTAACATCCAGTAAACCTGAGTTGGTTTATCGTTGCTATTGATATATTCCGCTATGTGTTCGCCCTGTTTCATCTGCTGATAATGAAAACTACCTTCCACAAAAGTGGCTTGTTTACCACTGTGTGGACAGATTGATCCACTTAAGACTTTTATGCGAACACCTTCCGGCTCTGTGACATGCAAAATATTGGCCTATTGAATTAACTCTTCCGGTGAACCAATAATTTATCCTTATTGATGGCAGTGGTCATTACCGGCTCAAGTAACGTTTAAGATAAACAGAACTCGACTTTTTAAGGCGCAATTTCACGACGTTGGATTGATTTTGCTATCTGACGCATCGTGGCCTCAAAATCATCTTTTGACATCACTTCGCCAGTGGCTTTGGATGAGTCACGCAGAGCCATAAAAAACAGGCTCGATTCACCCGGTTTATTGGCTTCAGCGTTGATCATATAGCCATAGTCAGGCTGTTGGTTTTTTGGGTTGATATATTCGACCATCGCTTCTGCCCCTTTAATGCCACCAATCTTAAACGAGCGGAAAACAGGAAACCCTAAATAGCGGGTTTTCTCACCAAAGCCCGGGGCATACTTCCAATAACTGATGATCCTTTCTTTGCTATCCTTATCATTATCGATATCGCCAAAAGAAACCTCCTCTTGAATAGTAAAGGTCACCTCCGGATGACTAAGTAACTGGTAGGCAATACTGTATTGACCACCAACAGTGATTTTCCCATGTAAGAATGCGTTAGGAAAGCAAACACCTTGAGCGTTAGGAATATTTTCAGATGGCCGATAAGTGACTAATTCATTAACGGATACTGCTTGTTGCTCAATAACATCTGCTGGGGTATCGTCCTTAAATGGCTTATATGAATAATAAGCAAGTTTATCTGAAAATAAATAGGTTTTATAAGATTTCAGATTAAAAAAATAATCACGCTGATTAATTTTCTTATAGCGAAGATATAACGCATCAGCTCGTTCAAAATTCAACCTTGACTCTAATTTATTTTTTTTTACCTTTTCAAAGTTTTGTATAACCGCCTTAAGATATTGATTTAGTTTCTCATTGTTAGTTGCTTTAAAAAAATAGAACCTTACCCCATTAAGATTATTTTTATTCTGATAATTAGGAAAAGTGTTATCCCCGTTAGGAAATTTTGCTAAATTTTCATTTATAGGAATTTTTCCTACGGATTCAATATTCATCGGGATTAATGCCTGTCGGCTATCACTGGGAACCTGATATTGATAGTTTCCAATACAGTCTTGGGTATACCCGATATCGGCAAATACCGAAGCAATGCAGAAAAAATATAAGCCAATCATCGCGAAAATTCGATCAACTTTTATCATACCTTAGTCTCCGGTTTATGCTGTTCTGTTGAGGCAAGAACCACTTCCTCTGCCGATTGATTTAAAATATCGATACCATGGTAATTGTCATTCTGTGTAATAGACTGCTCAGCCATACCGGTATTATTATTCTCCGTATTCCCCCAGAATATTGGGAATTGGGTAATATAACCTTGTGTATCTCCCAATTCTTTCTTATCACTATTAACATAGTTTGCCCAGAATTCAGGGTATAGTGGTAAGGTTTTCTTATCTATTTTATTTCCCTTATTTATATTTTCTGAGTCTAATGTTGGAAATATAGATGAAAATTGTTCATCTTCAGAATTCCCAAAATAGTTACGAGGGATAAAATTAAACATCTTGTCATAAATTCTCGAATTATCTTCAGCAATCTGATTTATTGCTTCAATCGTTCTTTCTGAATAGGGATATTCCATAATATGTTTTAATAGCCCCTCATCAATCTTTTTCCTTATCGGATCCGGTGATTTATCCGGATCTGATGAATCACTCGCGCCCAATATCTTTTTCCACAGGTTTTGTCGCAACGCTTTCGCCACTTTACGAGAATGACAATCACCCTCGCCATCAATCATCAATACTGCTACTTCTGAATCCCGCGTACCCAGCATACTGCGATCGCTAATATTGGCGCTGCCAATCAGGGCATAGCGATCGTCAACCACCATCATTTTACTGTGCACATAAATTTGCTCAGTCACATAGTTACCGCCAATCTTTTCCCAGTTGCGCAAATTCAGCAGCGATACATATTTTTGACATTTCTTATAATCTTCCATCAAGATAGCACCGCGATCATCTCGAGCTAAAAATTCGCTATCCGCTAGTTTCTCGGCATCTCTCGTCGTGATGCCATTGTCACTTTCACCCTCATTTCGTTCATTGATTAATTCCATAACCCGAATTGCACGGCGTATCTGCTTTAACAGGCTTTTCTCTCCGTGAACCAACGCCTGCATGGTATGAAAGATAGTTGACATGGTAGCCGTATCATCAAGCTCACCTTCAGGGTAGACCGGCAGTACAATATAGACGTGAAATCCCTCCAGCTCTCCCTCCTCAGCACCTTCATTCAAAATATGCTTATAGATACGCTCACCAAGGTCCTGGCATATCAAATTGTGGATCTCGCCATTTTTATAAGTATCTGGCCAAGCCGCCAGCGCCTGACTAAGGCGTTCTTTATACGATAATGTTGTTCGCGCCTGTTGCGCAGGGATAGAAAGATCTTTATCAAAATCTCTCATCTCACCATAGAAAGAGGTAAAGAACTGATTCTCGATATAGATATAATTCTGTGCCCCCTGAATCAGCCGGCGCATTGCCTGATAAATCTCACTCTGAATACCAATATCTTCTTTTTTCGGATAAAAAGGTAATTCATCAGGTGCATAACGCGTTATTATTCTGTGCTCTTTGTTACACTGCACTTTTGATACGCTGCGTAATACCTGAATATCGACATTGCCAACCGCAGTGGACTGATCTTTACACTCCGCAATAGTTGGAATGGGGTAATAATCTGCCACCGATGCCTGACAGTTCCAACGCAACGCAAAGTTACGTAACAGATCTAATACAGCGGGCCCTTCAAACCGTACCTGCACATCTTGCCATGGCATTCGCGGTTGTTTATTTAAGTCTAGCGTTTCATTATTAATGTAATTCGGCAGAATAATCTCGCCTACTTTTCCGCCCTGCCACGCACCCTGATTAATTTTTTCAATCACCGAATCACGGTTAAACCAGCGATCGTATAAACCGGTCAATAAGTCGGGGTCGATAATTTCACCTTCGCGGTATTTTCCTACCCCGGCAATACAGGAGTTATAGCGGTTAAGCATCTGACGTCCCATAGCACCGGACTTTTTCAGCTCAGGATTAATTTCCGGATGCAGGTCGTAACGAGCATTATCATATCGCCCGTGCGCGAGATCCATTCCGCCTAAGAAAGCAATTTTTCGGTCTATAACCACAAATTTTTGGTGGTGGCTAAAATACATTGGTGTATCGTCAGCCATAGTGTTTGATAGCTGTACATACACTGCATCACGGCCAACCTGCTGATTGATGGTTTCCAGCACCTTCTGGGTGTCTGGTGCATAGGTATAAAGTACCTTAGTGTCACCCGACCAAATCATTACCCGGACAATTAAGTTCTCGTTTTTGGTCACCACCTCTTTAATAAGGTCATACAGTCTTAATCCACTCTCTGCAGGATCTTCTGGCTTGAGCTGTACGTCCCAGTTTACCTGCCAGCCGACAATATTGATCTCTTCTTTTGCGCCCCTCATATCTTCAACTAACTTAGCGTAGTAGTCTTGGCCGCTGATACAGGGTTCAGCTTTATTACCCGATCTATAATGAGCAAACTGATTCTTCGCTTCACCAAATAACTTATGGTTTTGGTATGATAGTAAACAACTGCCATCGTCACCCACTAATATCTTAGTCATAAGCTGTTATCCCTTTAACCGATTAAATAATTGTGTTCCATCACTGCCTGACTGTTCTGTTTTAACCACGTCAATGACATCATCGATATTATCTTTACCATGAGTGCTGTTCAGCCCAGAGGTATAGCCCATAGCATCTAATGACTGGCGGAGTTTTTCACCTTCATCCCAATTTTCTGAAACCTGCTTAAAGCGCATAGCCGTAGCCCGGCCTTTAGATACCAGCCACAATTGGTTGGGACTTTTCTTATACGCCTGATTAAATGTCTTATTTTCTTCGTCAGTCAAGCTGATATTCCCTTCATCATTGCTTTTACCACTAAGGATATAATTTCGCTGAACTAAAGCCCCCATTTCATCCTTAGCTTGTACTATGCTCCAGAACTGACCACTCATTGCGATACCGCTGGTACCGGGAATATCGCTTAATTTTAGGTTCAGTTTAATATCAACCAGTTCAGTATCATTCCATTCAGGCTTAGGTACATATAAACTCGCCGGCCCCATCTTCTGCATCGCAATCGACTTAATGGTTATATTCTTCGGACATCCTAATTCAATATTTCCAGCCGAAATTTTTATATATGCCCCACCGCAAATCAGAATCAACTCCTGGACAGCCACGGCTGAGACCTTCCCATCCACGCTGGCAATCTCCATATCCTGCTTTGAGGCCAGCTGCATGGCGTCATTTTGCGCCTGTACTTCCACCTTCCCCTGATTAGCCAGCAGTTTCATACCGCTGTTCTGAGTAAACAGGCTGATACCGTCACCCGTTGCCAGCGTCAGTTTTTTACCCACGCCAATATCCGCATTGCTGCCCGCGTTGAGATACAGATTGTTAGACGCCGCCAGTTGCATGTCCTCACCGCTGGCAATACCAATGCCGTCCGGTGCACTGGCCAGTATCACGCTCGCCGTCAGATCCTTCAGTTTTTGCTCAATCAGCGTCTTCTGCGCCGCGATTTCCGCCACCAGCGCCTGAGCCTGTTCTGCCGCATGGTTCAGACCCTGCATTTGAGAATAAGCCGCTTCCAGCAGGCTTAGCGCAGGCTCCATCGACCGGACTTCACCTTTGGCGGTCTGCTGCTCATCCGCACTAATAAACAGCCCTTTCCCCGCCCGTATTGCCCCCCACTCATCGGTGCGCAGCTCAAACCCTTCTCCCCGTTGTTTACGCTCCGCATCCACCAGATGCCCCATATTCAGCTGGGTTTTGCCGTATTCGGTGGCGACTTTGATGTGCTCTTTGCCGCGCTCGTCGTCCATTCCCAATTTGTTATTAGCCGGGGTGCGAATAACGTTACGTTTATGGTTGGCCACGGTGACTACATCACCGTGACGGGAGTCGTGCATGGCATGGGCGATATATGGACGGTCAGGGTTGCCTTCGGTAAAGGCGATAGCCACTTCGGTGCCGTCAATCAGCGGGAAGTGAATGCCATAGGTTTCACCGGCGTAGGCTTTCGCCAGCCGCATCCACAGGCTCTCTTCCCCTTTACGCCAGTTGTCGTTCAGGTCAAAGTCCATCTTCACCCGATAGCGGCCCTGTGCGTCGATATAGCTGTAGGTGTCATTATCCGGGCTGGTGATGCGTGCCGGTAAGGTGCCGCTGATGGTCGGCCAGACCAAACGGGCCGGACGATATGGGCGCAGTACGTCGTAAGGAATACCGGTAAAGCTGATAACGTAAGCCTGTTGGCGGTCGCCCTGCGTCTCTACTGACACAATCAGAATGCCGCTGCCCGCTTCCGCTATCGGCGAGCCGGAGACAGTCAGAATTTGCCCCGGTGCCAGATGGGATAAGGTGGTCTTTCCGCTGATGGTGATTTGTTCGGTCATAAAGCGCTGATGGCGCAGGCGAGCGTACCAAGCACCTTGCCCTACGCCCTCGGGCTCTTCGCTGGCAGCAGCGTCACTTTCACTGTCGCTGCCGCTCAAGCCATTGAGCAGGTCTCCGCCTTTATCGGATAAGCCTCCTAGCGAACTGCCGACGCTGTCGAAAGCCCCTTTGGCCTGACCCGCCATGTTCTGTACCGTACCGGTCACGCCGGAAACCGCTGAACGAGCAGAGGAACCCACTGAACCCGCGGCAGCGCTGGCGATATTGCCCATACCCGCAGCCGATGTTCCTCCGGCGATACCCGCTGGCGAGGGTAATGAAACCCCACCCTTAACGCCGCTGACCGCACCGCCCACCGAGCCTGCCACGCCGCTTAACTGGCTGACGCCGGGGATATCCCCTAAGCCGTTTGGCATCATATTTCTGAACTGACCGACTAAATCATCCTGTGCATTGGCGTGGTTGGTGTCTTCGCCTTTGTCGCGATAGTGCTCACCGTAAACATAATGTTGACCGCGGGTGGTGTTATCTTTTTGCGCGCTGTTAACGTCGGACTTCATGCCGGTTTGGGCGTTACGGTAGTTGTAGTCTTGGGTCAGCACATTTTTGGGCACGGTCTTACGGGCTACCGACATATCCCATACCGATTCCACCCCGTTGTCGTTATTGCCAGAAGGCTGACGATAGCTGGCGGTTGGGCCATCCTGATATTGCTGTTCACAATCGCCAAACACCACCACATCACAGTTGTGTTTGGTGTGGGTTTCAAAGCGAAACCAGATACCGCTGTCCGCCAGCAACCGGCGAATAAAGGTCAGGTCGCTCTCTTGCCATTGAGAGATGTACTCTTTGACCGGGTAGCTTTCCGTGAGCTCAAAGCGAAAATCCACCCCGGTCATTTCGTGTTGACGCAGCACCTGCTCTACCACTTGGGGAACCGTCTGGTTCTGGTAGATGGCGCTGTTTTGGGTGTTCTCCAGCAGGGCTAAACGCGGGGCGAGCGTAATGGCGTAACGGGCTTCGTCTGCCGATGTGGCTAACTGACTGAACGCGGTGACCACCCCGTATAAAATTCGGGTTTCGCTTTCACTACCGCCTAGTGAACGGGTGATACCGCTGAGGGTCGACAGGCTGGAGCCTGCTTTGCCCAATAAGCCCGAGGTTTTACCGGTGATACCGCCAATCTTATCGCTGAACATCCCGCCAAAGGCGTTAAACGCGCTCATCAGTTCATGGCTTAACTGACCGGCTGCACCGCTCAAGCTGTTGATACCGCCGGGAGCCAGCGTAAACACCGCTTTTTCACTCAGTATCTGCTCCATGGTCAGGCCATGCTGTGCGGTAAACTGAATGTCGTATTGCCAGGTTTCGCTCAGGTGTTCATGGCCCTGTACGCTTAACACAGAAAGTGGGGCGTTCAATCCGTCTATCGCCAACTGATAACGGTTGATGCCATCACCTAATGATGAAAAACCGGTGCTGGCTGACCCGGAAGTATCACCTATTCCATAAGCCTTAAGCTGCTCATTCAACATGGCTCTACCCGCACTGATAACTTTATCTTTCACGCTATTTCTCCTCCCTTAATGCCGGTCAGGTAACAACCTGACTGCCATCCATTTACGTTCTCTCACCGCACCGTCAACCGCCGTAATATCGCCCTGCCTTCCGGCATAAAGTAGGTACCGAAGCGTACCAGCCCTATTTCTTTTAGATGGCAGGTTAAGGTGTAGCTGAGGATCATCTCTTTTCCGCCGGGCTCCAGCGTCAGTTCAACGTCATACAGGCGCGGTTCGTACTTGAGCAACGTATGCTGGATAGCTCGCATCAGGCTGTGGGCTGATGACGGCAATTCCTGATAAATCAGGCTGAGATCGGGTAAGCCATAGTCCGGCAGATATTTAATCGCGCCAGCCCGGCTGTTGAGGATACGTTGAATGTTGTCCATCACGCTGAGGATGGTTTGCGTCTGTTCATTCACCTCATCCACCGCGATACCCGATTTAAAATTCCCCATCAGGGATTCATACAGTGACGGTCCCATCGTGACTCCTTGTTATTTGACCGGAACCAAACCGATTTCCGCGTAGTTCGCCACCAGCAGCCTCGGTTTATCTGCCTCTAAATCATTACGTTCAATCAGCACGCGCCAGCTGTTATCGTCCAAATTGGGCGTGCGGAATAAGGCGACCACCCCGACAAACGCGGCCTCTTTATGCATTGATGAATCCAGCGCAATGGCGGACGACGGGGTCAGCACCACGTCATCCCGAGAGATGAAGTCCGCCCCCAGCACCTTTTCATCATTTTCCAGCAGGTCTTGATAGGTGGCTTTTTCAAAGTTTTCCTTTTTGCCCAACTGGTAGGTGCGAATCACCAGTGACGCAGGAACGCCGCCGTCACCGGGGTTAAGCTCGGCGCGGGCAGCAAAGTCCAGATGCAGCACGTTGATGTCTTTAATAAAAATGGCTTTGGCGACGCTGACCGTTCCATCCATTGCGGTTTGCATCAGCCCACATCCGGTTAACAGACCGCCCAGTAACATCATGCCGACAGCAAGTACCGCGACTGACTTATTCTTTTTTTGCTGTTTCATTGTCATTTTGTCATTCCTTTTCTCTATTGCTGTCCAGCGGCTAAACCCACATAGCGCCCCAGATTGACCGTTATTGCCTGATGTTGCTTATCCCATTGCTTCATGCCCAGCACCGCCGTGAGCCCTAAACGCACCCGGGATTCCCCTAACTGTGCTTTAGGCAATAACGACCGTTTCACATTCATGTTCATACAGGCGTCAAAACGATAGCCGAGGTAGGCCCGCAGCAGCGCCATTAAATCGGTATGAATCGATTCACCGGGCAGCAGCCCTTCTACCTGTTGAATATTGATGGGGGTGATGGTGACGTGAACCGCACTGTTGCTCTCTTTAAAGCGTCGGCCTAAAACCGCCGAGCGCTGTAGGCTAACCGGTTCATCCCGTTGTAATCGGGCGGGCGACTCAAGATTGAACCACTGGGGATAGAACTCCCGCACCTCAACCTCCGCGCCCGGTAGCAGCAAATTTACCACACAGCGTAAGCCGTCACCGGTGCGGGTTCGTTGGGTGATCAGCCCCAGCAGCGCCAGAAAACGCGACGGCGGCGCGGCTATCTGCTCGCTAGATCCTTCGATACCGAAGCCCGCCAGCCCCAGTAAACACTGGGAGACTAAATCGGTCCCCCCGGCGCGAAACCCGGCCGGATAGTAATATTTCAGCCAAATTCGATAATACTGGGTCATGACCCGATGGTTGAAGATATCGAGAAACCCTTCCAGCGACTCATGCCCCTCCTGACGCTGAACAATGTCATCCAGCCAGGCGTAAGGCAGTACCGCATCGACGCCGTACAGTCCCAAAAAGGTGGTGCGTACCGTCGGCGGGCGCTCGGGAAATTGTGCGTCCCACTCTACTCGCTTCATTTCACTGGCGGGAAACCCCATCTCCGGCACTGGCCGAAAGCGAACCGGATCGGTGCCCGGCGTTTCGGTTTTGCCCAGCGGCGGTAAATCAGGATGTTGCTGTTCAATATACTGACAGAACTTATAAAAATTCATTCGCGGCACGTGCCGGAACAGCCCTTCCATCAAAGGGGAGAACGTACTGTCTTGCTGTCGGTCCATTTTAAACGTTTCCCTGTAGGTAAAAGTACTAACGTCAGGCGGGTAAAGAGATTCAGGTCGGCATATAGCGCAAAGAACTGATGCAGCAGCTCACCAAACAGGGCCACATCCCCCTCGCCGGGGAACTGATGGGTATTCAGGGTGATTTCAATTTCCACCCCGCGTTCCAGCATGCCCTTGGTCATGCGCTGTACCGGTTTGTGTTTCACCTCCACAATGCCTTCCAGACGGCGGCGATTAAGCTCATTGTCCGTCCAATCGTACAGGGCCAAGGTACCGCGCAGCACTTCGGCATTCATTAATGACAGGTAGTTAGGAGCCAGATGGGACAACACCCGCCAGTGAAAACGGTCATTCACCGGTGGGTAGCACGGCAAGGTTGGCGCACACAGATTACGCACCGCCACCACGCCGGTTTGGCTATGGCTGATTTGATTGATTGACGCATTACGCAGCGCCTTGCGGGGTAACATGCCGTTGGTGCCGGTAATGCGCAGAGAGAGCGTCTCATCATAGACTTCTTCTGCCCTATCCCATACCTGTCCCCCCAGAATCAACCAAGTATCGTGCAATCCCGATGCGCCGCGCCGTACGCGCGTGTGGTAATAGCGCTCCGGTGCGTCATGGCGCAACATCCCGCCGCGATGGCGAAAGCTGGTGAAGGGAACATAGCTGGCACGGCCGTGGCGGCTGATGGACTGCACTGCATCCACCGAATAGATTTCAATGTGTCCATCCTGCAAAAGCAGCGGACGCAGCAGATATTCGCTGTCCAATTGATTCACTCTGACCGGATCGGCTTCCATCGGAAACAGATTAATCACCGGTGAACAGTGCAGACGGATATTCTCTGCGTTAAAAGGCAGGTCGTCAGCCCAGATTTCATTTAACACCAGCTCCAGTTCAAAAGCGTTACAGGCTAGCGGTATTTGCGCCAAATCCAGCCCCTGTAAATCAACAAACATAAATTTTTCGCGGAAGGTGAAATACTCCAGCAGCAGTTGATAGCCGCCAAACGCATTATCCGGCTTCAGCCACAGCCGCTCATCGGAAGAAAAACCCGCCGGGGTGATGCGCCCATTAAACGGCTGTAGCGCGCCATCCTGATAGCCGGGATAGCGGATTTTCATCGCGCCGACCTGATACACCATAGCGCGGTACAGGGCTGACGCCACCGGTGTGTCGGCGTTGATATACAGGCTCAGATTAGACAGATCCATCTGTTTTCTGTCCGCCATCTCACCAAAATCAAAGCGCATATGGATAACCGAGCGCCCATCCTGATGGCTACGTATGCCTGCGCGGGTAATTTTGATTGGCTGTATTTCTACCCGCTGCGTGGTTTGATATTTACAGCAGGTTTTCGAGGGACCGATAGGCGAAGTTTGTACCCCAAACCCCGGCTCAACGATCTCTTTACGCGGCAGTACGTTGAAGTCTGGTAATAGTTCAACAATCGCCAGCGAAGGAATAATACGCAGATAGTGCGGCCACAGCAGACTGACCACCCCTTCGGTCAGCTCCGGCAGGTCATCGTCCAGCTTTTGGCGCAGGCGGCCCATGAGAAAAGCAAAGCCTTCAAACAGCCGTTCTACGTAGGGGTCTCTGTCGCCAACCCGATCGAGATTCAGCAGGCCAGCCCTGTCCGGATGCACCTGTGCAAACTCTTTACCTGCTTCACGCAGATAACGCATTTCCGCTTCATAATAGCGTTTAATCAAATCGTCCATTGGAGTCGGTGCCCTTAAAATGTCAATACGCGAGCAGGATGCAGTACCGTTAGCTCACTGAGTAGTTGATCGGCGTCTTTATTCAGCGCGGTTTTATCCGCATCTTTCAGTACGCTTTTTTGTTGAACCAGCTTTAACAGCCGCGACTTGAGTTCAAACACCAGATCCGGCTCCCAGCCGGTTAAGCGGTAGTTATCACATTCCCGATTGAGCGCATTCAACAGACGAAAGGCCATATCCCGCTGCCCATGCTGTTCTGCCAGTCGCGCCAACAGCATACGGTGCAGATAGCGTTGGCGGTCGGTCACCATATCCGGCAGGTTGTTCATCCAGTTAAAGGCGGATTCCAGCCCGTCGCGACCGGCGATTTCCATCGCCTGCTGTTCGATTTCGCCCCAATTCCCCCCCACATTCACCGGAATGGGTGCCAGAGACTCGCCTTCATCCAGATGACGAATAGAGGCGGACGACGCTATCCAGTTCAGGGTGTCATCATCGGCAAACGGCGTGCCGTCGCTGTAGGTCAATCGCTCCAGCCCTTTTAGCCGGTCTAGCATCAGGGCCACATCCGTCAGGCAGATCTCCTGCCAGCCGCTATAGGGTGCGCCAGCATTGAGCATGGCATCGCAGGCATAGCGTTGCAGATCGAGCCAGAAGTGGTTGGCCGCCTCAGAAAACGCACGCTCTACCTGCTCCAGCAGTTCTATCCAGCTTTGTTGGAGCCACAGGCGATTAAGGTGCTGTTTCAGCTCGCTGCGGGGAGCGATTAAGCGCGTCGCATAGTGGGTATCGTGCGGGGGTAACGCCGTGACCGTATCCCATCGGATACTGCGGATCAGGCGAAACGCCGCCAGATAGCCATCCGGCTTCTCGCGCAAAAATGCAGAAATCTGACGGGTTTGGTCCAGCACTTCCCGTAATGAACGCACGTCCTCAGTCTTCACTTTCAGGCCGTTGGTCGAAACCGTATTGGTCAGCGGCGTGACCGGTGCCGACGGTAACGGCTCCGGTTCCGGGTTTTCCAGTCGGGTTTCAAACAGGCGGATCAGGCCGCGTAAATCCGGCGGCAGTTCCCCTTCCCACTGATTGGTATAGCCAACCATCAGCGACAGTGCAGAGATGGCGCGTTCCAGATCCTGATGCTGAAAGCTGTTTTGCACGTCCAGTAAGTCAATAAACTTACTGCTGGCTAACCACTCGATGGACGACTTTTTGCTTTCGGCACGTTTGGGATACAGCGCGGTATCGTAGCGGGCCACCAGACCGGCTATCAGTTCCAGACCGTCCGCCAGTCCGGAAATACCGTCCAGCCGCAGGCGCGCCCAAGCGTAGTAAGAGGCCACGCGAATGTCTTTGGTGCGCTTTTGCAGCAGCTTTTCACTGATTTCAATAATCAGCGCGGCGTCAATACCGGACAGTTTGGCGATCTCTTCTTTTATCAGTTGAAAATCGTCGTCATAGCTGGGGTCGATGCCCGTGGGGTTATCCCCTTCGATTGGCACCAACCACGATTGCCAATGTTGCTGGATGCGTTTTTTCACCCCTTCCTGCGGGTCGCGGCTGCCAAACAGGGCTTGCAGTAAATTAGTTAGCATCGTGTTCTCTTCTCATCATCGGGACGATGGTTGTTTCCTCAGCCGGTTCGGGCTGTACACTTTCGTCAGTCGCCGTTTCGTCCGGGGTCGCGGCTGCCTGTTCGGCGATGGATTGCGCCACCTTATCCGCCGCGGCCTTTTTCTTGCGGTACTTAGCCGGCATCACCGTTGAGGCGTCGGCGGTAGACACGGGCGTATGTTTTCGTGGGCTGGCGGTTGTCTTGGTTGCTGGTTTGGCCGGTTGCGTCATATCTCCCGAGGCGTCCGGCATCACCGGCGTCCGAGAGGTCAGGAATACGTTAGCCGGTAAGGTGAAACCTTTCAGACTCAGCAGCTCGACCGGGCCGCTATTGCTCTGAACTCGCAGGATATAGTTGAGTTCGCTGCCGTCATCCGCCTTCCACACCAGTCGATAGCGGGTGCTGTCCAGTTGAGTGATGTTGGCTTTATCCAGCAGGCGAACCCAGCCCCAACTGCCTTTTGGACTGTCCAACAGGCGCAGCCCGGTTTGTTCGGTACTCCAGCTTAGCTGCGCGCCGGGAGTGTAAGCATCGCCCGGCCAGCGCAGGGTTTTCCAGCTTTCCATTTGGTTGAAATAGCTCAGGGTTGCGCCATCCAACAGCAGTTCGGTTTTGGTGACCCCTGGGCTGGGGCGTGCCATCAATTCAAAGGTCATTCCCGCATCACCGTTGGCATACAGCATGGCGGAAATTCGACTGAGCTGATTTAACGCGCTGATAAACTGCGGATTAAGGGTTAATCCCTGAGAGTTCAACGCATCGGCAACCCAAACGTCCCCTTGCTTATGCAGCATTCCCCCCAGTTGAGTGCTGACAAAGCGCTCAATCAGGCCGGTATCGGGACGCAAAAAACGCCCCAATTCAGGCAGGGAAACATCGTTCGCCGTGGCTTTAAACGGATAGCGGCCATTAAAGGCCCGGTACCACGGGTCGACAATGCTTTCACGCCAAGCATTATTGAAGCTCATGGCCGCCGGCTCGAGTACCGCCTGCCACGCCTGCTCCAGCGGCTGTACAAACAGATTGCTGCCAAAACCCGCCCACTCTTCTCCCATACTGGCGGCAATCAGGCTGCCATAATCGCGGGTGTCGGTTAAGTCGATGGCTTTACCTTCAAACACGGTTTTAGCCAGCGATTGCGTCATGGCCTGCGGGTCCGGCGCGCTGGTAATTTGCTGAAGTTTGAGGCGAACCCGAGTCACGCGGGTCAGGTAGGTTTGCAGGCTAAGGTTATCGCCGCCCTCTTTGGTGGTGGCCTGCACAATACGCAATAGCGGCGCGAAGGTGCCATCCAGCGGGCCGACGGGCGTATCGTCGTCTATCGGAATGGCATCCAGCCGTTTGGCTTTGCTGCCAAACGCCGCCTGCGCTGATTTCACCAGCGTTTCGGTTAATGCCCGTCCTTTTTGGGCGGTCTGGCCCTGATATTTGACGGTATTCATCAGCCCAATCAGCGGCGACTGGCGCGCATCCGCCAGCAGGGTCAATTGGTCAATCACATCGGACATGGACTCTGCCCGCGTCCAACTGATGCTGTTCAGGAAGTTCAGCCAAGCGGCGCTGTAGTCGGTAAAATAACGTTCGTTTAACCGCTGTTTGAGTACCTCTGGCGAAATGTCGTTGGCGGGCTGTTTGCCGCCGTCCGTCAGTACCCAGTCAATCTCTTCACGGCGGTTTTTCACCGCCTTATCAATCTCTTTCTCCACCATGCCTTCCCACGCATCGCGGGTAAACATGCCCGGCACCTCTTCGTCGGTGGTAAACAGCGTGCGGCTGTCCATGCCGTTGAGCACCTGACTCAACGACATATTGCCGTAGTTTTGCCCCACGCGCCGCAAAATGCCCTGATAAATCGAGGTTTCCGCATTTTGCATACCGATCTGGTTGATCAAGACCTGACGGGCATCGCTAACCAGCGTTCTGTCTGGCTTAATCGCCCAATCTGGATGGCGGGAGAGATTGCTGGCATAGAAC
The DNA here is from genome assembly GCF_003096015.2 of Limnobaculum parvum. Lineage (NCBI taxonomy): Bacteria > Pseudomonadati > Pseudomonadota > Gammaproteobacteria > Enterobacterales > Budviciaceae > Limnobaculum > Limnobaculum parvum. The sequence goes on along the minus strand of NZ_CP029185.2, from coordinate 1,687,649 downwards.
TGCATCAGCTCCGGGCCAACGCTTTGCCACACGCCGTCAGAGACGGTAGCCGGAGCCTGTTTGTTATTTTCAATCAGAATATTGCCCAGCAGCGGCGCATCAACTCGGTCGGGACGGGACAGCATCAGATAGGCTTTCAGCCGGTCGTAACCCGCTTTGGCTAGCGCTGCGCGTTCCGGGCTGTTGGGGGGCATTTGCACCAATTCACTCAGTTTGCCGTACAGGTTATCCACGATGGGCTGCTGAATGTTCTGCTGATTGGCGGTGTGGTAATAAGGCCACAGCACCGTCAGCAGCTTATTGTTGGTGCTCAAACCAAAGCGCAGATACCACGGGCTACCGTGCTCAGCGCGGTATTGCAGTTGGGAAATTTGCTGTTTAAACGCCTGCTGGCGCGTTAAGCGTTCGGTCAGGCTGGCGCGAGGATCGGTGCTCTGCTTCGCCAAATCTTCCGCCGAGGAGATAAGCCCCCGGTTGCCGATGTAGGAGACAATGCAGCCCACACCAAACAGCAGCACAATACCTAATACCGTTGCCACCGCACTGTTTACCCACTGAATACCCACGCCCCGCCCTTTGGCTTTGCGGCTGTCGTCCGTCACCACCTGCCATGCTGGCGTAGGGAGAAAGGCGTGTTCCGCCAGCGTATCGGGTCGGGTCACTTTAGACGTAAACAGCAACCCACGCAGTTGATTACCGCCCTGAGTCGTCACAAACGCCGGTAACCACGCGCGCAAACGAGGAATATCGCGCTGTTCTAAGTCCTGAGCCAGTTGCAGCAGGAAGGCGTGACGATTGTTGATCATCACCTGCTCCATACCCAAGCCGGTAGTTTGTTTCACCACCGCGGACAGCAGCTTGGTCAGGGTATCCGGCTGGGGTTTGGCGGGGAACAGTGTACCCACCTGAAGCTCTTCCCGTTCATCCTGCGTCCACGTCATGGTGCGAAGGTCCAGCAGATACAGCGGCGCTGCCCAGCGCAACAGCTTATTGCGGCTGTGCATGTGCCACAGTGCCTTATCCTGAAACGCTTTCTGCACTTTGGTCGGCTCATAGTGAAGCGCAGACACCACCCAGACCTGCGCATCAATCGGCCTGCGCCAGCGCAGTTTTTTCAACTGCTTTAACCACGCTTCATCCGGCGGCGTTTGGGATGAACCACCCCAAATCAATAGCGTATCGTTACTGGTTTGCCAGCCCTGAGCGATTAACCCCGGTGCCGCCTGCTCTACGTCTACCGCTTCACCGGTGACTAACAGCCAGCGTAATTTGCGACGCCAGGAGAAAAGGCCGTAGCGGTGGCGGAGGTGGGATTTAATTTGTTCAGCTAACGATAATACCGGCGTTAATTGCGGTATATCACGATTAATATTGGGGGTTTTGTCTTTATTTCTAAATAATACTTGTGAAGCCTTATCAATACCAATCGCGCCCCAGGATCTCAATAACAGCAGAATTAATATGAGGATCGCAAACAGAGCCGTGGCTAACAATTTTGCCAGCAGCGGTTCTAACCATTCGTTATCACCAAACCAGATGTAGGCAACAACGCCTGCACACAGGGCTAACAGAAAAATGACCAGAATAGCCAAAATCCATTTTTTCATTTTATTGACTCGTTAAAAGAAGATTTTTTATATCAGACACGGCTTGATGATTTGACCATCATAAAAACATTACGATGATCGCTGTAAGAAACCAGTTGAGGTCGTTTTGAGATTTTCGATTGTTCAATCGCTATCGTTAGCGTTAACCAGCCTGCCGCGATACCGGCATACCCCAGGGCAGCATTGATGCGGTAAATATCCGGCGTGGTGCCTGCCATTTGGTTAAAAGCAATCAGCATATCTGGCAGGTAAGCCTGTTCACCTTCGCTGGACCAAATACCCTCTACTTCAGTCGCTTCATTTTTTCCCCACAGAACAGCATCATTCAACGATGAGGTAATGTCTCCCTGCACCGGACGGTGTACATAAGTCATCAACTTATCATCGGGCTGATTAAGGTTAATGCCGGAAAACAGCATGGCGATTGCCGCCTCTGCGCTATTCTTTTGTGCCTGTTCATGGAGTTGAACACTAATAACCAGCAAATAACCATAATCATTACGCAGGTCGTCAAGCCATTCATCCAATAGCATGACCCCTTCCTGTTTAGCGACAAATTCAACGTTAACCTCTTCCGGTAGACAGGCTTTCCAGATGGTTTCCCAAACCTTCAGAATCTCCTGCTGGTTTAATTCACAGTCGATATCCAGCTTGACCCGTACTCCGTTCTTTTTAAACTCGCCTTGTTCAGGCAATTTCAAATCATTTTTAAGATGAGTGAATACGTGTGACAACATCGCTATTGCCGAGTCAAAACTGTTATCTTTTTTAATTGAAGAGTGCGGTATGGGAATTTCGCCATTAACCGGTTTAGTTGAAGCGATTTTTAACAGATTGTTCGTTATTGCCGTGGCATGGCCGAAACATCCCGCCCCGGTCATGATACTTTGAGAGACGACTATTAATGGACGCTGGGCAAATTCAATCAGCTCATTGCGGCGGTTATCATGATGCTTGTTCCACGACGTCGTGTATTTCACACTATGGTCGTAAAAAAGAAAGCGAACACAAAATAGCAATAACCAAATTACCGTTGGCAGCAATACGGCCTGTAACCAAAACCACAGATTCCGCTCGCGGCCTTCAGGAGAGAAAAAGAATGCCGTTAATATAAAGCCAATTGATAGCGCTAGAAGAAACAGCAGCCCCCAAGCTAATAATCCTGGTGGTTTAGAGGCTTCTTTTTTCGCTGGGATCAGGGAGAGAACAACGGGCATATCGATATTCCTAATTTAGCCGGTATAACTGAATGAATATATTTTTGAGAAGAAGATACTTATTTAAATTACTCACTGTTAACTGACGCCAGCGATGAAATAAGTTCACAGCCGCAAGCGGTGTGATGACCATCAAAGGCTACCGGAATGCCGTTATCGGTAAAACTAGCATGCCCTTCTATGATGGCAGTGACACCGTGCCCATCTTTCGGACAGGCTACCAGATCCCCAACTCGTGCTACGCCCTTTCCCTGACATACAAATGTTGAAGAGGCAGTAATAACTTCACCACCGTGATCGGTTTTATCACCCAGTCGAATTATTCCTTTCATAGTTTTCCTGTGGTTGGTTTAATATAATTAGAGTTATAAGTTTTTATAACGGAAATTTTGATACAAAGATCAATGCAATCAAAACAGACAAGTTGCACTTATATTAATCACCATCTATAAATATATATTTAACCAGAAACAAAATATATTATTGAATCAAGATTATATTATTGGCTGGAAAATTAATTTATATAATAATAGCTAAAATAATAAACCAGCAATTCAATCTTACTACCTTTATTATTTATTGATTCCTTTATGATAAGGAACCCACCCCTTACGCCATGTCCAAGTCGGATTATTTTCGGCACTTAAATTGATTGGATCGCTCGGTTCAATCTGGCACTGTTCTTCTATTTCCTGTGGCCAGACTGGGATTTTGCTGGTTTTCATTGCCACAAACCGACCTAGGGCGGAGGTAGAATGAATAAAGGCCATAAACACACCGCTCAGCGAGAAAATTCCTCTGGGGTTGCCCGGCGCAAACAGGTGCACAAATCCTTCTTTAAATGTCTCTTTACGCTTTTCTACCGGAATATAGAAAGGGATAGCATCTTTTACCGCTTCTGGGCCTTCCTCCATATAGCGCCGAATAAATTCCCAGTAGCTGTCTACCATTGGCTTTAAAAACGAGCTATAGCCCAGTTGAAAGGTCTGTTCCACCTGCGCTTTATCTTTAGATAAGATATGACCGGAAATTCCCCATTGATTAGCCCCTAGCATGTACATAAATTTATCAGAGCAGAAAATGATCTCATCCCAAGGTACAGATACAACCTCTCGTTTGCGTATGCCTTTACGTAAAAAAAGGTGAACCATTCGCGTTTTTCGGTTAAATCTAATGGGGTAATGGGTATAACTAAAGATATCTTTCATGGCAAGAAGAACTGTCATTAACAAAACAAAAGTAAATATGACCATTACTAGAGCGATATAGGGGATGTCAGACAAAAATGCATTATAATCATATCCTGTAATATACATCTTACAAGCAAGTGCCCCCCCTCCAATTAATAATACTAAAGAAACAACTAAAACAGTAAATGTATCAGTCCCCCTATCATCATATTCCCTATCTGCAGTTTCTAAATAGCTAGAGTTTAAGCGAACAGTAGAATATCCAGCATCTAAGAACGTAGTACCTAATGTTTCCAGCTTAACTTTCTTATATTGTGAATAACGCCCCTCGATTTCATTAGCTCGCAGCGCTTTTCTTACTTTACCCTCATAGTAAATCATATATAGTCCATGCTATTCACTACTACACTCAAGTTAATAGTTAGTTTTCCCTAAACTCCAATATTAAATATATATAACTAAAATATATAATCCGACTATGTTAAACACCGGCATAATATTTTCAATACCGGTGTGATTAACATGAAATACTAATATTACTCACTTATTCCTTTATGATAAGGAACCCATCCATTACTCCATGTCCAAGTCGGATTATTTTCGGCACTTAAATTGATTGGATCGCTCGATTCAATCTGGCACTGTTCTTCTATTTCCTGTGGCCAGACTGGGATTTTGCTGGTTTTCATTGCCACAAACCGACCTACGCAAGAAGGAATACCTGTAAGAATCATACATATACCACCAAACGAGAGCGAGCCCCGAGAATGTGTTTGGGCAAGCATATGGACTATACCGTCTTTAAACGTTTCTTTGCACTTTTCTACCGGAATATAGAAAGGGATAGCATCTTTTACTGCCTCTGGACCTTCTTCCATATAGCGGCGAATAAACTCCCAGTAACTATCTACCGTGGGTTTTAAAAATGAGCTATACCCCAGTTGAAAGGTCTGTTCCACCTGCGCTTTATCTTTAGATAAGATATGACCGGAAATTCCCCATTGATTAGCCCCTAGCATGTACATAAATTTATCAGAGCAGAAAATGATTTCATCCCAGGGTACCGACACGACTTCATGCTTACGTAAACCTTTACGCAAAAAAAGGTGAACCATTCGCGTTTTTCGGTTAAATCTAATGGGGTAATGGGTATGATTAAAAGCATCTTTAAAAAATGAAAGCATTACTACAGAGAAGACCACAATAAATAATAGTGATACAAAAATCAAAATCGTTCTATAACTTACCGGTCGAGAATTAGATGGTTCCAATACTAGCGAAAAATTAAAAAAATTAAATTGAATGCTCATGAATAATGCCGTTAATAACATTAACATAAGAATTAATATAGTAAATAAATCAACCCCTCGTTCATCAAACTCTCTATCTGCAGTTTCTAAATAGCTAGAGTTTAGGCGAACAGTAGAATATCCAGCATCTAAGAACGTAGTGCCTAATGTTTCCAGCTTAACTTTTTTATATTGTGAATAACGCCCCTCGATTTCATTAGCTCGCAGCGTTTTTCTTACTTTACCCTCATAATAAATCATAAATAAACCCCCTGCTGAAATCCCTCATATATGGCATCAGTAAGTTCCTGCTCTTTTCTCTCTTTCTCTTCGTCCTTTTCTAACCCCATCAAAATCCGATACGCCTTCTGTTCATCTTTACCTGTTCTAAACTTAATGACGGTAGTGTTAGATGGAATTCCCCAACGAGTACGCATTAGCCATTGTTCGATATCATCCCCCTTGATTTGATCAATCAAATAACCAACCAATAGTGCCAATCCAATAATAATTAGAGCTGGCCAAAAGCCCACACTAACTCCAAATAAACCACTTAGCATAGCAATACCTACGGTTGTAGATGCATATATTGCACCGACACCTAAAATAAATGAGGCTCCATACAATGCGGAAAGATAATAATTCTCAGCTTGAAATTCCTCAACAGCCCTAAACCCATCATAAATAGCTAATCCAATACCTGCCGCAACACCCAATCTTTTCCCATACCTTGCTATACTCTTAACAGTTTCTGTACCTGAAGTTGTTAACGTTCGGTACGCGAGTATCGCATCTGCCCCCAACTCAATAGCCCCTCCCGCCAAAGCGGCTAAACTTAATCCAGCAAAAACAGTTTCTGGTCTTCCACTCCTCGACCACTCATTCTTATCCATCATAAATTGCAATACTTGGGCGGCCTGTAGAACAACTACAAATCCTCTAACACTTAAATGCGTACTCTGTACCCTCGCAGTCGTTCTCTGCATACGCGCTGCCGTATCCCTTGTATGATCTCGATACGCTTTCCAAGATATTCCGTTCTTGATTATTTCCTCTATTTTATCGAGGCTTTTTTCATCTAACGCAATAAAGTAGCGTTTTATTTTTTTACCTTGACCAGCAACCCTTACGCCTTTAATCGCTAGACGCTGGAGTATATCCCTAACCTGTTTATCCGTAATATGATCGCTGGCGTTTATCCCGGTCGCAATTCGAACAATTTCGGTAATAAACTCCCGTTGCTTACCGATGACATTAACGGGTATAAACGCCCGGTACTGCGAAACACCGGCACCAATAATAGTTTTCGATATTTTATTAATTAATGTCGAATTCTGTTGCAATGTTTCTGAAAAGGGATTCGCTATAATTTTAAGCAGCGCATCATTCAATTGACCGATTTCTTTATATTCAACATTATTTCCCAGTGCTTTTTCTGCCATCTCGATAAAAGCTTTCAGTTGATTAAAATAATCGGCCCACGGGATTTTATCGTAACCCACTTTATTTTTAACAGCCTGATCCACCTCTTTTATCAATGCATCATTGTTAAATAATAACGCACGGTTCAGTGGATTATATTTATCCGTATCGTCATCCATCCATTTTTTATATACGGCAGCACAAGTAGGACTTTCCTGTGTACCAATAATACAGCTTGAAAAAAGCTTTACATACACGACGCTATGCTTGGGATTGTCACCATCAAAATGGCCTTCAAACTGCTCGCTAAATATCGTTGAACCTGTAATGGCGGCATGCATATCATCGATAGGCTTGATGATGTTTTCACATATCTTTTTATAGGCAGCCGCATACTTCTCTTCAAACAGGACCTTTGCGCTCTTCTCTCCGCCGCTACTGCCTCTGCCCCGTTCATCTATTCTTTCACTATATTGTACCCAGGCTTCATCTTCAGCCAGTTTGATTTCTTTTGCTAATTTAGCTCGCTCCGCATCCCTTTTCTCTTCAATCTCTTCTCGTTGCTCTTCACTCTTGTTATACATCTCCAGATCTTGGCCTATCGACCCCATACTCTGAACAGGCTGTCCAAGATTATAATGCGCATCGCTAAACTCCTTCGCCGCTTTTTCCCTGATGTTAACTTCAAGCTGAGTGATGGCACCTAATAAAAACAAACCATCTTTAAACTCTTCATTTTCAAACAGCTTATCGTCCAATGCGACATGTCTTAGCGAGGCCAAGTCGGTGGTAATACCCGTTGGATCTTGCACATTGAAGAGCGCGCCTCCGTGGAATAAAACCTTATCGGCCTCAGAATGAATAGAACCAACAAGTTTTTGCGGTTTACTGGTAAAATTCGTCAGGGAAAAACGATTAAATTTCTCCGTGTTGCTTTGTGCACTTTCAGCATATTCAGCAACAACAGTCGCTAATGAACGCATACCTATAGAGTTAGGAACATTCGTCGGTTCCTCCTGTTTAGACATCACATACTCATACCATGCCCCTGAATTAAAGACCTGCATAAACTTATTGCGATTCTCAGCACCGTCTTTGCCATCTTGGTACATCTTCCAGACTTTGTCCGTCCATCTGACCGGAGACCATGCCAGCCGCGTAACAAAATCCTTATGCGCCTTCACGGTAATAAATGATGCCATTCCTTCATGGGTTGGATTAAATGAGCAGTTAAACGTTTTTGCACTCAGCATCTGGTCTGAAACCAAGGTATCTTTCTTTAACGGGAAATAATATCCCCCCTCGTTAATCAGATATTCTGACCAAATCTTATCTTTTTCATCATAAACATAGAGAAACCCCTTTTTTAGAATTCTGGATGTATAGGTAATTTCACCATCGGCCTTAGCCAAGACTTGAAAATTTTTAGGTAATGTCGGCGTTTTTGCACCTAATGGTGCAATCGCTGCTCTGACAGGCATGAGCGGAATTGACATCCGAGCGTCATGTTCGATACAACCACAAGGCTTTTCTTCTTTTAACGTTCCCATATCAGACCCTTTCCTTCACACATTCGTGCACTAACTGATCTTTAATCAATAACCAATCTAAGGGAGAAAAATTCCCTGTGAAAATGGCATACCCAATATTTTCTTGTCTCGCATTGCTTATTGCTCTGGTCATAAAAGGTGTTTCATCAAACCGCTCTCCAACCGTAGCGCAATGAAGCGCAAAAGCAATACGATCTGTTGGGTTCACAAAACCATATCGATCTTTTGCCGTTATTAAATAACCGTTAACCTTTTGGCTTAAACGTATGTGGTCTTCAAGCTGAGTCTCTTTAGGCAAAGCAGAAAGAACACAATTAATATCGCCAATATTCAACAACGTTTCTTTATTAATTCTTACTGTGTTTGCCCCTACACCATTTTCATCTGACCCAATCTCAAACGAATGCCAACCACCGTTCAGATAAATACTCCAACTAGAGCATTTAGTTTCCAGCTCAAACGCTTGCCACTCCTCATCAGGAAACATCCAGAGCAAATGGGTCATCACTCTCGGATCGTAATAGCGAAGGACATAATATTTATCGTCATACCTTCTGATAAGACGTTCTGCCAATATCTGGCATAACGCTTTAGGCAATAATCTGCTAGTGAAAAAAACGCTACAAAGTAAAGGTTCCGACAGTGCTATTTGGCCGGCAATGGTTTCATTCAGTGCAATCCAACTATCATCATCTAATTCATCCAATAATAATAAATAGGGGTATAAATGCGCCTGAGCCTGCATGGTGGGCATAACGACCTCCAAAACAGGAAGGGTTTGCCCTATGTGATCATAAAAAATACGGTCAATAAACGCGTAATTATGTGAGCCTCGTTCACTCGGTTGAGAAAGAAGCTTAATATTTTTCATCATAGTCATTACACCTATCCCAGAGGAACAAGCCCATTACCATCAGCGGCACTTTTTGTCGCCAATTGCGCACATTGTTCAAACCCTTTTATAGCCACTTTGTTATTTTGTGGTCCCTCAATAGACAAAGAAGCACTTTTAATAACCACATCACCTAGGGTGCCAATCTCTATTTTGGATCCATCAAGAGTAATGTAAGAACCATTGCAATTTAGGGTGATTTTCTTGTTAGAAGAAATAATAATTTCCTCTCCAACACTGGTTATATTGACGTTTTTATTGGCAATAACATCAATAGCATCTTGATGTGCTTCAATACTCACATTACCTTTCGCTGAAACTAATTTGATGCCTAACCCACTGGCAAAGAGGGTGATTGACTTTTTTGCCGCTGCGATAAAGTTGTTAAGCACAGAAAACGTCATATTCTTCTGAGCGGCGACAATATAGTCCGCATTAGTACTCTGTTGAATATTTTCAGCCGAAGAGAGAGAAATTCCCGCCGGCGATGTCGCAACAATCGCAGGTTGTTCAAGACGCTTAATTGACTGATTCAGAAAATTTTCCTGCCCGTCAACATCCATCGGCTCAATACCTGCGATTTCAAGCTGCCTTGCAAAACTGCGGGCAAGCCCCAGTGCATTCTCTAAATGCGCTATAGTTTCGTCGATATCTAGCTGGTTACCCAGCGCTTTTTCCCTAAGGTAAGAAGACAGGAGTACGCCTTTCCCCGCCCGTATAGCCCCCCACTCATCGGTGCGTAGCTCAAACCCTTCTCCCCGCTGTTTACGTTCGGCATCCACCAGATGCCCCATATTCAGCTGGGTTTTGCCGTATTCGGTGGCGACTTTGATGTGCTCTTTGCCGCGCTCGTCGTCCATTCGCAATTTGTTATTGGCTGGGGTGCGGATCAGGTTGCGTTTATGGTTGGCAAGAGTGACCACATCCCCATGACGGGAGTCGTGCATGGCGTGGGCGATATACGGTCGGTCGGGGTTGCCTTCGGTGAAGGCGATAGCCACTTCGGTGCCGTCAATCAGCGGGAAGTGGATGCCGTAGGTTTCACCGGCGTAGGATTTCGCCAACCGCATCCATAAACTTTCTTCCCCTTTACGCCAGTTGTCGTTCAGGTCGAAGTCCATCTTCACCCGATAGCGGCCCTGTGCATCGATGTAGCTGTAGGTGTCGTTATCCGGGCTAGTGACCCGAGCCGGTAAGGTGCCGCTGATGGTCGGCCAAGGCAAACGAGCTGGGCGGTAAGGCCGCAGTACGTCGTAAGGAATACCGGTGAAGCTGATGACATAGGCCTGTTGACGGTCGCCCTGCGTCTCTACTGAAACAATCAGAATGCCGCTGCCCGCTTCGGCTATTGGCGAACCGGATACGGTCAGAATTTGCCCCGGAGCCAGATGGGATAAGGTGGTCTTTCCGCTGATGGTGATTTGTTCGGTCATAAAGCGCTGATGGCGCAGGCGAGCATACCACGCGCCTTGACCCACGCCCTCGGGCTCTTCGCTGGCAGCAGCGTCACTTTCACTGTCGCTGCCGCTCAAGCCATTGAGCAGGTCTCCACCTTTATCGGATAAGCCTCCCAGCGAACTGCCGACGCTGTCGAAAGCCCCTTTGGCCTGACCCGCCATGTTCTGTACCGTACCGGTCACGCCGGAAACCGCTGAACGAGCAGAGGAACCCACTGAACCCGCGGCAGCGCTAGCGATATCGCCCATACCCGCAGCCGATGTTCCTCCGGCGATACCCGCTGGCGAGGGTAATGAAACCCCACCCTTAACGCCGCTGACCGCACCGCCCACCGAGCCTGCCACGCCGCTTAACTGGCTGACGCCGGGGATATCCCCTAAGCCGTTTGGCATCATATTGCTGAACTGACCGACTAAATCATCCTGTGCATTGGCGTGGTTGGTGTCTTCTCCTTTGTCGCGATAGTGCTCACCGTAAACATAATATTGACCGCGGGTGGTGTTATCTTTTTGCGCGCTGTTAACGTCAGACTTCATGCCGGTTTGAGCGTTACGGTAGTTGTAGTCTTGGGTCAGCACATTTTTGGGCACGGTCTTGCGGGCTACCGACATATCCCATACCGATTCCACCCCGTTGTCGTTATTGCCTGAAGGCTGACGATAGCTGGCGGTTGGGCCGTCCTGATATTGCTGTTCACAATCGCCAAACACCACCACATCACAGTTGTGTTTGGTGTGGGTTTCAAAGCGGAACCAGATACCGCTGTCCGCCAGCAACCGGCGAATAAAGGTCAGGTCGCTCTCTTGCCATTGAGAGATGTACTCTTTGACCGGGTAGCTTTCCGTGAGCTCAAAGCGAAAATCCACCCCGGTCATTTCGTGTTGACGCAGCACCTGCTCTACCACTTGGGGAACCGTCTGGTTCTGGTAGATGGCGCTGTTTTGGGTATTTTCCAGCAGGGCTAAACGCGGGGCGAGCGTAATGGCGTAACGGGCTTCGTCTGCCGATGTGGCTAACTGACTGAACGCGGTGACCACCCCGTATAAAATTCGGGTTTCGCTTTCACTACCGCCTAGTGAACGGGTGATACCGCTGAGGGTCGACAGGCTGGAGCCTGCTTTGCCCAATAAGCCCGAGGTTTTACCGGTGATACCGCCAATCTTATCGCTGAACATCCCGCCAAAGGCGTTAAACGCGCTCATCAGTTCATGGCTTAACTGACCGGCTGCACCGCTCAAGCTGTTGATACCGCCGGGAGCCAGCGTAAACACCGCTTTTTCACTCAGTATCTGCTCCATGGTCAGGCCATGCTGTGCGGTAAACTGAATGTCGTATTGCCAGGTTTCGCTCAGGTGTTCATGGCCCTGTACGCTTAACACAGAAAGTGGGGCGTTCAATCCGTCTATCGCCAACTGATAACGGTTGATGCCATCACCTAATGATGAAAAACCGGTGCTGGCTGACCCGGAAGTATCACCTATTCCATAAGCCTTAAGCTGCTCATTCAACATGGCTCTACCCGCACTGATAACTTTATCTTTCACGCTATTTCTCCTCCCTTAATGCCGGTCAGGTAACAACCTGACTGCCATCCATTTACGTTCTCTCACCGCACCGTCAACCGCCGTAATATCGCCCTGCCTTCCGGCATAAAGTAGGTACCGAAGCGTACCAGCCCTATTTCTTTTAGATGGCAGGTTAAGGTGTAGCTGAGGATCATCTCTTTTCCGCCGGGCTCCAGCGTCAGTTCAACGTCATACAGGCGCGGTTCGTACTTGAGCAACGTATGCTGGATAGCTCGCATCAGGCTGTGGGCTGATGACGGCAATTCCTGATAAATCAGGCTGAGATCGGGTAAGCCATAGTCCGGCAGATATTTAATCGCGCCAGCCCGGCTGTTGAGGATACGTTGAATGTTGTCCATCACGCTGAGGATGGTTTGCGTCTGTTCATTCACCTCATCCACCGCGATACCCGATTTAAAATTCCCCATCAGGGATTCATACAGTGACGGTCCCATCGTGACTCCTTGTTATTTGACCGGAACCAAACCGATTTCCGCGTAGTTCGCCACCAGCAGCCTCGGTTTATCTGCCTCTAAATCATTACGTTCAATCAGCACGCGCCAGCTGTTATCGTCCAAATTGGGCGTGCGGAATAAGGCGACCACCCCGACAAACGCGGCCTCTTTATGCATTGATGAATCCAGCGCAATGGCGGACGACGGGGTCAGCACCACGTCATCCCGAGAGATGAAGTCCGCCCCCAGCACCTTTTCATCATTTTCCAGCAGGTCTTGATAGGTGGCTTTTTCAAAGTTTTCCTTTTTGCCCAACTGGTAGGTGCGAATCACCAGTGACGCAGGAACGCCGCCGTCACCGGGGTTAAGCTCGGCGCGGGCAGCAAAGTCCAGATGCAGCACGTTGATGTCTTTAATAAAAATGGCTTTGGCGACGCTGACCGTTCCATCCATTGCGGTTTGCATCAGCCCACATCCGGTTAACAGACCGCCCAGTAACATCATGCCGACAGCAAGTACCGCGACTGACTTATTCTTTTTTTGCTGTTTCATTGTCATTTTGTCATTCCTTTTCTCTATTGCTGTCCAGCGGCTAAACCCACATAGCGCCCCAGATTGACCGTTATTGCCTGATGTTGCTTATCCCATTGCTTCATGCCCAGCACCGCCGTGAGCCCTAAACGCACCCGGGATTCCCCTAACTGTGCTTTAGGCAATAACGACCGTTTCACATTCATGTTCATACAGGCGTCAAAACGATAGCCGAGGTAGGCCCGCAGCAGCGCCATTAAATCGGTATGAATCGATTCACCGGGCAGCAGCCCTTCTACCTGTTGAATATTGATGGGGGTGATGGTGACGTGAACCGCACTGTTGCTCTCTTTAAAGCGTCGGCCTAAAACCGCCGAGCGCTGTAGGCTAACCGGTTCATCCCGTTGTAATCGGGCGGGCGACTCAAGATTGAACCACTGGGGATAGAACTCCCGCACCTCAACCTCCGCGCCCGGTAGCAGCAAATTTACCACACAGCGTAAGCCGTCACCGGTGCGGGTTCGTTGGGTGATCAGCCCCAGCAGCGCCAGAAAACGCGACGGCGGCGCGGCTATCTGCTCGCTAGATCCTTCGATACCGAAGCCCGCCAGCCCCAGTAAACACTGGGAGACTAAATCGGTCCCCCCGGCGCGAAACCCGGCCGGATAGTAATATTTCAGCCAAATTCGATAATACTGGGTCATGACCCGATGGTTGAAGATATCGAGAAACCCTTCCAGCGACTCATGCCCCTCCTGACGCTGAACAATGTCATCCAGCCAGGCGTAAGGCAGTACCGCATCGACGCCGTACAGTCCCAAAAAGGTGGTGCGTACCGTCGGCGGGCGCTCGGGAAATTGTGCGTCCCACTCTACTCGCTTCATTTCACTGGCGGGAAACCCCATCTCCGGCACTGGCCGAAAGCGAACCGGATCGGTGCCCGGCGTTTCGGTTTTGCCCAGCGGCGGTAAATCAGGATGTTGCTGTTCAATATACTGACAGAACTTATAAAAATTCATTCGCGGCACGTGCCGGAACAGCCCTTCCATCAAAGGGGAGAACGTACTGTCTTGCTGTCGGTCCATTTTAAACGTTTCCCTGTAGGTAAAAGTACTAACGTCAGGCGGGTAAAGAGATTCAGGTCGGCATATAGCGCAAAGAACTGATGCAGCAGCTCACCAAACAGGGCCACATCCCCCTCGCCGGGGAACTGATGGGTATTCAGGGTGATTTCAATTTCCACCCCGCGTTCCAGCATGCCCTTGGTCATGCGCTGTACCGGTTTGTGTTTCACCTCCACAATGCCTTCCAGACGGCGGCGATTAAGCTCATTGTCCGTCCAATCGTACAGGGCCAAGGTACCGCGCAGCACTTCGGCATTCATTAATGACAGGTAGTTAGGAGCCAGATGGGACAACACCCGCCAGTGAAAACGGTCATTCACCGGTGGGTAGCACGGCAAGGTTGGCGCACACAGATTACGCACCGCCACCACGCCGGTTTGGCTATGGCTGATTTGATTGATTGACGCATTACGCAGCGCCTTGCGGGGTAACATGCCGTTGGTGCCGGTAATGCGCAGAGAGAGCGTCTCATCATAGACTTCTTCTGCCCTATCCCATACCTGTCCCCCCAGAATCAACCAAGTATCGTGCAATCCCGATGCGCCGCGCCGTACGCGCGTGTGGTAATAGCGCTCCGGTGCGTCATGGCGCAACATCCCGCCGCGATGGCGAAAGCTGGTGAAGGGAACATAGCTGGCACGGCCGTGGCGGCTGATGGACTGCACTGCATCCACCGAATAGATTTCAATGTGTCCATCCTGCAAAAGCAGCGGACGCAGCAGATATTCGCTGTCCAATTGATTCACTCTGACCGGATCGGCTTCCATCGGAAACAGATTAATCACCGGTGAACAGTGCAGACGGATATTCTCTGCGTTAAAAGGCAGGTCGTCAGCCCAGATTTCATTTAACACCAGCTCCAGTTCAAAAGCGTTACAGGCTAGCGGTATTTGCGCCAAATCCAGCCCCTGTAAATCAACAAACATAAATTTTTCGCGGAAGGTGAAATACTCCAGCAGCAGTTGATAGCCGCCAAACGCATTATCCGGCTTCAGCCACAGCCGCTCATCGGAAGAAAAACCGGCCGGGGTGATGCGCCCATTAAACGGCTGTAGCGCGCCATCCTGATAGCCGGGATAGCGGATTTTCATCGCGCCGACCTGATACACCATAGCGCGGTACAGGGCTGACGCCACCGGTGTGTCGGCGTTGATATACAGGCACAGATTAGACAGATCCATCTGTTTTCTGTCCGCCATCTCACCAAAATCAAAGCGCATATGGATAACCGAGCGCCCATCCTGATGGCTGCGTATGCCTGCGCGGGTAATTTTGATTGGCTGTATTTCTACCCGCTGCGTAGTTTGATATTTACAACAGGTTTTCGAGGGACCGATAGGCGAAGTTTGTACCCCAAACCCCGGCTCGACGATCTCTTTACGCGGCAGTACGTTGAAGTCTGGTAATAGTTCAACAATCGCCAGCGAAGGAATAATACGCAGATAGTGCGGCCACAGCAGACTGACCACCCCTTCGGTCAGCTCCGGCAGGTCATCGTCCAGCTTTTGGCGCAGGCGGCCCATGAGAAAAGCAAAGCCTTCAAACAGCCGTTCTACGTAGGGGTCTCTGTCGCCAACCCGATCGAGATTCAGCAGGCCTGCCCTGTCCGGATGCACCTGTGCAAACTCTTTACCTGCTTCACGCAGATAACGCATTTCCGCTTCATAATAGCGTTTAATCAAATCGTCCATTGGAGTCGGTGCCCTTAAAATGTCAATGCGCGAGCAGGATGCAGTACCGTTAGCTCACTGAGTAGTTGATCGGCGTCTTTATTCAGCGTGGTTTTATCCGCATCTTTCAGTACGCTTTTTTGTTGAACCAGCTTTAACAGCCGCGACTTGAGTTCAAACACCAGATCCGGCTCCCAGCCGGTTAAGCGGTAGTTATCACATTCCCGATTGAGCGCATTCAACAGACGAAAGGCCATATCCCGCTGCCCATGCTGTTCTGCCAGTCGCGCCAACAGCATACGGTGCAGATAGCGTTGGCGGTCGGTCACCATATCCGGCAGGTTGTTCATCCAGTTAAAGGCGGATTCCAGCCCGTCGCGACCGGCGATTTCCATCGCCTGCTGTTCAATTTCGCCCCAATTCCCCCTACATTCACCGGAATGGGTGCCAGAGACTCGCCTTCATCCAGATGACGAATAGAGGCGGACGACGCTATCCAGTTCAGGGTGTCATCATCGGCAAACGGCGTGCCGTCGCTGTAGGTCAATCGCTCCAGCCCTTTCAACCGGTCTAGCATCAGGGCCACATCCGTCAGGCAGATCTCCTGCCAGCCGCTATAGGGTGCGCCAGCATTGAGCATGGCATCGCAAGCATAGCGTTGCAGATCGAGCCAGAAGTGGTTGGCCGCCTCAGAAAACGCACGCTCTACCTGCTCCAGCAGTTCTATCCAGCTTTGTTGGAGCCACAGGCGATTAAGGTGCTGTTTCAGCTCGCTGCGGGGAGCGATTAAGCGCGTCGCATAGTGGGTATCGTGCGGGGGTAACGCCGTGACCGTATCCCATCGGATACTGCGGATCAGGCGAAACGCCGCCAGATAGCCATCCGGCTTCTCGCGCAAAAATGCAGAAATCTGACGGGTTTGGTCCAGCACTTCCCGTAATGAACGCACGTCCTCAGTCTTCACTTTCAGGCCGTTGGTCGAAACCGTATTGGTCAGCGGCGTGACCGGTGCCGACGGTAACGGCTCCGGTTCCGGGTTTTCCAGTCGAGTTTCAAACAGGCGGATCAGGCCGCGTAAATCCGGCGGCAGTTCCCCTTCCCACTGATTGATATAGCCAACCATCAGCGACAGTGCAGAGATGGCACGTTCCAGATCCTGATGCTGAAAGCTGTTTTGCACGTCCAGTAAGTCAATAAACTTACTGCTGGCTAACCACTCGATGGACGACTTTTTGCTTTCGGCACGTTTGGGATACAGCGCGGTATCGTAGCGGGCCACCAGACCGGCCATCAGTTCCAGACCGTCCGCCAGTCCGGAAATACCGTCCAGCCGCAGGCGCGCCCAAGCGTAGTAAGAGGCCACGCGAATGTCTTTGGTGCGCTTTTGCAGCAGCTTTTCACTGATTTCAATAATCAGCGCGGCGTCAATACCGGACAGTTTGGCGATCTCTTCTTTTATCAGTTGAAAATCGTCGTCATAGCTGGGGTCGATGCCCGTGGGGTTATCCCCTTCGATTGGCACCAACCACGATTGCCAATGTTGCTGGATGCGTTTTTTCACCCCTTCCTGCGGGTCGCGGCTGCCAAACAGGGCTTGCAGTAAATTAGTTAGCATCGTGTTCTCTTCTCATCATCGGGACGATGGTTGTTTCCTCAGCCGGTTCGGGCTGTACACTTTCGTCAGTCGCCGTTTCGTCCGGGGTCGCGGCTGCCTGTTCGGCGATGGATTGCGCCACCTTATCCGCAGCGGCCTTTTTCTTGCGGTACTTAGCCGGCATCACCGTTGAGGCGTCGGCGGTAGACACGGGCGTATGTTTTCGTGGGCTGGCGGTTGTCTTGGTTGCTGGTTTGGCCGGTTGCGTCATATCTCCCGAGGCGTCCGGCATCACCGGCGTCCGAGAGGTCAGGAATACGTTAGCCGGTAAGGTGAAGCCTTTCAGACTCAGCAGCTCGACCGGGCCGCTATTGCTCTGAACTCGCAGGATATAGTTGAGTTCGCTGCCGTCATCCGCCTTCCACACCAGTCGATAGCGGGTGCTGTCCAGTTGAGTGATGTTGGCTTTATCCAGCAGGCGAACCCAGCCCCAACTGCCTTTTGGACTGTCCAACAGGCGCAGCCCGGTTTGTTCGGTACTCCAGCTTAGCTGCGCGCCGGAAGTGTAAGCATCGCCCGGCCAGCGCAGGGTTTTCCAGCTTTCCATTTGGTTGAAATAGCTCAGGGTTGCGCCATCCAACAGCAGTTCGGTTTTGGTGACCCCCGGGCTGGGGCGTGCCATCAATTCAAAGGTCATTCCCGCATCACCGTTGGCATACAGCATGGCGGAAATGCGACTGAGCTGATTTAACGCGCTGATAAACTGCGGATTAAGGGTTAATCCCTGAGAGTTCAGCGCATCGGCAACCCAAACGTCCCCTTGCTTATGCAGCATTCCCCCCAGTTGAGTGCTGACAAAGCGCTCAATCAGGCCGGTATCGGGACGCAGAAAACGCCCCAACTCAGGCAGGGAAACATCGTTCGCCGTGGCTTTAAACGGATAGCGGCCATTAAAGGCCCGGTACCACGGGTCGACAATGCTTTCACGCCAAGCATTATTAAAGCTCATGGCCGCCGGCTCGAGTACCGCCTGCCACGCCTGCTCCAGCGGCTGTACAAACAGATTGCTGCCAAAACCCGCCCACTCTTCTCCCATACTGGCGGCAATCAGGCTGCCGTAATCACGGGTGTCGGTTAAGTCGATGGCTTTACCTTCAAACACGGTTTTAGCCAGCGATTGCGTCATGGCCTGCGGGTCCGGCGCGCTGGTAATTTGCTGAAGTTTGAGGCGAACCCGAGTCACGCGGGTCAGGTAGGTTTGCAGGCTAAGGTTATCGCCACCCTCTTTGGTGGTGGCCTGCACAATACGCAATAGCGGCGCGAAGGTGCCATCCAGCGGGCCGACGGGCGTATCGTCGTCTATCGGAATAGCATCCAGCCGTTTGGCTTTGCTGCCAAACGCCGCCTGCGCTGATTTCACCAGCGTTTCGGTTAATGCCCGTCCTTTTTGGGCGGTCTGGCCCTGATATTTGACGGTATTCATCAGCCCAATCAGCGGCGACTGGCGCGCATCCGCCAGCAGGGTCAATTGGTCAATCACATCGGACATGGACTCTGCCCGCGTCCAACTGATGCTGTTCAGGAAGTTCAGCCAAGCGGCGCTGTAGTCGGTAAAATAACGTTCGTTTAACCGCTGTTTGAGTACCTCTGGCGAAATGTCGTTGGCGGGCTGTTTGCCGCCGTCCGTCAGTACCCAGTCAATCTCTTCACGGCGGTTTTTCACCGCCTTATCAATCTCTTTCTCCACCATGCCTTCCCACGCATCGCGGGTAAACATGCCCGGCACCTCTTCGTCGGTGGTAAACAGCGTGCGGCTGTCCATGCCGTTGAGCACCTGACTCAGCGACATATTGCCGTAGTTTTGCCCCACGCGCCGCAAAATGCCCTGATAAATCGAGGTTTCCGCATTTTGCATACCGATCTGGTTGATCAAGACCTGACGGGCATCGCTAACCAGCGTTCTGTCTGGCTTAATCGCCCAATCTGGATGGCGGGAGAGATTGCTGGCATAGAACTGCATCAGCTCCGGGCCAACGCTTTGCCACACGCCGTCAGAGACGGTAGCCGGAGCCTGTTTGTTATTTTCAATCAGAATATTGCCCAGCAGCGGCGCATCAACTCGGTCGGGGCGGGACAGCATCAGATAGGCTTTCAGCCGGTCGTAACCCGCTTTGGCTAGCGCTGCGCGTTCCGGGCTGTTGGGGGGCATTTGCACCAATTCACTCAGTTTGCCGTACAGGTTATCCACGATAGGCTGCTGAATGTTCTGCTGATTGGCGGTGTGGTAATAAGGCCACAGCACCGTCAGCAGCTTATTGTTGGTGCTCAAACCAAAGCGCAGATACCACGGGCTACCGTGCTCAGCGCGGTATTGCAGTTGGGAAATTTGCTGTTTAAACGCCTGCTGGCGCGTTAAGCGTTCGGTCAGGCTGGCGCGAGGAGCGGTGCTCTGCTTCGCCAAATCTTCCGCCGAGGAGATAAGCCCCCGGTTGCCGATGTAGGAGACAATGCAGCCCACACCAAACAGCAGCACAATACCTAATACCGTTGCCACCGCACTGTTTACCCACTGAATACCCACGCCCCGCCCTTTGGCTTTGCGGCTGTCGTCCGTCACCACCTGCCATGCTGGCGTAGGGAGAAAGGCGTGTTCCGCCAGCGTATCGGGTCGGGTCACTTTAGACGTAAACAGCAACCCACGCAGTTGATTACCGCCCTGAGTCGTCACAAACGCCGGTAACCACGCGCGCAAACGAGGAATATCGCGCTGTTCTAAATCCTGAGCCAGTTGCAGCAGGAAGGCGTGACGATTGTTGATCATCACCTGCTCCATACCCAAGCCGGTGGTTTGTTTCACCACCGCTGACAGCAGCTTGGTCAGGGTATCCGGCTGGGGTTTGGCGGGGAACAGTGTACCCACCTGAAGCTCTTCCCGTTCATCCTGCGTCCACGTCATGGTGCGAAGGTCCAGCAGATACAGCGGCGCTGCCCAGCGCAACAGCTTATTGCGGCTGTGCATGTGCCACAGTGCCTTATCCTGAAATGCTTTCTGCACTTTGGTCGGCTCATAGTGAAGCGCAGACACCACCCAGACCTGCGCATCAATCGGCCTGCGCCAGCGCAGTTTTTTCAACTGTTTTAACCACGCTTCATCCGGCGGCGTTTGGGATGAACCACCCCAAATCAATAGCGTATCGTTACTGGTTTGCCAGCCCTGAGCGATTAACCCCGGTGCCGCCTGCTCTACGTCTACCGCTTCACCGGTGACTAACAGCCAGCGTAATTTGCGACGCCAAGAGAAAAGGCCGTAGCGGTGGCGGAGGTGGGATTTAAGAGCCAAAAAAGTTTCGGATAAGCCGATTTCGTTATTATTTTCTGTTGTTGAATTAGTCTGACTCTGATCATTTTGGCTAAAATTGAGTAACACTGATTTGTTCAATATCCAGGCAACGGCATAATGAAAGTGAGATAGAATCAATAAAGCAATTACAACAACCGCAGTGGAAAGTATTTGTTGTTCCTGTTCCTGAATAAAAGAAAAACTCCCTCTCCAAATAAAAAATATTACTACCAATGCAATAACCAGCAGAAATAGAATCCATCCAATGGTAATTTTTTTCATTATTTATCCTTTATCGATTCATTCGGCATATATGTTGAAACTACCAAAGCACTTATATCCGACGACCCACACATGGCTAACTGTTTCTCTTTCGACTCTATAGCCTGTTCAATCGCAATAGCTAACGTAAGCCAATAGGCACAATAGTTGGCATGCCCTATCGACGTGTCTAAGTTAAAATGATTATTGAGAGTTATTTTTTTGCTGCTGAAATAGGTAAGAACCTTAACATTAACTTCTGGTGTAATATTGCTATACCACAGCGTGGTCAATGCTGATTTATTTCCTGCCCCCCATAACAAAGCGTTATCTAATAATTTTTCAACATCAATCTGATGTTCCGTTCTGAAAACTTCGGCAATAGTATGGTTATTAGATAATATATCTTCCAGCAGCCTTTTATTTTTTATTATGTTCTTTCCTGCCAATAGAAATGCTGTACCGACCTCTGCGCTGTTGGGCTGAGGGTAACTGAATAAATGACAACCAATGACCAGCAATAGCGCATTATCGTGTGCCGTGTTATCCAACCATTTATCTAAAAATAAGTGGCTTTGCTCTGTGGGCTCGACTGATAAACTGGTGTAATTCAGCCTATGTTCCCAGACCTGATGAAATACATCCTGTACTTCCTTGTCTTTCAATGGAGTGTCAATAAATAGCCGAATATGTAAAGGATTTGCACTGGATAATTCAACGAGTTTTTTACCAAAGGTCGTTTTTATATCTGACACTATTGTAGTTAACCGCTTGATAAAGTCAGATTCTGATACATCATGTTCTAAGGGTAATGCACTATGTGGAACCGCATTTCCTCCGGCATGCGGCCTCAGGGATTCCATTGTTATGCTAAGGCTGGAAACCCCTTTAGCATTGCCGGCTTTACCATATTGGGTATAGAGGTAGTTTTCCAACACATACAGTGGACGTTGAGCAAAAGTAATTAACTCGTCACGTCGCTGTTCATGGCGTTTATTCCATTGGATAACATAATACTGTCGACACCCGTTCAAATAGAGGCAATATAAAAATACCAATAACCAGGTAATAAAAGGCGCTGCGGTTAAACCGAACCAAAGCCAAAAGTCACTTAATGAATAAAACTGACTAATAGCTAAAGTGACGAGTGAACCAACAACCATAACAACCAGAAAAGCGATCGCCCATCGCCATAAATTCATCTTTTTAGGCTCTGGTAATGGCGGAGGGATCTGCGTTAAATCAACCGACATTTATGACTTTCCTACGCTACTAATCGACGATATCAGCGTACAACCACACTCGGTTTTATGCCCATCCAGTGCAATTGCTACGCCCTGATCTTTAAAGATGCTCTCACCTTCTATAATTTTATTCACCCCATGACCACTCTGAGGGCAATCGACTAAATCACCAACGCGCGCCACCCCTTTTCCCATAATTATCATGGTTGATGAGGCTGATATAACTTTACCACCGTGATCGGTCGCATCACCGAGCCGAATTACACCTTTCATATAATTACACTCCATTAAAAATAGTAATAAAAGACTTTATTAAATCTAATAAAATCTTTTATTTAAATAATAAGAATTGCTGTTTTCGAATTTAATGCGTGAGGTTATTCTTTAATAGAATTTTATTGTATTCTTCTATTGAACTGACTTTAGACTTTTCATCTATTTCCGGTAACCAGCAAATGGCTTTACCCGGCACGTTATCTTTTTCAAAGGTAGTTGTATCCAGATTGTCGTCACTAAAGGCCATATAGCTGTTGATCCACATCCATTCGTCATAACTCAGCGAGCTATCCGCCGTCAGGCAAAAGTGATCTATCATTTCAGTGGTGCCCGGCTTACACACTACACAACGGATCACATAGCTACGCAGCATTCCGCCGGTGCTGATTGGTGCCGCCATTGAAGTCAGCACCGCCTGAATATCCTGCCAGTTAAACTCTTTTTGCACCGGCTTGGTTACCCGAAAGAAAGGTGAAGTAAAAAGCCCTTTGGTACTTAAATTTAATAAAATATAGTCATAAATATATACCTTCCCGGTTTTACGATTTAACCGAATAGGACAATCTTTTGGCGCAAAGATGGAATGATTTAATAAAGTGGCAAAAAAATAAAAAAAACAGGCTCCAGTTAGTATTATTGCCCCCGATAAAACATTAACCGATACATATTCATCTTGCCATGTATTCGGATTATATGTACCTAACTGAAATACATTACTTAATAAAACATAAAAGCCGAAAAGGAAAAAGAACAGACAAAAAAGCAACGCAAAACCTAAAAGAGCATAAGCAAAATAATTACCATATCCCATACCAGAAGTACGACGGGACAATTCACAATAATTATCATTATAAAAACGCAGTTTTTTATTACTGGTTAATCGTTCACTTCGACTATAGATCCCTTTATACAGATCTTCCCGCCACATAGAGAGCTGAGGTGTATATTTTGATGGCATTCACCTTATCCTTTTGTTAATAGCCAGTCGATAATATCTTATACCTACTCTGGTAATATACCGGACAATAACAACAAATAAATTAGCTATTCAAGTAAGTATGATATTCATACCTGTCAGATTAAACGTATCACCTTTCCCCTGATACGTTTATCTGGCAGGCAGTAAAATAATATTATTTAGTTTGAATAACGCGCTGCGACTGACTGATACTCTTCCATCGAACTCACTTTCGCTTTTTCATCATATTCAGGCTTCCATATAATGGCTTTACCCGGCACATTATCTTTTTCAAAGGTAGTCGTATCCAGATTGTCGTCACTAAAGGCCATATAGCTGTTGATCCACATCCATTCGTCATAACTCAGCGAGCTATCCGCCGTCAGGCAAAAGTGATCTATCATTTCAGTGGTGCCCGGCTTACACACTACACAGCGGATCACATAGCTACGCAGCATTCCGCCGGTGCTGACCGGTGCCGCCATTGAGGTCAGCACCGCCTGAATATCCTGCCAGTCAAACTCTTTTTGCACCGGCTTGGTTACCCGAAAAAAGGGAGAGGTAAATAGCCCTTTGGTACTTAAATTTAATAAAATGTAGTCATAGATATATACCTTCCCGGTTTTACGATTTAACCGGATAGGACAATCTTTGGGTGCAAAGAGGGAATAATTAAGTAAAGTTGCAGAAAAACAAGAAAGCATGAATGCGACAATAATAGCAGTACTGGAAAACAATAAATCATTAGAATCATTATTCACTTTATAAAAGTGAATAATTGAAAAAAGATCAAAAATAAAAAATAAAAAAGTAAAAAGACAAAGAAGCAACATACAACTTAAAAGAATATAAACAAAATAGCTGCCGTATCCCATACCTGATGTTCGCCGAGATAATTCACAATAATCATCATTATAAAAGCGTAACTTTTTATTACTGGTTAATCGCTCACTTCGACTATAGATCCCTTTATACAGATCTTCCCGCCACATAGAGAGCTGAGGTGTGTATTTTGATGGCATTCACCTTATCCTTTTATTGATAGCCAATCGATAACATTAATTACCAATTCAGGTAATATACCGAACAATAACAATAAATAAATTAGCTATTCGGGTAAGTATGACATTCATACCCGTCAGACTAAACCTATCACCTTTTCCCTAATACCTTTATCTGGCGGGCAGTAAAAAGAATATCATTTAGTCTGCATAACGTGCTGCAACTGACTGATACGCTTGCGGTGAAGCAACTTTCGCTTTTTCATCGTATTCAGGCGTCCATATAATGGCTTTACCCGGCACGTTATCTTTCTCGAAGGTAGTCGTATCCAGATTGCCGTCACTAAAGGCCATATAGCTGTTGATCCACATCCATTCGTCATAACTTAGCGAACTGTCCGCCGTCAGGCAAAAGTGATCTATCATTTCAGTGGTGCCCGGCTTACACACTACACAACGGATCACATAGCTACGCAGCATTCCGCCGGTGCTGACCGGTGCCGCCATGGAGGTCAGCACCGCCTGAATATCCTGCCAGTTAAACTCTTTTTGTACCGGTCGGGTTACCCGAAAGAAAGGCGAAGTAAAAAGCCCTTTGGTACTTAAATTTAATAAAATATAGTCATAGATATATACCTTCCCGGTTTTACGGTTTAACCGGATAGGACAATCTTTTGGCGCAAAGATGGAATAATTTAATAAAGTGGCAAAAAAATAAAAAAAACAGGCTCCAGTTAGTATTACTGCCCCCGATAAAACATTAACCGATACATATTCATCTTGCCATGTATTCGGATTATATGTACCTAACTGAAATATATTCGTTATTAAAATATAAAACCCAAACAAAAAAACAAAAAAACAAAAAAACAACATAGAACCTAAAAGTGCATAAGCAAAATAATTACCATATCCCATACCTGGGGTACGCCGTGATAACTCACAATAATCATCATTATAAAAACGCAGCTTTTTATTACTGGTTAATCGCTCACTTCGACTATAGATCCCTTTATACAGATCTTCCCGCCACATAGAGAGCTGAGGTGTGTATTTTGATGGCATATTATTATCCCTGCTGTTGGTATTCTAAGCGCATTGGCATAGAGTTAACTTCTTTACCTTCTGCCCAATAATTAAGGAAACAGTATAACTGCTTTAGGCCGGATATTTCGCCAATCTTCTGTTCAATGGTAAATATACCCTTATTTTTTTCACTTATGCCATAAGTATGCTTTTCTGCATCCGAAGCCTCTTTAGCCAGCAACAGCTTATGCCCTTCAGGTATACCGGTAACGGGAATAAATTTAACCCTGTCTGCGGCTTTTTCTATCGTCAGGCGAATCGGTGCCCCCTGATAGCACTCAATAATCACTTCCCCTTCAAAGGTGCTTTTTTCAGTATATTGCGATAGTCCGGCCAACAGATAAAGGGAACCATAGAAATCCCGACTAATGGCATCTGCCGCAACAGGATTACCATTACCGCTTGCTGAGTCCGATATTCTTACATACCAGGGAACTTCCGGGTGGATAGCGTTGACCAGCTTCTTCTCTGACATATTTTTGGCAACAAACAAATAGCTGCCAGAAATACAGGCGAAATAGTCATTAATAGCTTTACCCACATCCGCTTCTGTCGCCTGGTAAGGGACACCCTTTTCTGTATGATCGTGCTTACCAAACAGACACCGATTGAACCACAGCTCAATGGGCGACCAGTTATCTGATTCCGAACCAGTGGCAACTAAATATGCACCTAACAGTGCTAAACCTATCGCAAACAATAACCAACCGATTGGCGTAGCTCCGACAAAAACGGCAAAATATAACAATATACTACCTGACAGTATTCCTAATACACCTCCTAAAAATACTAACACTCCATCATTCCCATCCCCTCTAGCAATCATCCTAATCCCCGAACATACATCCATAATCCCATCCAATATCGCCACCCCCGCTAAAACAACCCCCGTCCCCTTTATAAAAGAGCTGGCCCCCGGGATCATCTGCGAGAATATTCCCCCACGACGTAACACACCAACAACTTTAACCAGTTGTGCTCCCATCTGGCTTATCATTATTCCTGAAGTCAACAACGCCTTAGCCATACTGGCAACAATCTTATCGTGTTGCGCTTTGGGTAACTGTTGCTGTTGAAGCAGCTTACGGTTTGCATTGAAGCTCAACATTTGCAACAGCACCATAATACCGTTGATCACCGCCGCTTTGCCTTCCGCTATAATGGCCCTACGTCTAACTTGTTTTATTGCATTCAACATTTCATCCGCAGTCAGGTCTCTTGCTAACTCCACCGGTACCCGCATTTGAGCACCGTCGATCTGGCTGGCCTGCACCAAAGAGGAGCTATTAACCATTCCCCCACCAGAATTCTTATGCGCCGTTAAAAACTGCTCTAGGTGCTGCATGCTGGCAAAATCATCCGCAATCAACACCATTTCTATTTTAATTTTATTATTTAATACGTTACTTGAATGGTTACCCTGAATTTCCCAGTTACCACTGGTTTTTTTAACTTCAATAGTTTGTCCACCACTTCTGACCGATACGGATTTCTCTCCCTCATACGTGGACATCACTGCCCGATATATTTCAGGTAAATCCCTGATTCGGGCATTAAAGGTAAAACGCCGGGCCTCTATATTAGAAAATGCCTTAACCGCTTCTTCAAAGTGCCCTTTCATTAATGCGCTATTAATTCGTTTAGCACTTTCAGGCCCGTTGGCTATGCCGGCAACACTCCAGCCCACCAGTTCCTCAAACGCGGCAATAAACAGCGTTTTATTGTGATATGGAATATCCGCCAACTGTGATGACGTATCGACGCCTTTCGATACATCACCTATTTTTTCCTGTGTTTTATCGTTATCATCCAGTTTTTCCTGCAATAACCAGCTCCACAGGCTCTTTTCTCCCCCGCTTAACACATGGAAATAGAAAGTCTTATCGTTGCGCATCAAACTATCCCAAATTGCATATTGTTCGGGAAGTTTTGCCAGTGTCACATTACCTTTGAGCATTGCGATAGCATCATCAATATACCCTTTATGGGCATCCAACCCATCTGACTCACATTCAATCAACCAGAATTCAACGCTGTTATATCTCTTCACCTTAATCGCTTCAGTGGAGGGTTTTGACTCGCTGCCAAACAGCCAAGTCACGTACATCAGGTAATCGTAATTATGTTGCTCAATTTCAGACAACAGCCTTTTAAATGCAGCGTTATTATCCTTTTCAAAGGTATCAAGTTTATCGGTGGAAAGTCGCTTCTGCAGTTTTTCCCACTCTTTTTTAAAGCCAAACTCAGCGGCCTTTTCTGGCGTAAGAACCAGCCGGGTCTTCGGCGTCAGGCTAGAAACTTTATCCGTTGGCGGTAAAGTAACTTCCTCCCAGCCTTCGCTCAACAGTCGAGCCTTTTCCTTGGCATTATAGGCATCGCCTCGGGGATCTCCGGTAGTGGAAGAAAAATCCCGATATTGTGGTTGAGTAAATTTTTCGTCAAAGTAGTCTTGTAATCCGGATTTATACCCGTTAATGCAGGACATAATCTTGCGTCGATATACCAGATCTTGTTTAAAATAATCCGGTACTCTAGCTGATGTTAATTTTGCCGATGTATTGGGAGGGTTTTGGAAAACTTTAAACAATTCTTCACTGAGTTTTTTTAATGGCAATTTGCCATCCAATGCCCGGTCCATATAACTGTCAATCGCCGATTGCCCATTCCTCTTATTCCCCATCGCATCAGTATTTTCAGCGTAGTCTTTAAACGCTTTTTGAATATTATCGTCCATTAATTTGGCCTGTTCCCAAGCTGGCATAATTAATGGTTCACAATTTATCAGACGCTGTTTATTAAACTCTTCTGCCAATCCAAAGGTATCTTCAACTAATACCACTCCGACTTTACAGTTATTCTTTTTAGCCAAATGTGCGGCAATATTATTTAATTTATCTTTAGTGCCTTTTTTAGCCAGAGAATTAAAGTTGTGTGCCGTGTCAAACTTACCTTTCAGCGTTTCATTCTCAAACTCTAATAATTTAATTTCACCGTTTATCAATTTATCAAAATCAAAACTTCTGCCGGGCGATAATTTAGCTGGTTCAGCCTTTGAACCATCATTAATGGTCACTTGAGTAAAGCGCGTTAAGTCCGCATCTGCTGATGTATATTTTAAACGCACCTTCTCTGACCATGCCCGCCGACTGTAGGCAACCCATACCGTTTCTTTATGGATAGACATATCAACGTTAATAAATAACGAAGGCAAAGTGTGATCGTTCTTAACGCAGCTTTCAGCTAACGGTTTAACATCGGTTTCATGCATTTCTTTAACAGTGCGGTAACGAAAGGCGCCATCAGGCGTTACTTCATATCCTAAAAATTCTTTATTTCCACCTAACTTAGTCTCTACCAGAACATAAACATAACCGGTTCTTAACGTTCTTAGTACATATTCATGTGCTTTCAACGTCTCTTCCGGTTCTCTGTCGTTCAATGACGGAATACCAGCCGACCAGTTAATACCATTTAGCTGTTTTTTTACCACTGACTTTCTAACTAAAAATAGAGGAAAACCTAAACGTTCGCAGACACCACAACCACCGTTAGAAATATCCGCAGCTTTTTTAGCTTCAACACAATTTGTTTTATGATCGCTCATCGATGAATCCCTGTTATTTGCTGTCCAGTGATAAAAAAACATGCTCATCTAACTGACTAAATCTTTCAGCTAAACTACCTTCATCTTTCAATACTGAGGCTATTTCCGCTGAAAGTTTCGGACTGTTTAATAAGTTACCGTACTGCAGTGAATTTAAAGAAAATACGAAGTTATCCTCTGTATTTAATAGTCCAATATTCCGACCTGTTCTATATATTTCAGCAACGTCCATCAAACGACGTTCAGTCAAAGGTATTCCTCTTTGTTCACACAACTCATGCCATGCTAAAAAAAGGTGGAGGATCTTTCGGGCCTCTCGCTGATATAACTTAGCCTCTTCGGTAATAAAAACTTCCCTATCCAATAGTGAATAATCCGTCTGACGGATAGTCTTTAAGCCCGATGTGGCAGAGAAATAGCTGTAGGTTTCAATATCTTTTAATGCAGAGATTAACCACTCAGGACAAATGGAATTTCCTTCCTGAAGTAGTTGCATTCTGAAAGGCTCAAAATAGGGAACAAAAGACAGGCCCATCGTTCTCCCCATTAATAGTCCAATATCAACAAGACGCTCTGACAGAGTTTGAAGATTAACTTTGCTGGTTATCCAGCTACATACATAACGCTTTGTGTATGTACTCTCTTTTCTTGCCCAATTCAGACTGTTCCTGATGAGTTCGATATCAACATCTTGACTGGGATTAGCAATAATCATCAATTGAGGACACGATAACGGATCATAAGCAATTTCGGGACGCAATACGGGCATAACCCGGTTTTTACCTAACATTTCCGTTAATGTATCTATATGTATTGGGCTTAGATTTCCCATTGGTACCAACGGGTCAAGCAATAAGTAGCGATAGAGAGAACGGTCATGGTTTATAACGGATAATAATGCATCCATATTTATAAGTTCTCCTTACAAGAGGACCCAGCAGGCAGCACTGGCGCTGGCGGTGAATAACTTTCAGGTCCAATAATATTGAGGCTTGCCATTTTCACTTTCAGGTCCCCAGGTCCAATAAACGTAATTCCCCCACCTTCCATCACAATGGCGGCCCCATCACATGCCAGCGTCAAACGATTCTTTGCAACTACCATGACTTCGCTATCCGTACTGGTAATCACCATATTCTGCTTAGAGGTTAAATGCATTTCATCATCTTGAGCTTGAAGTTCTAACTTACCTTTACCGGCAAAAATTTTGATCCCCATTTTATTGGCAAACAGGCTAATAACTTCACCGGCTGTGACAACAAAACGCTTAAAGGCACTGATATCAACGGTATTCTGAGCCGTTTGAATGATGTTTTCACCTGCCGTATTTTGAATGCTCGAAGGGGTAACTGAAGCAATTCCGGCTGGTGCATAGGTTAAAACCGCCTGGCCTTTTAAGGTATCAAGTGATGATTGTAATAATGCACTCTGGGCTTGAAGATCTGCCAGCTCCGCTTTCGCGGCTTCTGCCATTTGATTCAGTGATTCCACCATTTTGTGCGCCTGCTCTAATTCAGCAATCACACTGTCCATCGTTAACTGTTGCTTCTGAGCTTTTGACTGTTCTTCCGCACTAATAAACAGCCCTTTCCCCGCCCGTATAGCCCCCCACTCATCGGTGCGTAGCTCAAACCCTTCTCCCCGCTGTTTCCGTTCGGCATCCACCAGATGCCCCATATTCAGCTGGGTTTTGCCGTATTCGGTGGCGACTTTGATGTGCTCTTTGCCGCGCTCGTCGTCCATTCGCAATTTGTTATTGGCTGGGGTGCGGATCAGGTTGCGTTTATGGTTGGCAAGAGTGACCACATCCCCATGACGGGAGTCGTGCATGGCGTGGGCGATATACGGTCGGTCGGGGTTGCCTTCGGTGAAGGCGATAGCCACTTCGGTGCCGTCAATCAGCGGGAAGTGGATGCCGTAGGTTTCACCGGCGTAGGATTTCGCCAACCGCATCCACAAACTCTCTTCCCCTTTACGCCAGTTGTCGTTCAGGTCGAAGTCCATCTTCACCCGATAGCGACCCTGTGCGTCGATATAACTGTAGGTGTCGTTATCCGGGCTGGTGACCCTTGCCGGTAAGGTGCCGCTGATGGTTGGCCAAGGCAAACGAGCTGGACGGTAAGGCCGCAGTACGTCGTAAGGAATTGCGGTGAAGCTGATGACATAGGCCTGTTGACGGTCACCCTGAGTCTCTACTGAAACAATCAGAATGCCGCTGCCCGCTTCGGCTATTGGCGAGCCGGATACGGTCAGAATTTGCCCCGGTGCCAGATGGGATAAGGTGGTCTTTCCGCTGATGGTGATTTGTTCAGTCATAAAGCGCTGATGGCGCAGGCGAGCATACCACGCGCCTTGACCCACGCCTTCTGGCTCTTCGCTGGCAGCTGCGTCACTTTCACTGCCGCTCAAGCCATTGAGCAGGTCCCCACCTTTATCGGATAAGCCCCCCAGCGAACTGCCGACGCTGTCGAAAGCCCCTTTGGCCTGACCCGCCATGTTCTGTACCGTACAGGTCACGCCGGAAACCGCTGAACGAGCAGAGGAACCCACTGAACCCGCGGCAGCGCTGGCGATATTGCCCATACCCGCAGCCGATGTTCCTCCGGCGATACCCGCTGGCGAGGGTAATGAAACCCCACCCTTAACGCCGCTGACCGCACCGCCCACCGAGCCTGCCACGCCGCTTAACTGGCTGACGCCGGGGATATCCCCTAAGCCGTTTGGCATCATATTGCTGAACTGACCGACTAAATCATCCTGTGCATTGGCGTGGTTGGTGTCTTCGCCTTTGTCGCGATAGTGCTCACCGTAAACATAATGTTGACCGCGGGTGGTGTTATCTTTTTGCGCGCTGTTAACGTCGGACTTCATGCCGGTTTGGGCGTTACGGTAGTTATAGTCTTGGGTCAGCACATTTTTGGGCACGGTCTTGCGGGCTACCGACATATCCCATACCGATTCCACCCCGTTGTCGTTATTGCCTGAAGGCTGACGATAGCTGGCGGTTGGGCCGTCCTGATATTGCTGTTCACAATCGCCAAACACCACCACATCACAGTTGTGTTTGGTGTGGGTTTCAAAGCGGAACCAGATACCGCTGTCCGCCAGCAACCGGCGAATAAAGGTCAGGTCGCTCTCTTGCCATTGAGAGATGTACTCTTTGACCGGGTAGCTTTCCGTGAGCTCAAAGCGGAAATCCACCCCGGTCATTTCGTGTTGACGCAGCACCTGCTCTACCACTTGGGGAACCGTCTGGTTCTGGTAGATAGCGCTGTTTTGGGTGTTCTCCAGCAGGGCTAAACGCGGGGCCAGCGTAATGGCGTAACGGGCTTCGTCTGCCGATGTGGCTAACTGACTGAACGCGGTGACCACGCCGTATAAAATTCGGGTTTCGCTTTCACTACCGCCTAGTGAACGGGTGATACCGCTGAGGGTCGACAGGCTGGAGCCGGCTTTGCCCAGTAAGCCTGAGGCTTTACCGGCGATGCCGCCAACCGAGTCCGCCATTCCCCCCAGTTGGCTCATCGCCGAGCTGGCCTGATTCACCCTGCCCATGCCGCGACTCGCCATCTGGCTCACGCTGTTAATGGAAAAACCACCGGAAAGCGAGTTGGACGCACTGCCAATCTTGTCGCTGAACATCCCGCCAAAGGCGTTAAACGCGCTCATCAGTTCATTACTTAACTGACCGGCAACGCCGCTTAGGCTGCTGATACCGCCGGGCGCCAGCGTAAACACCGCTTTTTCACTCAGCACCTGTTCCATGCTCAGGCCGTGCTGCGCGGTAAACTGAATGTCGTATTGCCAAGCCTCACTCAGGTGTTCATGGCCCTGTACGCTTAACACAGAAAGTTGAGCGTTCAATCCGTCTATCGCCAACTGATAACGGTTGATGCCATCACCTAATGATGAAAAGCTGGCGGCTGAACCACTGCGGTTACTACTGCTACTCTGGCCGACCATTCCCCCAAGACCATAGGCCTGAAGCTGTTCGTCCAGCAGATCTTTACCCTTTGTTATCAGTTGGTCTTTCATTCCGTTATTCCTTTTCTGACTCGTAAACGCCCAAGGTTATCTCTGCTTCCGGTGCAGAATGTGTCATTGCGGTCGTGTCGTGTTCAATAATATCCAGCGTAATGCCTTCCTGCTCGCGGTAACCCAAGGCCAGCGCTTTGGCTTTCTTCTGCTGTGACTGCATTTGCAGCAGGGTTTGTGACAGTACCGGCAAAATTTGCTGATTCAGCAGGCTATCGATATTGCGGGCACCGCTGTCCGGCAATAAACAGGCGCTCACCAGTTCGTCAAACAAACTCTCTTCAACCCGAAACTCAATGCCGTAGTGGCGCTGTAATCTTTCCGCCACGTTGCCCATTTTTATCGCCACAATTTTTCTTAACGCGTCGGCCCCCAGCGGGCGGTAAATCACGGTCTGGAAACGGGCCAGTAAAGCCGGTTGGAAGTGGTCGCGCAGAATAGGATGAATCACTTCATGCAGCATGGCGGTGGTCGCCTGAGGTTGCTCTTCCAGCAACGCCATCATGTAGTCGCTGCCGAGGTTGGCGGTCATCAGAATAACGGTATTGCGAAAATCAATTTCACGCCCTTCACCGTCGCGCATAAAGCCTCGGTCAAAGACCTGATAAAACAGATTGATGACGTCCTTATGGGCTTTTTCTACTTCATCCAGCAGCACGACGCTGTAAGGGCGACGGCGTACCGCTTCGGTCAGGATGCCCCCCTGTCCGTAGCCCACATAGCCAGGCGGGGAGCCTTTCAGTTGGGAAACCGTATGGGCTTCCTGATATTCAGACATATTGATGGTGATCAGCGAGCGTTCACCACCAAACAGGCTATCCGCCAGCGCCAGCGCGCTTTCGGTTTTACCAATCCCCGATGGGCCTACCAGTAAGAATACCCCCAACGGTCCCTTCTCCGGGGTCAGGCCGGTTTTTGCCGCCCGTAAACGCTGGGCCAGCGATATCAGCGCTTCATCCTGCCCGATGACTCTTTCTGCCAGTTTGCTTTCCAACGTCAGCAGGTTGCTTTGCTCATCTTTCATCAGGCTTTCTAATGGAACCCCGGTCCAGTCGGCGATAACGCTAGCAACGGTGCGGCTGTCTACGTCCAGCGACAACAGCGGTACCGAGTCCTGTACGTTGTAAAGCTGTTGCTGAAGTTGGTTAATCTGCTCGGTTATCTCCTGCGGCGTTTGCGGTATATCCGTTTGGTTCAGCCAAGAGCGCAGCTCTATCAGTTGCTCAATAATTTGCTTTTCGTTAGTAAACTGTACGGTGCGCTGCTCAATTTGTTGGATCAGCCCTTGCTGCTCGACTTTAATCTTATCCAAACGTGACTCGGGGATGGCTTCCCCCAGTTCTTTATCTTCACTCAGGGCGATGTACTCGTACTCCCGTGCTGAAAGCTGTGCTTCTAGCAGCGTTATCTCTTCGGGAATAGTATCTAACCCCATACGCACTCGGGCTGATGCGGTATCCAGCAAATCCACCGCTTTGTCCGGTAGCTGACGACCCGTAATATAGCGGCGCGACAGTGAAACTGCGGTACGTACCGCTTCATCTAAAATATGAACCCCGTGGTGCTGTGCATAGCGAGACTTTAGGCCGCGCAGCATCAGCGCGGCGGTGTCGTCGTCTGGCTCATCCACTTTCACCATTTGGAAGCGGCGTTCCAATGCCGCGTCGCGCTCAAAATACTGTTTGTATTCAGACCAAGTGGTGGCGGCGATGGTACGCAGTTCCCCCCGAGCCAGCGCGGGTTTCAGCAAGTTAGCCGCATCGGCTCCCCCGGCCTGATTGCCCGCCCCAATAATGGTATGGGCTTCATCGATAAACAGCAGGATTGGGGTGGGCGATTGCTGTACCGCGTCAATCACGTTTTTTAGCCGCTGCTCAAATTCACCTTTCACGCCAGCACCGGCCTGTAGCAAACCTAAGTCCAGCGTATGAATATTGACCGATTTTAAGCTGTCCGGCACGTTGCCTTCGGCAATACGCAGGGCTAAGCCTTCTACCAGCGCGGTTTTTCCTACGCCGGGTTCCCCCACCAAAATCGGGTTGTTTTTACGACGGCGGGATAAGATATCCACCATCTGACGAATTTCCACATCGCGACCAAATACCGGATCGATTTTTTGTTCTTTTGCTCTGGCAGTCAGGTTGATGGTGAAACGGTCTAATGCGGTAGGCTGTGCCGGTGGTGGTGCCGTTTTATTTAATGTGCTGGCACCCGGTGCAGTTGGGGCGATATCGGCACTGGCAAAGTCAGCGCTCTCGTAAGTGGGTGCGTTGACCCGTTCCGGGCTCTCATCGGAGAGTTCGTCCAGAATGGGTAATAGACGCTGAAGCTGAACCTGAGAAACGCTGAGTAAAGGCCACGCGTCTCGGGCTTTCAGCCATTGGGGATTGTCGCAAAGCGCCTGAAGAATGTGGGCTGAACGCACGGAATCGGCTTGATTTTCCAGCGAGGCGATAAGCCAGGCTGACTTTAACAGCTCTTGTACCACGCCGGATAATACCGGTTTCTGCTGTACCGTATGGGGTAAAGTTTCCAGTTGATTGAGCAGTGCTTGCCATACGCTGTCCAAATCCAGCTCATAGCGACGAGCGATCACCGTCATATCGCCGCACCCTTGCTCCAGCAATTTCAGTAACCAATGTTCTAAAGTAATTTCTGGATGTGCGCGCGTCTGACACAGGCTGGCAGCAGCCTCTAACGCTTTGGCGCAATAGGGGTTTAATCGACGTAGTAATACGGAAGGATCGGTGATCATTGGCTGCTCCCTGGCACAATATGATTTTATCTTGGAGATAGATGCATGATTTTATCTTGGTGATAAATGCACCGGCAGAAGCCCACCGGTGCATCATGGCGGTAATGCCCTAAGTCATTGGAACCGTGGCAAGGCAGAAAGTGAACGCCGCGCCTGTTTCAAGGACGTCGGGAATTTAACCGCGACCTTCGTTCCAGCTATCAGCATGGATGATGTTGCCATCTTTATAAGTCCATGTGATTTTTTCGTAGCGCACTTCCACTTCTTCTAAGTGGTTGTAACGCTCTTTGCTTGGATCTTTGATGTTGTGCATGATGGGTTTGATAGAAACCACTTTCACGCTGTCCATCAGGGTGTTGAAGTACTCGACTTCCTGACCAGAATCATCAATACGGAACCATTTGATTTCAGCTGATTTCAGGGTTTGACCGGTGGTCACCGCTTTGTACAAATAAGGGGATGAAGAATCCACTTCTTTCACAAAGGTTAAAGGCGCATGTACGCGAGTACCGGTTAATTTGCCGGTGTTACCATCGGTGGGAATATGAACCTTATGGTCAAACTCAACCAGTTCAATACTGCCTTCACGTCCTTGAACCGTCACCGATCCCTTGATGTCTGCACCACCATCATCTTTAACAAACAGATATGCAGGAATTGCCATTACTCTCTCCTTAGTTTTGTTGAGATATCTGATGCCCGGCTTGTGGCTGACATGCCGAAGCGTCTGGCACCAAACTGATTTCCACCCGGCGGTTAGCCGCTCTTCCTTCTGCTGTCTCATTGTCAGCAATGGGTTGAGTTGCCCCGTACCCCTGAATGGCGAAACAGGTCTTCTCGATATCACTGGTGTGTATCATCCAGTCGCGGACCGATTCCGCTCTGGCCAGTGACAGCGTCTGATTACTTTCTGGATTTCCTGTGACATCGGTATGGCCCGCAATCAGAATCAGCCACCCCGGCTTGGCTTTAATGTTAATTAAAGCGTCTACAAGAATTTTGGTTGAACCACTTTTCAGTTGGGCCTTCCCGGCGTCAAACAGCGACATGCTGTCGAGGCGGACCAGCTTCGGTACGTCCTCTACCGGAGGCGGCGGAGGCGGTGGCTGGTAATTTTTAATCGCCACATCCAACGGCAGGATTAATCGCCCGGCGGTGTACAATCCCACCCCCAACCGTTCGGGTTCGCCTTCCCGGTAATACTTATCTAACAGTTGGCGGTCTGTTTTCAGCACATTCAGGCGGGTTAACTTTTCGTCATAGCTGTCCATAGCTACCTGCCGGTAGGCATTCAGATCGCCTGCGACATGTTGCAGCAATTGGCGGTTGTGATAAGCCGATGAGCATAATGCCATCGCCGCAAATATCGCCGTCAGTATGACCGCATGACACAGCGCCCTTTTCTTGGCCGGTAACGGACAGTACACCGGCATGTCTTCCACCAAGCGCTCTGGCAAGGCGATCGACTGATTCGTTTCAGCCGCCGCCGGAAGCGATAACGTAGTGGCATCGTGTAAATAGCGCTGCCAGACGTTTTCACTTTCACCCGCCAAACGGATGTTCAGGCACGCTACCGCCCCCGGTATCCACTGGGGAACCGGCTGTTGTGTATCATTGAGTACTGAAATGACCTGCTCATCCAGCCACTGTTGTAAGGTTTTCAACATCACCGCCAGATGTTGGCGCCGATGTTGATGCGGTTGCTCTGCCTGCTGACACCACAGGTTTAGCGGCGTGTGGCAGTCATCCAGAATACGTATTCCCGAACTCTGTTGATTCCACCAGAACCACGGCGCTGATTCTGAGGGCTCTTCACCCAGTCGGGCATTAACCGCCAAGTACCCCGGCAGCTTGTAACCGCTGGTTTTACTGGCATCCGCCCATGACTGGCGAAAGGTTTGCAGATATCCTGCCAGCGACGGGCCGTTGATATATCGTTCAGGCGTCAGCGTGAACAGAACGCCTATCCTTCCTGCCATCTCGGGCCAGCGTCCGCTCAGGGCGTCTGCCGTCAGAGAGAGCGTCGACATATCCGGTACTGCAATCCAGATACACTTACCGCTTATCGCTACTTGCTGATTGTCTTGTTCCGCAAAGTAACGGGGGGTCGCATCGCCGGTGACGAATATCACCGGTAACCGGCGTCTCAGTCGCGCCGGCAATGCTTCCAGTTGTCCGTCTAGCGCATCCAGATAAGGTGATACCTGTTTAACCTGTTTGGTATACCGTAAGGTGCGCCACCCTTTATATCCGCTGACCAACAGCGTCAGCACACAACCTATAACTACCCAGCCGGTCGGCAAAGGTAGGAAGAACAGCAGCAGAGCCAGACAGAGACAGGTGGCATACAGCAGCTGCACTCGCCAAGGGTAATCACCCACATTCACATCCTTAATTTCAATCCCACGTCGATTTTGCAATGCCGTCTCGTTGTGCAGGACGCCTTACCCCATCGATAAGGGGCAACCCGGGTATGACGCTAAACTATCCACTCCGCTTAAAGTCAACACCGCCGGGACTTTCCCTATTGCTGTGTAAGTTTCTCTCTCCTGTAAAACGCCTGATTAATTGCATGGATTTTCATACCGGTTGCCGTCACAGCGCCGGATTGAAACGTTGTTATGCATCCTGTAATAGCTGAACCAGCGTGCTGTCCAGATGCTGGCGTAACAGCATGTACAGTAAAATCACCGCCATCACTGAAATACCGGTCCAGAACAGCAGCGAAGAACGACGCCAAAAGCCGCCTTTCCCCTGCACTGCGTTAATTGTTGGCGCGTTGTTACCCGTTGAAGACTTCGGCAACAGATCGCGTACCGCCATCACCAGTTGTTCTCTTTCCGTTTGTGGCTGTGCCAGATAACGGCCCTGAAAGCCCAACCCCAAAATGCGGTCGTAGCAAGCCAGCACGAGCTGAGCCCCTTCCGGATGGCCAATACGCTGGCGAATGCGTTCAAACAGCTCATCACCGGCTCGATACGTTTTAAAGAAGGTGACCTGTAGCGGCGTGCCCTGCCAAACGTTGTAACCTTCATCGCTATTGCGTAACAGGACGGTTTCATCCAGTAAGGCACAGGCGGCGTAGCTGATGTCGTTAACCACGTCCGTGCTGCATTGCATGTCGGTTAAGCGTTTACGCAGTTGCTCGATCTGCTCTACGCAGCGATTGTACAGCGCTTCCCCCTGTTCAACCACTGACCCCGCGCGCAAATGCACGACGGTCAGGGCGGTATCACGCAACAGTTCATCAATGGAAATAGTTTTCAGGTTTTGGCTCATGATTTAAGTACCGCAAACAGTTCCAGCGAAACGTCCGGCAACGAGCGCGGAACGTAAAACTCGCAGCAACGTGCCGCCAGCATGCTTTGCGCGGCCGAATGGGTTAAGTCCAGCGCAAAGTACTGGTTATCCAGCCGCAGCGGGATGGCTGCCGGTACATGACTTAATGCTTTTAGCGGAACGCCGGACAGCGCCGAGTTGATGATTTGATTCACATCGTCCGGAGAGCCCACTTTGCACAGCACCGGCATCAGTTCCAGCAGTTGATGCGCCGGTAACGATGAGCGCACCGACAGGTAGAAATCGGTCTCTTCCGTCAGGCGGCTGTCTTGTAGGCGACCAGACCAGCGGGTTCCGTTGCTGTGAACCAGATCGATGGCAATCACCCTTGACGGTAGGCTGGCTTCCAGCAGTTGACCAATCAGTTTAAACAGCGGCGGGAATACCCTATCCAATTGGTCATGCTGATAAGACGGGATGGCCTCAACGTCATGCTCCAGCGAAAACGTCAGCAACGCGCCCGCCAGAGAGACCAGTTGCTGATACAGTCGCTCAGGATGGGTAACCGGGTACTGGTGCAGAAACTTCAGCAGCGGCTCATGGCTGTTCAGGGCATTGAGCAGCCAGAACAGTGACACATCCGCCACGGCAAACTCCGCCATTTGCTGATTGCGCTCACGACGCATTCCCATCAGGCGCTGGCGCTTTGACTGCACTTGCGTGCATAACATGTCCAGCTGTTGGGTCAGCACGCCATTACTGGCGGTGAGGCTCAGTAGCGGTGGTAAAAATGCCGGTTCAATGGCAAACAGGCCGTTAGCATCGCGCTTTAGTCGAATCAATGGACAGGTGAGATAATCTCCCTGTTCTTCAAAATCAAACAGCAGCGTCAGTGCATAACGCTCAACGGCAATGGATTCATTCCCCTGACCGAATATGTCTTGCGTTTCGACCCATTCCTGCCGGTAGCGTAATGGTCGCTCCGAGTAGTGACCGTCCTGATGGCAGTTTCCACCATTAGCATGTAACAGCGGCAACCCCAACAGCACCGTCACATCATGACGATCGGCTGGAATGCTGTGTTTCAGATCGCGAGCCGGAGGCAGCGCATCAGAGACGTCGGTATCTATCCAACTGCCATCGGGAAAACGCACGCTTAAACTTTCGGCATTGAGTCTATTCAAGGCTAAAGCTTGGGTGTCAAACATTACGCGCTGGACGCCCCAAGGATTAGCCAGGCCGAGCCTGGCAATCTGATCGTTACTAAACGCTTCCCATCGACTTTGCTGCTGGAATTGTTCCGGCGACAAAAACGCACCTTCGCTCCATAACGGGCGGTGGATCTTCATTATTTCAAACTCCAGATAAAATTAAGCTTTAGCCTTTGGCATTTGAGAAACCATCGATAAATTGATGTCCATGCCTTCAATCTGGAAGTGAGGAATAAGGAAGGTTTTCACGCGGAAGAAGCCCGGGTTATCCTCAATATCTTCTACGGTCACTTTAGCCTGACGCAGCGGGTGCGATGCTTGAACTTCATCACTCGGATCGGTCATTTCTGTCACCAGATTATTGATCCAAGCGTTCAGTTCTAGTTCCAGTACGCGGCGGTCTTTGGTGGCACCGATGTTTTCACGCTGAATCACTTTCAGGTAATGGGCAATGCGCGACAGCAGGAAAATGTACGGTAAACGGGCATTGATCCGGCTATTGGCGGTGGCTTCTTTGGTGTCATACAGCGCCGGCTTCTGGGTAGAGTTAGCGGAGAAGAAACACGCGTAGTCGCGGTTTTTATAGAATGACAGGGGAATAAAGCCCAAGTTAGCAAATTCAAACTCACGGGTTTCCGGGATCAGTACTTCCGTTGGGATCTT
This sequence comes from Limnobaculum parvum, assembly GCF_003096015.2. Lineage (NCBI taxonomy): Bacteria > Pseudomonadati > Pseudomonadota > Gammaproteobacteria > Enterobacterales > Budviciaceae > Limnobaculum > Limnobaculum parvum. The sequence continues at coordinate 1,646,372 of NZ_CP029185.2, read as the reverse complement.
CACCTGATTGCCGGTGCCGAGGTCATATAGGTGGATCGGCAGATCGTCAACCAAACCACCCGCTTGCGGGCCACGTACTTGGACACACCAACCGTTACGCACGAAGCTTTTTACCATATTGGCGGCAAACGCAAATGAGGCGTTGGTCCACAGATATCTGTCGTGATCCGGCCCTTTTACCTCTTCGGTATAGTTGAAGTTACGCACCGGTACCGTATCTGGACCATAAGGCAGACGCGCTAGCACACGCGGCAGGGTTAAACCCACATAGCGGGAATCGTCGGTATCGCGGAAGCTTTTCCACTTGGTGTATTCAGCACGGTCAAAATAGTTGGCGATGTCTTTAATGGCAGCCACTTCTTCCATGTTGTTCTTGCCAAAGAATGCCGGGCCGACGGAGGCGATAAACGGCATGTGGGCCGCCGCCGCGACTTTAGAGATATTACGCAGTAATGCAATATCTTGCGGGCCACGGTCAAACTCAAAGTTAGAGATGGTTACGCCAATCGGCTCGCCGCCCGGGGTGTCATATTCCTGAATGTAGGTATGGCGGTAGAAACCGGTTTGGATGGTTTCTGGCGCATCTTCGAAATCTTGCTGTAGCGCTTCTTTAGACGCATCCAGCACTTCGATTCTGACGTTGCGGCGGAAATCGGTGCGGTCAACCAGAAACTTCAAACCACGCCATGCAGACTCGATAGACTGGAACTCTGGGTGATGCATGACGGCATCTAACTGCTCGCTCAGCTGTTTGTCGATTTGGCTGATATGGAAATCCAGCAGGCTCTTGTCCAGCTTATCCACTTTTTGCGCCGATTTCTGAACCATGTTCAGAAAGACGTTAACCGCCATGGTGACACGTTCGTCCGCCGAGGCTTCTGCCAACGCATCGTTGTCCTGAAACTTGACGATATCGTCAAATTGCGCCACCGGGGTGAGATTAATTTTATCGAACAGAGACTGATAGACGCTGCCGGCGTCTTTTACGACGGTGCTGGCTGTTTTAGAACTGGAACCTTGTGTAGAGGTAGACATAAACAATCCTTATAAAATACGTATCAAAGAGTCATGATTACTGAGAATCAGAGCCGCCGGGTAAAGAACCAATTGCTGCTAATTCGGCGCGCAGTTCGTCCGATAATTGCTCATCTTTTAAAATACGTTCCAGTTCCTGACGGAAAGTGGCGTTATCTAACAGGTTGGATTTCAGGTCGCGTAATAGATTACGCATGGCGAGTAGTGAACGTAATGCAGGAATTTGTTTGGCTACCTGCTCCGGTTCGAAATCTTTCATATCTTTAAAACTTAACGATACGTTGGTTTCTGAATCATCACCGGCTAGGGTATTTTTGATGGTGAGTTTAGCTGTAGGGTTTAAATCCGCTAATACGGCATTGAAGTTATTTTTATTGATGGAGATCTTTTCTCTTTCAGCAATAGGTCGATTTTCCTGACCGTGGCTATAATCGCCCATCACTAATAGTTTCAGTGGTAATTCAACTTTTTTCTGTGCGCCGCCGGTATGAAGATCGAGTTTAATATTTACGCGCGCTGCGGGAACTTCGTTTTGAAAGCTGTCAGCCATAGTCTTAGTCCTGATCCTTATTAGTAAAGTACACCACAACTACGTTCCCTATTTCCTTATGCATCAACTGCCTGAAATATCCGAGCGCTCGGATGAGGTTCTGCCTCATGGTCGATAACCGTGGTTCCGTCTATTGGTTATTGATAAAAGTTATATTCAGTTTTACGAATAATGTTGTATTGACTGAAAAATTTAACCGAATTTATTCGTATGAAAATCAATCAGCTCGTTAAGCTTCACTTAACTTTTTTATATCAAAAAAAATAATGATTAGATACCTGTCAATGTTGACAGGTATCTAATCATTATTTATTTAATCGATTGATTTTTATCAAGAAAAAAATATAAAAATATTAGTACAGGAGTGTATTTTTGGATAGGTACACTTTATTATAAATAATAATAACTTCATTTGTTAAATATTATATTTTTTGTTTCTAATGTTCATTAATTAAGAAATTAATACGTTTTAATTTTTTATAATTATTTTAATTGAACAGCAAAAAAAATTATTAATGTGATGAACTTCAAATAAATTTTTATGACCTAAAAAATATTAAAAAATTTAATTAATTGATCTTAACCAGCGCTGTTCATTCACCTGAAATAACTCAAAGCCAATATGAAAAACTTTTTCTAACTGTTGAACAGACATAACTTCAGCGGTCGTGCCAGAGGCGATCAATTGCCCCTGATAAAATAACCAGACTTCATCAGCATGATGTAATGTATGATTTAGATTATGAGCACTTACGATAGCGCTGGCACCCAACTGGCAAAACTGCATCAGTAAATTATCCAGTGCCGCCTGCTGTGCCACATCAAGACTGTTCATGGGTTCATCAAGTAACAGAAGCCGGGCTTCGGGGTTCAATGTTGGCCATACTTGTAGAAACACGGCTACCAGTCGTACTCTTTGCCACTCACCACCGGAAAGTTGGCCTAATGGTCGAGTTAACTTATCGGTTAATTCCAGCTGTTCAGCCAAAAACATCACTACCGTTTCAACTTCCAACGCCGTTGCCATTTTAGGCTGATGCAGAGCAATATATTGAAAAACCAGCATCATCGCCCTGCTATCTTGTTGTTGGCTGAGATAAGCGCGCATATCGGCCAGTTGTATCGCCGAACAGTGGCGAATATCACGTTGCTGTAATTCGATGGTACCCTGATAAGGTAACAATCCCGCGATGGACGCTAACAGAGAGCTTTTTCCAGCACCGTTTGGCCCTATCACATGTATCAACTTTCCCGATTCAGCCGAGACGGTGATATCTGATAAACGAGACAATAAAGTGATATTAGTAAGTTTTAGCATGTCGTAATAGCATCCAGATAAAAAGCGGTGCTCCAATGGTTGAAGTAATAACGCCAATGGGTAATTCAGCGGATGACATGGCTACTCGCGAGGTTAAATCTGCTATTAGCAAAAGCGTTGAACCGGTCAGAGCGCAACCGGCTAATAAATAACGATGATCGGTAATACCAGCCAATCTCAAAATGTGGGGAATAATTAACCCAATAAACCCGATAATTCCGGCCAGCGCCACACTGGTACCCACTACCCAAGCAATGATCATGACAAAAATATTGCGCCAGACCACTAATGGAACCCCTAATTGACGCGCCTGATCCTCACCCAAAGAAAGTAAATTAAGTTTATTACCTTGGTAAATCAGCCAAACAAGCGCCGGAACCAATGCCAATATCAACCATTTTTGCTGCCAGCCAATGCCGGCAAAACTCCCCATCAACCAATACAATAACTGACGTAGGTCCATACTTGAGCTGAAATAGACCGCCCAAGTCATAATGGCACTACAGGCAATTCCTAAAGCAAAACCAATCAGCAGTAGCCGGGCTCCGGGAAGCAGTTTGCGTCGGGACAACCCTAACAAAATCAACGTCAGTATTAATGCACCCAGAATGGCATTCATGCTTAGCAACCAAACAGGTAACAGGCCACCGCCCAGTAAAATGGTCAGCACCAGCGCAACGCCAGCACCGTTGGCAACCCCCAGCAATCCGGGTTCTGACAGTGGATTATCAAACAGCGATTGCATCACGGCCCCGGACATTGCCAGCCCCGCCCCTACGGCGATTACCGCCAACGTTCGGGGTAGCCGTAATTGCCAGACAAACAGTTGAGCCTGTTCACTAAACCATAGTCGAGGTGGTAACCAGATATCTCCAGCAGACAGGCTGATAATAATGGTGATCATCAAAAGCAGCGCAAACAGACAGAGTTTTATTCGGTCTCGGCGCTGTTGTCTTTGTTGAAGCTGAGAAAAACGCAGTCCCATATCGTTACAGGGTTCTCGGGTTGTGGAGCATTCGATGATGATACAAAAGAAAAAGGCCGCTTGCGCGGCCTTTTTAGGTCTGATGTCTTATTCTTTCGGTGTAGCGTTCTCAACCCGGCTCTTTAACTTCTGGCCCGGACGGAAAGTCACTACCCGGCGTGCAGTAATAGGAATATCTTCGCCAGTTTTGGGGTTACGTCCTGGGCGTTGACTCTTATCCCGCAGATCAAAATTACCGAATCCGGAAAGTTTGACTTGTTCACCATTTTCCAAAGCCTTACGAACTTCTTCAAAAAACAGTTCAACGAGATCTTTTGCATCACGTTTACTCAGGTTAAGCTTTTCGCACAAGTGTTCAGACATTTCAGCTTTAGTAAGCGCCATAGGTTCAATCTCTCAAGGATGCTTGGAATCGCTGTTTCAATGCCGCTACGCATTCTGCAACCGTCGCGGCAATTTCCTCTTCTTCTAGCGTACGCGTGGTATCTTGCAATGTCAGACTGATAGCTAGGCTCTTATACCCCTCAGCGACACCCTTACCTCGATATACGTCAAATAAGTTTACGCCAACCATCTGATTTACGCCAACTTTTTTACATATTTCTAATACATTGGCAGCAGGTATGCTTTCAGCCACAACAATTGCGATATCACGACGGTTTGCCGGGAAGCGGGAAACCTCTCTGGCAAGCGGTATACGGCGTTCTGAGACCTTGTCCCACAACAATTCGAATACCACCGTACGACCGTTGAGATCGAGCTTCCGCTCAAGCTCAGGATGCACTACACCAATGTATCCAATGCGTTCGCCATTTAAATAAATAGCCGCACTTTGGCCGGGATGCAGTGCAGGGTTTGCTTCGACTTTAAACTCAATCTCCGACAATTTACCCGTCAATTCTAACACCGACTCAAGATCGCCTTTTAAATCATAGAAGTCAACTGCTTCACGCGCAAGGTTCCAGTGCTCTTCATAGCGATTTCCTGCAATTACCCCTGCCAGCATAACCTCCTGCCGGACACCAAGGTCTGCTGTTTCATCAGGAACAAAGCGTAAACCACTCTCAAACAGACGTACTCGCCCCTGCTGACGATTCTGGTTATACACGGCTGACGTCAACAATCCACTCCATAATGAGAGGCGCATAGCCGACATTTCTACCGAAATTGGATTGGGTAAAATTAACGCTTCTTGTTGAGGATGCAGTAAATTTTGAATCTTAGGATCAACAAAGCTATAGGTGATGGCTTCCTGATACCCTTTGTCTACCAGCAAAGCTTTTACCCGGCGCAATGGTAAGTTTGCTTCACGATGTGGTGTCATCTCCAAATTGGCACGTAGTGGTACATTTGGAATACTGTTATAACCATACACGCGCGCAATTTCTTCAATCAGATCTTCTTCGATTTCCATATCGAAACGCCAGCTTGGTGCAATGGCTTTCCAACTGTCACCTTCCCGGGACACATCGCAGCCTAAACGGCTCAAAATATCGCTAACTTGCTCATCAGAAATCACATGACCAATCAGCTTATTCAGCTTTTCACGACGCAGTAAAATGGTGGAGCGTATCGGAAGCGTGGTTTTATCGGTAGTATCAATAACAGGTCCCGGTTGGCCACCACAAATATCAAGCAATAAGCGAGTTGCTCTTTCTAATGCCGTTTGCTGTAGAGCCGGATCGACCCCTCTTTCATAGCGATGAGAAGCGTCGGTGTGCAAACCAAAGCGGCGTGCACGACCCGCAATTGCCAGTGGATTAAAATAGGCACTTTCCAAGAAGATGTCTTTGGTTTCCTGATTAACACCGGAATGCTCACCGCCAAATATTCCGCCCATAGCCAATGGCTTTTGGCGATCGGCTATTACAACCACATCTTGGCTCAGTTTGACTTTATTACCGTCCAGCAAAACCAGCTCTTCATTCTCTTTTGCCATACGCACAACAATGCCGCCGTCAATGCGATCTAAATCGAATGCATGCATTGGATGGCCTAGTTCCAGCAGAACATAGTTAGTCACATCTACGACCGGATCAATAGAGCGAATACCACAGCGGCGCAGCTTTTCTTTCATCCATAAAGGTGTGGCTGCTTTTACGTTAATACCTTTAACTACCCGGCCTAAATAGCGTGGGCACGCTTGACTGGCATCAACTTGGATAGAGATGACATCCTGAATAGCTGGCGCTACAGGTGACATATCAGGCTGATTTAACGGTAGTTTATTAATCACAGCAACATCGCGGGCAACCCCGATAATGCCTAAGCAGTCGGCACGGTTCGGCGTTACGCTGATTTCAATGGTGGCATCGTCTAATTTGAGGTATTCCCGAACGTCCTGACCGATTGGTGCATCTTCCGGTAATTCGATAATACCGCTGTGATCGTCGCTGACACCCAGTTCAGAGAAAGAACACAGCATCCCTTCAGAAGGTTCTCCGCGCAGTTTGGCAGCTTTAATTTTAAAGTCACCCGGCAATACCGCACCTACGGTGGCGCAGGCTACGGTTAATCCCTTACGACAGTTTGGCGCACCACAAACGATATCCAGCAGGCGATCGCCACCCACATCAACTTTGGTCACCCGTAACTTATCCGCATTAGGATGCTGACCGCACTCCACGACGCGACCAATAACGACACCGGTAAACTCACCGGCTACGGCTTCCACGCCATCTACTTCCAGACCGGCCATGGTAATTTGTTCAGACAATTGGTCACGGCTAATCGCAGGGTTTACCCATTCACGCAACCAGGATTCACTGAATTTCATGTTTTGGCTCCTGCTATTATTTAAATTGTTTTAAGAAACGAAGATCGTTTTCGAAGAAAGCACGTAAATCGGTGACACCGTAACGAAGCATGGTTAAGCGCTCCATACCCATGCCGAAAGCAAACCCAGAGTACACTTCAGGGTCAATGCCCACTCCACGCAGTACGTTTGGGTGCACCATACCGCAACCCAACACTTCTAGCCATTTGCCATTTTTACCCATCACATCCACTTCAGCAGAAGGTTCGGTAAACGGGAAATAGGAAGGTCGGAAACGAACCTGTAAATCTTCTTCGAAGAAATTCTGCAAGAAGTCGTGAATGGTTCCTTTCAGATTGGTAAAACTAATGTCTTTATCAACGATCAGCCCTTCCATTTGATGGAACATCGGGGTATGCGTCTGGTCGTAATCGTTACGATATACGCGACCCGGTGCAATAATACGAATTGGCGGCTGTTGGTTATTCATGGTGCGAATCTGTACGCCAGAAGTTTGGGTACGTAGTAGGCGCTTCGCGTCAAACCAGAAGGTATCGTGATCCGCTCGCGCTGGGTGATGTCCAGGAATATTCAGTGCATCAAAGTTGTGATAGTCATCTTCAATTTCAGGGCCGTTAGCCACGGCAAAACCCAGTTCGCCAAAGAAGTCAGCAATGCGATCTATGGTACGCGTTACCGGATGTAACCCACCATTCTCTATACGACGACCAGGCAAAGATACATCAATGGTCTCTTCTGCTAGACGGGCATTGAGTGCGGCTGATTCCAGCGTGTACTTACGACCGTTCAGGGCATCCTGAACTTCCTGTTTAGCCTGATTAATGACCTGCCCAGCGGCAGGACGCTCTTCTGCGGGAACATCGCGCAGCGATGTCATTTGCAGCGTCAGGTGACCTTTCTTGCCTAAATATTCCACGCGAACTAAATCTAACGCGGCAACATCATGGGCTTCTTCTATAGCCGCCTTTGCATTGGCAACCAGTTCAGCGAGATGTGGCATTATTTTCCTCTTCTTCCGGCTCTGGAGTTCCGATATCTGGTAATGAAACCCGGTTTATAAAACAACAATACTGTTAATAACGATCAATATTACTTCAGGCAACAAAAAAGCCTCCATCAGGAGGCTTTTGGCGCTAGTTTCCGTTTCTTCTCTTACGCGCAAGCCTCTCGATATCAGGAGCTAAAGTAAAAGAAGAAACGGAAAATAGCAGAATTCATACTTGCGTTACCTTGTTATTATTCTGGTTAGTGTTAAAAATCAAGATGATAAAATGTATTGAGACTGACAATACTACGAATGTTCTTTAATTTCACTTCATTGAACAAAAAAGTAAAAGAGGGCGTTTTCACGCCCTCTTTTATCTGACTTACGCCAGAACTGATTTTGCTTTTTCAACTAAAGCAGCAAATGCCACTTTGTCGAATACAGCGATATCAGCCAGAATCTTACGGTCGATTTCAACAGAAGCCTTTTTCAGACCATTGATGAAACGGCTGTAAGATAAACCATTTTGACGGGCAGCAGCGTTAATACGTGCAATCCACAGCTGACGGAACTGACGCTTACGTTGACGACGGTCACGGTAAGCATACTGCCCTGCTTTGATTACTGCCTGGAAGGCAACACGATATACGCGCGAACGGGCACCGTAGTAGCCTTTCGCTTGCTTCATTATTTTCTTGTGACGTGCACGTGCGATTACACCACGTTTTACGCGAGCCATATGCTCTCTCCTATCGACTTATTGTCTGAATTAAAAATTATGCTTATTTATGCGTATGGCAGACATGCCACGACCAGACCCAGATCCCCTTTGGAGACCAGACCTTTCGGACGCAGGTGACGTTTACGCTTAGTAGCTTTTTTAGTCAGAATATGACGTAGGTTGGCATGCTTACGCTTAAAACCACCTGAGGCGGTTTTTTTAAAGCGCTTAGCTGCGCCACGCACAGTTTTGATCTTTGGCATTTTAAATATATCCACTTCGCATTGTTAATAAAACGAACCAGTTGGGCGAATAAAACCTGAGTGGCGTTAACCACCCAGAAATTATTACTTGTATGCCTTACTGTTTCTTCTTCGGGGCGAGCACCATCACCATCTGGCGTCCTTCAATCCTACTTGGGTAGGATTCAACAACGGCCAGTTCGACGAGATCGTCACGGACGCGGTTAAGCACTTCCATACCGATTTGCTGGTGAGCCATCTCACGACCGCGGAAACGCAGTGTGATTTTAGCTTTATCACCCTCTTCCAGAAAGCGAACCAGGCTGCGGAGTTTTACCTGATAGTCGCCATCATCTGTACCAGGTCGGAATTTAATTTCCTTGATCTGGACAACTTTTTGTTTTTTCTTCTGCTCTTTCGTAGCCTTACTCTTTTCATAGAGGAATTTGCCGTAGTCCATGACCCGGCAAACTGGCGGCTCAGCATTTGGGCTAATCTCTACCAGATCAACGCCAGCTTCTTCTGCTTTTTGCAGTGCTTCATTCAGACTAACAATCCCCAATTGCTCGCCATCGATGCCTGTTAGTCGCACTTCACGGGCGCGAATTTCGTTGTTTATGCGATTAGGACGCGCTGTTTGAACTCTTTTTCCGCCTTTAATACTTTATTCCTCCAGTTGATTAAGACTACGACTGCGAATTTCTTGTTGCAGTTTTTCAATCACGTAACTTACGTCAAGACTGCCTAAGTCTTTTCCGCGGCGGGTACGCACAGCAATTTTGCCAGCTTCTACCTCTTTATCGCCGCAGACTAACATATATGGCACACGTCGTAGAGTATGTTCACGGATTTTAAAGCCTATTTTCTCATTTCTCAAGTCCGCTTTCGCACGAATGCCAGCAGCCTGAAGTTTTTTCGTTAATTCTTCGACATATTCGGCCTGACTGTCAGTAATATTCATTACCACGACTTGCTGTGGTGCCAACCATGTTGGGAAGAAACCTGCACATTCTTCAGTCAGAATACCGATAAAGCGCTCTAATGAACCTAAAATGGCACGGTGAATCATCACCGGTACGTGGCGCTCATTATCTTCACCAACAAAAGACGCGCTTAAACGCTCTGGTAATGAAAAGTCGAGCTGCACAGTACCACACTGCCATGCACGATCCAAACTATCATGCAAAGTAAATTCAATTTTAGGGCCGTAAAATGCCCCTTCACCCGGCTGATAATCAAATTCCAGACCGTTAGCCGTCAATGCCTCTGCCAGATCGTGCTCGGCTCTGTCCCACATGGCATCAGTACCGATGCGCTTTGCAGGGCGAGTCGACAATTTCACGCTGATATTTTCAAAGCCAAAAGTGCTATACAGATCGTAAACCATTTTGATACAGCTGGTTACTTCCACTCGCACCTGTTCTTCAGTACAGAAAATATGCGCATCGTCCTGAGTAAAACCACGAACTCGCATTAAGCCATGCAGTGAGCCAGAAGGTTCATTACGATGACAGCTACCAAACTCAGCCATTCTCAACGGCAGGTCGCGATATGATTTTAGACCTTGATTGAAAATCTGCACGTGACCAGGGCAGTTCATTGGTTTAATACAGTATTCACGGTTTTCTGAGGACGTGGTGAACATGGCTTCTTTATAGTTTTCCCAGTGCCCGGTTTTTTCCCACAGCACACGGTCCATCATAAATGGCCCTTTCACTTCCTGATAATCGTATTCTCTGAGCTTCATACGCACAAAGGCTTCCAGCTCACGGAAAATAGTCCAGCCATCGTTGTGCCAGAACACCATACCCGGCGCTTCTTCCTGCATATGATACAGATCAAGCTGCTTTCCAATACGACGATGGTCGCGCTTAGCCGCCTCTTCCAGACGCAATAAATAGGCAGCCAATTGTTTTTTATCAGCCCATGCAGTGCCATAAATACGCTGCAGCATTTTATTGTTGCTGTCGCCACGCCAGTAAGCGCCGGAAACTTTTTGCAGCTTGAAGTTATAACAGAAACGCATGTTCGGCACGTGCGGACCGCGGCACATGTCAATATATTCTTCATGATGATACAGCGCCGGATGTGCGTCACGACTGATGTTTTCATCAAGAATACGTAATTTATAAATTTCACCACGGGCTTCGAAAGTATCCCGAGCTTCTTGCCAACTAACCTTCTTCTTGATGACGTCGTAGTCTTTCTTAACCAGCTCCATCATGCGCTGTTCAAGCAGATCAAGATCTTCCTGATTTAACGTTCTGTCGATATCAACATCGTAATAAAAACCATTGTCGATGGTTGGACCAATTGCCATTTTAGTATCAGGCCAAAGTTGTTTAATTGCATGGCCTAACAGGTGCGCACATGAGTGGCGGATAATTTCCAGACCATCTTCATCTTTGACGGTAATGATTTCCAGATTCGCATCGTTTTCAATCAGATCGCAAGCGTCAATACGCTCACCGTTAATACGACCGGCGATACAGGCTTTTGCCAGACCAGGGCCGATATCACGAGCAATATCCATCACTGAAACGGCATGGTCGTACTGACGTTGACTTCCATCAGGAAGAGTAATAACTGGCATTATAATTCCTTAGTTACAGTGGTGACCCATACGCAAGATCACATGTAAAAATATTTTTTGTATTTAGATCAATGGATTGATGACTTTTTCGACTCACTGTTATCGAATGCCCGCTCAATTGTGTACACACATTGACTTGTCGGTTTACGTTTTATAAAAACGAAGGGTAAATTTTACCATTGAGAACAGTGGCTGGATAGTACAAAATGAAAAAAGCCCTGATGCCACAAGAGATAACGCTCGGTGTCGGTTAAATATCGTTAATGAACCCGCTACGGTGAAAGATTATTGGTCAAAACACTATTTTGGCAGGCATCACTCAATAATTACAACTCATCACCAAACAGCCGCTTAACCGCCAACTGTGCGACATTAACGTGCTCTCCACCAAATAGATTTGCCCGATTCAACAAATAGTAAAGTTGATATAGCGGCTGGCGATCGATAAAGCTGGCCGGTAAAGGCCAAATGCTCTGATAACCATCATATATTTGCGGTGGTAAATTAGGATATAACGGCAACATGGCTAAATCGCATTCACGATCGCCCCAATAACAAGCCGGATCAAAAATTATCGGCCCTACGGTACTAACACCGCAGTTCGCTGGCCATAAATCACCGTGAAGTAAAGATGGTTGTGGGTGATGGCTTTTCAGCCGATGGCTAACAATATCGATAATGGTATCAATATCCCCATAGTGGAACCCTTTTTCATCCGCCAATTGAAGCTGCCATCCTATACGCTGTTCAGCAAAGAATACATTCCAGTAACGTTGCCAGCGATTAGGCTGTGGTGTAGTTGCTAGGTCGCTATCAAAATCCAGTCCAAACTGTGGTTGATCGCTCCATTGATGCAATCGGGCTAGCTGCTGTCCTAAACAATAGGCGTGATGGGCATCCAGTGGTTTTAACGGCAGGTACTCCAATACCAAAAAGCTGAAATCGCGGTCGTAACCAACACCATAAACCTCTGGTACTCGAACCGTACCACTCTTGGCTAATGCCGTAAGCTGATCAAGTTCGGCATTGAATATAGGTAGAATATCCCGAGTGTCATACTTGATAAAAACCTCTTTTTTGCCGTTACTGACCCGGCGAGCATGATGGATATCACCTCCTGACAGTTCCTCCTTTTCAGTGATTGTATAAGTCTCACCCAGATACTCACTTAATAAACGGCTGACGGATTGCCACATGACATCACCCCAAGGCTATGATCAAGATAGATTCAGGTTAACCTTTTGATTCCAGCGAAACTTCGATCCAATGCACAGCTTTGGTGTAAAAAGATCGCTAAAGGCTGATATTCATATTGCAGGCCATAGGAGACCCAAAGATTAACCTACAGAGCCGGTATAACTACCGGTCTGCAGTATTAAGCGTAGAAGGCAATGCAGGATTATTAAAGCCGGTTGATCATATACAGGATGATATAGATAAAAATACCCCAGAAGATCGGTGAAACATACAACTGTCCATATTGTGCAAAGATCGAGGTATTGGGTATAGAGATCAACTTCTCCAACTCCGCGAATGAGCGCGCTTCATCACCATTCATCGCTTCCAGTATCGCTCTTTCTCTGACAGCTTCTTTCACGTTATACACGCGTTTAGCTAAACGTGCGCCGGAAGCCTGTAATGCCAAACCGACAAACATCAGTAGGAAGATCACAATAAACCATACACTACCGCTAGCAAACCAATTGCTAATATTCGGTACTGGGGAATTAGCCCAAAAATACTCAACGAATGAGGTGTACTGACGAACAATTTTGATAATGACCTGCAGAAAATCCATAATCGTCGCTGTCATTTCTTGCATGTTAGCTTTAGGTACAACCAGATACTTCAGCACAGAGATAATTGTTGAAATGAATGCCGGAATAAAAATAACGATCCCTGCAATACGTTTAATCAACGCAACTGTACTGGCCTGTTGGTGAGTCATTCTGCCTCCATGTTGAAACACCGATTTTTTATCAAATCAATTACAAAAAAAATCATGTTCCAGTTTAAAGGAACATAATCTGACAATTTCCAAGAAAAGTGATACTCCATTGACCAGCAACGATACTTAACACCCATCAGGAAGTATAAAGCTCGATACATATAATGAACCGAGCTTTTAATATATTAGTGTGTTACCGCAATCAAGCTATAAGTAACGATAACAAATAGAGCAAAAACTACTGTGCTTAACGCCCATTTTAATTCAGCAGACATTCTTTTTCCTTTACATAAACGTGATTAGACACGGAATCATTGTAAGGCGCTTAACAAAAATGTATACCCAAAAGCGATTTTTCCATGATATCTCTTGGACTTTTGTATCAGATACGCCAAAATCCACCGCTTGTTATCACTGAAAGGCATATGTGCCACCAGCAGTGATGGTTAAAGGAATTCTACACCGTTTTGCTTTTAATGTGTAATGTGTTGGTTATCACTAAAAGCAAACGTTAACATATCAGCTTACACTGTACTTGATACCAGTATAAGCTCAGGAGTGCTCTGTTTCATGGCAACTATAAAAGATGTGGCTAAACACGCGGGGGTTTCAACGACCACGGTCTCCCACGTTATTAATAAAACGCGTTTTGTCGCCGAAGATACTAAAACAGCCGTCTGGGCGGCCATTAAAGAGCTTAGCTATTCACCCAGCGCCGTTGCCCGTAGTCTTAAGGTGAATAACACCAAAACCATTGGCCTGCTGGCAACCGCCAGCGGTTCACCGTATTTTGCTGAAGTTATCCAAGCAGTGGAAGAAGCCTGTTATAAAAAAGGCTATACGCTGATTCTGTGCAACACGCAAAACGATTTAGAAAAACAGCAGGCTTATCTTGCTATGTTGGCACAAAAACGGGTTGATGGCCTGTTAGTGATGTGTTCTGAGTATCATCCCCCACTACTTTCGCTTCTGGAAAATTATCACGCCATTCCCATGATGGTGATGGACTGGAATAAACACAAAGGCTTTACTGATAATATTGAAGATAACGGTTTTCATGGCGGTTATCTGGCTGCTCGTTACCTGATAGAGCGAGGACATCGCGAAATCTCAACGATAACGGGTCAATTAAATGAATTTACCGGCCGTGAGCGCCATAAAGGTTTTCTCCATGCCTTGAAAGAAGCCCATATCGATATCCTCCCTGAGTGGATTATCGAGGCGGACTTTCAACCACAGGCAGGCTACGATGGCATGGTATCGCTTATCAATCTGAAGAAGCGCCCTACTGCGTTATTCTGCGGCGGAGATGTCATCGCGATGGGTGCGTTATGTGCTGCCGGAGATATGGGGGTTCGTGTACCAGAAGATATTTCGGTTATTGGCTATGACAATATTCGCCATACCCGTTTCTATAATCCACCGCTAACCACCATTCAACAGCCTAAAGAGAGCTTGGCTGTCATGGCGTTAGATATGTTATTAGATCGGATTATCAATAAGCGCGAAGCGTCCCACTCCATTGAACTACATCCTGAACTGATTGAACGAAAATCCGTGACTGATGGCCCCTATCTGAAGAAATAGTCATCGCTGAACTTTGCTCCAGAATCAATCATCATCATTTGTAATGGTTTTGGAGCTAGTTCTCCCCAAGTTTTCAGTCAGTTATCCTCCCTCGGTCCCGATAACATACCGGCTAGTTTGATTCAGCTTGGATATCGACCTATATTTTAATAGATATGTTATCAGGTACAGGATTTAAATCCCCCATTCAGAGTCTAATAAAAACATACATGCAGGCTTTGAATCACAAGTGGTCATATTATGATATTTTCAACATTGCCCTATCGTTTTCGTCCCCTGCTTTCTGGGATCCTTTTTGCCACTATTGGTATGACATTATCTGCCTGCGCTTTTATGCCCCCTCATGTTGCGATGAGTTCCATTGAGCTTAGCGTGACGGATAAAGCCAATGATGGTAAGCCATTAAATGTCGATTTTGTTGCTGTTCGCAGCGAGAAACTGGTGCAAAAGATTGAAGCTCTCACGGCCAGTCAGTGGTTTGAGCAGAAACAACAGATACTAAAAGAGAACCCCGGCAATTTGATAGTATGGCCGGTGAAAATGTTGCCCGGTTCGCAAATCACCGTGAAAGATGTCCCCATCTCCGGAAAACCGGCTGACTCTCTGATTCTGTTTGCCGGGTATAAGAGTAAAGGTGCTCATCGCTTAGTGCTGAATGATATTCGCCATCCTAAGTTGGAATTACGGGATGATGATGTATATCTGTTCGATGATTAAAAGAGGGTTAAAACACAGGGAGCCACAAGGCTCCCTGTTTCATCATAAATACTCAATGCTCTATTACTTCAGGTAGCTACCTGCACGTAATGCTTCGATACGCTTGTCTAACGGTGGATGGGACAAAAACAGCTCACTAAAGGTTTTTGACTTACCGTTGATGCAAAATGCCGTCATGGTAGAGCTTTCCTGCGGCTCATGACTGGTTTTCAAGCGCTGCAGTGCTGCAATCATCTTCTCTTTACCAACCAGATTAGCCGAGCCAGCATCCGCCTTAAACTCTCGATGACGAGAGAACCACATAGTAATGATGCTGGCTAAAATACCGAATACCAGTTCCAGTACCATAGAAACGGCAAAATAGATCATGGAGTTACCCGACGAACTTTCGTTACCGCGATTCATAAAGCCTGCTGCTACCTGAGCAATCAAACGTGAAGCAAAAATTACGAAGGTGTTTACCACACCTTGAATCAGGGTCATGGTAACCATATCACCGTTAGCAACATGGCTAATCTCATGAGCCAGAACCGCTTCAGCTTCATCACGACTCATGTTTTGTAATAAACCTGTACTAACGGCAACCAAAGATGCGTTTCGTCTGGCTCCCGTTGCAAATGCGTTAATGTCGGGTGCCTGATAAATGGCAACCTGTGGCATTGCAATACCCGCCTGTTGTGACTGATGTCTAACGGTTTCAACTAACCAACGTTCCGCTTCATTGGCAGGTTGTTCAATCACCTGACCACCAACAGAACGCAACGCCATCCATTTTGACATCAGCAACGAGACGAATGCACCTCCAAAACCAAACAAACCCGCCATGATCAGCAGGCCCTGAGCGCTTCGCCCCTGAATGCCTGTCAAACTTAGCACGATTCCAAAAACCACCATAACGGCGAGGTTTGTTAATAAAAATAACGCTATACGCATCATAAAATGATAGTTTCCTCAGAAAAATAAAAAATGTTCCTACCCGACAGATCTTATGGGCTAATATTCAAAATTCAAGCCTAAACAACACCCACAGAGCAATTAGATCATAACTTTACAATGGCAGATGATTAACCTCACATTTATCCCCTGCATACCAATTCTAACGAGGATAAAAAAGGCGCTCAAAGAGCGCCTTCCTTTCATTTGCTAATTAAAATGTTGCTATTTAATCTTTTTCTCTGTCTCCACAGGGGTTGCTGGAGTAGCATCATTCTTTTCTAAATCAGCCAAATCTACTGCGATCAATACCGTCTCATCCAGATAAGGATCGGCGTCCTTATAGTCTTTTGGTAAGTCTTCCAGCGATTTCAACTTGCTCTTGCCTTCACGTTCCAAGCGGTCGTTGATACGTTTTAAACGAATCGCATCATCTTCACTGCTCTCTTTTTCGCGTTTCGCGTAGTTCAGTGAAATTGTAGAACGCTTATCTTTATTGGCCTTATAGCGTGCAATATCCTGCATGATGAACTGGAACTCTGGATCTTTAGCAATCCGCTCATCATAGTTCTTCTTCAAGGTCGGAATATAGCGAGATTCGTCACCTAACAGGGTGTATGTTGCTTTATCTACACTGTCCCACGGTAGCGCATTATCTTCAAAACTTTCACCGGTTTCTACCGGATCAATCCCCGTAGGCATGATGATATCTGGCGTTACCCCTTTGCGCTGAGTACTACCACCGTTAATACGGTAGAACTTTTGAATGGTGTACTGTACTGAACCCAGCTCTGGCCAGTCAGGGCGCAGCATTTGATCATAAATACGGTTTAATGCGCGATGCTGTTGTACCGTACCTTTACCAAAGGTGGGTTCTCCAACGATCAGTGCCCGACCATAGTCTTGCATTGCTGCGGCGAAAATTTCCGATGCTGAGGCACTAAAGCGATCGACTAACACCACCAAGGGGCCTTTGTAGTAAACAATGTCATCGGTATCACTATCTTCGCGAATTTTTCCATTATTATCACGAACCTGCACCACAGGACCGCTTGGAATAAACAACCCAGAAAGAGACACCGCTTCGGTTAATGCCCCACCACCATTCGTACGTAGATCAATAATAATGCTGTCGACGTTTTGCTTGGTCAGTTTCTGTAATTGTGTTTTAACGTCTTCGGTCAAGCCAACGTAGAAACCGGGAATATCCAGTACGCCAACCTTCTTTTTACCCATGGTCTTCAGCGTCATCTTAACGGCGCGATCTTCCAAGCGAATACGTTCGCGCGTCAGGACAACCGTCTTCGATTTCGCCCCTTTAGCCGCAGGTAAAATCTCAAGGCGAACCTTACTACCTTTAGGTCCTTTAATTAATGCAACCACATCATCCAGACGCCAACCGATAACATCAACCATTGGCTTATCCTGCTGGCCTACGCCAACAATTTTATCACCAACTGCAATTGATTTGCTCTTAGCCGCAGGTCCACCGGCAACCAGAGAATTGATTTGCGTATAGTCATCTTCCATCTGTAATACGGCACCGATACCTTCTAAAGAAAGGCTCATTTCCGTATTAAACTGCTCGGTGTTTCGAGGAGAAAGATAGCTGGTATGCGGATCAATTTCACGGGCAAAGGCATTAATGAACGACTGGAAGACGTCTTCACTTTTCGCCTGACTTAAACGCTTAATGGCTGACTGATAGCGCTTGGTCAGAATATCTTTGATTTCTGGCCACTCTTTACCCGCCAACTTAAGGTTGAGTTCATCATATTTGACTTTTTCGAACCAAAGTTTATCCAGCTCTTCTTCGCTAGTTGGCCAAGGCGCTTTACTGCGATCGACTTCAATCGCGTCATCGCCGTCAAACGTCATCGGCTTATCCAACAACGTTAACGCATAGGTTAAACGCTCAAAACGACGTTTCTGTGCATAGTTGTAGAGGTCATAAGCCGTATCTAATTGACCGGACTTCAGTTCATCATCTAGTTTAGTCGTTTTATCAGCAAATTTAGATATATCAGAAACCAACAGAACATTATGGCTAAAATCCAATACGTTCAGATAACGATTAAAAATCTTCTCTGAAAATGCATCATCGAGATCGAACTGACGATAGTGTGAACGTGTAAAACGCGCGGTTACCCGTTCACTAACCGTCGCATGCTGCCCTTCTTGTTTTAAAACAGGCAGTTGATCGACACGGGTTATCGTCGTTTCCTTAGCATAACTTAATCCTGCTAGAAATAAGCTTGCAATGGCCGTTAACCGGATTAAGTTACTCATGCTCTGGCTGACCTCCAACTTAAAACTGTAAATGCTCTGCTCGAACCAGCATAGCTAAACCTGAAGCGAGTTGCACCCGAACGCCATCTTTAGCAATTTCGAGAACGGTTGCATCCATAGCGCTCTGCCCTGCACGTACTTTGACATTTTGCCCGGTTTTAAGCGCAGCAATATCAGCAACAGAAGCTGGACGGAATTTTTCAGTCACTTTAACCGCAGGTTCTGTGGTCGTAGCACGTGTCGGAGCCGGTTTTGCCTTCGCTTTTGGTTGAGACGATGGCTGAGCCGTTTTGCTATCCGATGTCGCTTTTCTAGCGGCAGGACGAGGACGGCGAGCCTGAGGAGCGTCTCCTGATTCCTTACGCTGTGCTGCACGCTGAGCCTGAACTCGGGCTTTCGCCTCTTCCAGTTGCTTACGTGCATGCTCCACGTGCTGTTCTTCCAGCAGGCCACAGTCCGCACCATCTAAATCAACACGTTGAGCATTTAATTTTAGACCGTGCAGATAACGCCAACTGGACGTATATAAGCGTAACGCAGTACGTAGTTGTGTTTTACTGAATAAGGTCTCTTCAGGCAGTCGGGTTACAACATCCTGAAAGATTCCAATTTTCAGCGGCCTTGCTTCACCCTCAAGGGTAAAACAAAGCGGGAATTTTTCTGCCAGAAAGGCAATCACTTCTTTACTGCTGTTCAACTTAGGTTGATTTTCCATGAAATTTCCTGATTACAACGAACTCACCCAAAAGCGCAGGCGTAGATTACGCGTCATTATAATCACGCTTTCAGTAAAAGCTACGTTATCCGCACTTCAAGTTTAAACTAATGATGATAACCGTCTGTAAATATTAGCTGATATGCTGAGAAAGCAGTGTAGCAACTTTTTCCAGACCTTGTTGATCATCACTATCAAAACGACCAAATACTGTACTATCTATATCTAAAACAGCGATAATGTGACTTCCCTGATAAACAGGTAACACTATCTCCGCATTGCTTGCGCTATCACAGGCAATGTGTCCTTCAAATTGATGAACATCATCAATACGTTGAATTCGATTTTCTTCAACCGCCGTACCGCACACACCCCGACCAACAGGAATTCGCGTACAGGCAATCTTTCCCTGAAACGGTCCAAGCACCAGTTCATCACCTTGCAACAGGTAGAAACCAGCCCAGTTAACCGCTTCCAGTCGCTCAAATAATAATGCACTCGCATTAGCAAATGTCGCTATCAGATTCGGCTCCCCTGTAATCAGGGCGGCCAAGTCTCGGTGCAACTCAGTATAAAACGCTTTTTTATTCATTTTATCAACATAAACGACAAAGCAAACTGACAGATATTTAACCGCAAAGGTGAGATATCATTCCAAAAATCAGTAGGTAAACTTAGCCACCGGCAAGTTTAACTTTGAATCCTTTATATTCTAGCAGCACTTTTAACTCATCGCGTTTATCACCTTGAATTTCAATCAGGCCGTCTTTCACTGCACCACCGCAACCGCATTTTTTCTTTAGCTCGGCAGCCAGTTTCTGCAATTCGGCATCGTCAATATCCAAACCGGTGATAATGCAAACACCTTTTCCTTTACGTCCGCTGGTTTGTCGTTGAATTCTGACAACACCATCGCCTTTTGGACGTTCAACTTTAACTTCTTCCTGGGTAATTCGCCCAGAGTCAGTAGAGTAGACTAAACGACTATTATTATCTGTCATGATCGTGCCATATAAATTATGCCAAGCTGGTCAGAATATTCTGTAGTGCCTGTGCAGGATTAGCTGACTGTGTAATAGGACGACCAATAACCATATAGTCGACGCCTGCATCTAAAGCCTGTGGCGGCGTCATTACACGACGCTGATCTCCAATATCGCTACCTACAGGACGAATTCCTGGGGTAACTAACTGGAATGCCGGACCAAACAATGATTTCAAATGGCGAGCTTCATGCGCTGAACACACGACGCCATCAAGGCCATTCTCTTTTGCTAATCGAGCCAGCCTTTCTGCATGCTCTTCCAGCGAAGAGGTAATTCCAATGCCCCGTAAATCGCTCTCATCCATACTGGTTAATACCGTCACGGCAATTAGCTTAGGCGCAGAATCACCATAAGGCAAAAGTGCTTTCTTTGCGGCTTCCAACATACGAGCGCCACCGCTGGCGTGCACATCGACCATCCAAACGCCCAACTCAGCCGCCGCGGCAACACTCTTCGCTACCGTATTGGGAATATCATGAAACTTCAAATCCAGAAAAATATCAAAACCACGCTGATGTAACTCACGTACCAATTCAGGACCACACAGAGAAAACATCTCTTTACCAATTTTCAGCCGGCAATCTTTAGGCTCTATTTTATCGGCCAGTTCAAGGGCTGAGCGTTGATTATCGTAATCCAGAGCAACAATTATGGGTGAAGTCGACATCGACATACTGTTTTCCTGTAATGCATTCTTACTAAAAAAGCCCGATCGCTATCAGGCTATCATCTGTTTATTGACCATCTAATCCACGAATAGGCTTCACCGTAGACCATGCCCGACAAGAGGGACAGTGCCAGTAAAGCGAATTAGCCACCAGCCCACACTTTTCACAGCGATAACGAGGGCGGATACGAATTTGTTCACCGACCATTTCGCGTAAAACGAGCAGGCTCTCTTTAGCTCGCCCTTCTTCTGCTTCCGCCAATTGGTAATCCATCAGGCGATAAAAACCTCGGGTGGTGGGATGAAGCTGTAACTGACGGTTAATGTAGGTTTGAGCGGCATCCCGCCCCTCAGTTTGCTCCAACATATCTGCTAGTTTTAATTCTGCTTCTGAGCCGGTATTTTCTGCCACACAACGCTTCAGGTACTCTATCCAACGCTCAGGCTGCTGTAATCGTTGATAGCACTCATACAGCATAGAAATGGTCTCACTGACAAAATCTTTATCCTGATCAATCACTCGTTCAAGCTCATTAATCGCTTTAGTATCGTCACCGCGAGCAATCCAAATACGGCCAGACATAATCGATACCCGGGCACAACTCTTATCGGCCGATGCGGCTCTTTTCAGCAACCCCATCGCTTTATCCAGATCATCAGAACCCATCGCTTGCAAAGCTAATTCACAATAAAAATGAGCAATCTGAAGACGAAACTCATCTTTTCCGGCTTTAACCAATTTTTCAGCCATCTCTATCGCCTGCTGCCAATCGCTGGTTGCCTGATAAATAATCAGCAACTGCTTCAATGCAGGAACACGAAAGTCTGCTTCATTGATTAACTGGATGAACATCTGTTCAGCACGATCGTAGAGACCTGCTGCCATATAGTCCCAGCCTAATTGCTGAGTAACCAACAAACGCTGTTCAAACGCAAGGGAAGCACTCTCAATCAAAGACTGGTGGATACGGATAGCTCGGTCAACTTCACCCCGAGAACGGAATAAGTTGCCTAGCGTCAGGTGGGCTTCAAAAGCGCCGCCGTCCTCTTTTAACATGTCGACAAAGAGATCAACGGCTTTATCTTGTTGGTTAGAAAGCAGGAAGTTAACCCCGTCCACATAACCACGGGACAGTTTATTCGCTTCCTGCTGCCGCTCCTGTTGTGCGCCTCTTCGGCCCATATACCAGCCGTATGCGGCAGCTACGGGCAACAACAGAAACAGCAGTTCTAGCATACAGCCTTATTCCTTTATGGATTGCGGCAACGCCACGGGGGCAGGCTCGCTGACCGGTGACGAGGAAGGTATTGCCGCTTGCTGTAAGCGTTTGATCTGACGTTCCGCACGGCCTAAACGCAAGCGCAAACGCAGATAAAACAGGCCGCTGACTAACCACCCCAGAATAAAACCACCGCCAAATAATACTGCTAGCAGAGTGGACAAAGTATAGTCACCCTTAGCAATCAGGAAGTTGAATGTGACAACTTGCTCATTATGTGCGCCTAATGTTACTGAGATAACCAAAATAACAATGACGATAAGTCCAATTATTAAATATTTCACAATGCTATCCAAAATAGAGATAAACGGATGAATTATACCAAGAATACTTGATTAATGTTCTATAACTTAGCATTTCTACTTACAGATAGAAAATCTCTCTTTTTATCCGTGGGCTGTTTATCGCTGATATCGTCTAATAATACTATCACACCATCTTACTGACTCTGGTGACTCGTGGCGAATAGTATCGTTTTGTATTCGCTATTCTTCGCACTTTTCGCGGGTAGTGACTGCCGTTGGTTTAGGAGAAAACACTCGAAACTCTGCAACCCAACAGGCCAGAAAAGCAAATAAGCCACTCAATAAAACCGAAACAATTAAATCTTCTGGCCAGTGCATTCCGAGCAACAACCGGCTCCCTGCGACTGTAATCGCCCAAGTCATCAATACAACCACACTGATATAGCGACGGCGAGGAAACAGCATTCCCAGCCCCAACAGCGCCCAGGTAGAGGTAAACAACGTATGGCCTGATGGAAATGAGTAGCCTGTTTCTCTTTCCCAGTGTTTAGATAACCAAGGTGGAACACGTTCTTCACCTTTAAGGTGTTGTTCCACAATGCGGGCACGCTCTTTGCGCGGTAACGCATAAAATGCGTGATCATCAACCTGAAACTCACCTTCCATCCAAAGAACAAATGGTCGAGGCTCTTCCATTGTTTCTTTAATGACTGATTTTATCCCCTGTCCACCAACGATAGCCACCATCAGTATGACTATCAGCAAAGCACTTGGCTTAAATACAAGTCGCAAACGCCAGACAAACCATAGCGCCAGCACCACACTGGTAATTGCTCCCCAAGGAGAACTGGCTGTCTCTGTCATCCAGAATAATGGTTTAAGCGTAGGATTATCTTCATTAGGTGTCCATGTCCAATCAATAAGCCAGACAAATACTGGCATCACCAACAGAACTAAAACCCCAATAAATATTCGCTTTGCAAGCCCACTTAGCATGTTCCGTCTCAGTTCTGATATCACAACAGTGGTCTATAATCCCACAAAAATGGCTAAAAGCGCAAAAATACCATCCCGACTCGGCTGATTTTTTCTTAACTATTCAGCAACAAAATTCGTTTGATTAGATTATACTGATACGCTTTATCAGACTAATAAAGTCATACGCATTAGAATTTCTGTTTATTTTTACCGTATCTTCGCAAAATAACAGGGTTCATAACGTAGCAATAGGTTATTGGAGAGTATCATGCAGCTAAAAAGAGTGGCAGAGGCCAAATTACCGACACCATGGGGCGATTTTCTGATGGTCGGTTTTGAAGAGCTGGCCACAGGGCATGACCATGTAGCATTGGTATTTGGTGACGTCAGCGATCCAAAACCTGTATTAGCCCGAATCCATTCAGAATGTCTGACTGGCGATGCGCTATTCAGTTTACGCTGTGATTGTGGTTTTCAGCTTGAAGCTGCATTGCAGCATATTGCTGAAGAAGGCCGCGGTATTCTGCTCTATCACCGTCAAGAAGGTCGTAATATTGGCCTGTTGAATAAAATCCGCGCCTACGCCCTTCAAGATAAAGGGGCCGATACGGTTGAAGCAAACCATCAATTAGGTTTTGCTGCCGATGAGCGTGACTTTACCCTGTGTGCAGATATGTTCAAATTGCTGAATGTTGACTCTGTACGCCTGCTAACCAATAACCCGAAGAAAGTTGAGATTCTATCCGACGCCGGTATCAATATCGTTGAGCGAGTGCCACTGCAGGTTGGACGTAATCCTAAAAATGAAAAGTATTTGGATACTAAAGCCACCAAGATGGGGCATCTGCTGACAAAATAGTTTGCACTGCAACAAAAGATAAAGCCCGCCGTTTTGGCGGGCTTTATCTTTCTATTCTTAAATATTCTATCGCTGGATATTATCTCACCGGTAACTCAACATTTTTAAACAGCTCATCAAGCTCCTCCGGCGTTTTTGCTGCCACTGCTTTATCCACGATGTCACGCGTTAAATGCGGAGCAAAACCCTCAATAAAGCTGTACATATAGCTACGCAAGAACGTGGTACGGCGGAAACCTATTTTTGTGGTGCTGTGAGAAAAGATATGGCTGGCATCCAACGCGACTAAATCAGGGTCTTCAATGGGGTCTACCGCCATGTTTGCCAATACACCAACGCCTAAACCTAAACGAACGTAAGTTTTAATCACATCCGCATCAGTGGCGGTGAAGACAATTTTCGGCGTTAGCCCTGCCCGGCTAAAAGCAATATCTAATTCAGAACGCCCCGTAAAGCCGAAGGTATAGGTCACCAGTTGATATTCAGCCAACTCTTTAATACTGACTTGCTTCTTATTAGCTAATGGATGATCGGACTTCACAACGATCGCTCGATTCCAGTGATAACAGGGCAACATAACCAAATCTTCGTACAAATGCAGCGCTTCTGTCGCAATAGCAAAATCGGCATTACCTTTGGATACCGCTTCAGCTATCTGGGTTGGCGATCCCTGATGCATATGCAACGAAACTTTAGGGTAGCGCTCAATAAAGGTTTTAATCGTTTTTGGCAACGCATAACGTGCCTGAGTATGGGTCGTAGCCACATACAGAGAACCTTGATCGGGATAAGTATGCTCACCCGCAACCGACTTAATAGCGTCGATTTTGGATAACACTTCACGGGCAATACGTACCACTTCCTGCCCTGCGGGAGTCACTTCGGTTAAATGTTTACCGCTGCGGGTAAAAATTTGGATGCCCAGTTCATCTTCCAGCATTCGAACTTGCTTGCTGATGCCGGGCTGCGAGGTATAGAGGCGCTCGGCTGTAGAAGAAACGTTAAGATTATGATTAACCACTTCAACAATATAGCGAAGCTGTTGTAATTTCATGCTTTACACCACCACTTAACAAGTATCTCAATACTGAAAATATAAAGTTATATTCCATTGTCCAGTTCAGTGAAAACATCCCTCTCATCACACCACTGAAGGTTTACTCAGGTGTTAGAAACGCGACCAAAAAAATCCGACTTATTTTGTGCACCGTTTGCAAAAAATAAAAACGCCCTGCAGTTAAATGACACACAGGGCGTTATATATCAAGTAATATTCTACTTAATCAGCAACTTTCATTACTTTTTGGCGGCTTCAGCCCACTTACCATCCGCATAGAACACCGACCAGCCGGTCGCTTTGCCATTTTTTTCAGATGCCACATATTGCTGCTTTGTTTTCCGACTAAAACGAACAATCGCTTTATTCCCTTCGGGATCGGCAACAGGAGCATCAGCCAGATAGCTCAGCTTCTCGGGTAAACGATCTTTAAAACGACGCAGCTCTTCTACCGTTGGAGCCCGCGTTTCGCGAGATTTAGGGAAGGTGTTAGCAGCTAGGAATACCCCTGCAGCCCCGTCACGCAACACAAAATAGGCATCCGATTTTTCACAAGATAATTCTGGTAATGGAACCGGATCTTCTTTTGGTGGTGCAATATCACCGTTGCGTAAAATCTTACGGGTATTTTTACAATCCGCATTGGTGCAGCCCATGTACTTACCAAAACGCCCTACTTTCAGGTGCATTTCAGAACCACATTTCTCACATTCAATCACCGGACCGTCATAACCTTTAATGCGGAACTCACCCTCTTCAATATCATAACCATCACATTCTGGGTTATTACCACAAACGTGAAGTTTACGCTGATTGTCGATCAGGTAACTGTCCATTGCCGTGCCGCATTTTTTACAACGGTGACGGGCACGCAATGCGTTAGTTTCTGCATCATCCTCTTCAAGTACATTCAGTACCTCAGATTCAGGGATCAGGTTGATAGTCTGCTTACAGCGCTCTTTAGGCGGTAAAGCATAACCAGAACAACCTAAAAATACGCCGGTGCTAGCAGTACGAATACCCATATTACGACTACAGGTCGGACAATCGATAGAGGTCAGCACCACCTGATTAGGGCGCATACCGCCTTCTTCGGGTTCCTGCTCGGCCTTTTCCAACTGGTTATTAAACTCGCTGAAGAAATTATTCAGTACCGTTTTCCAAGAGGCTTTATTGGTTGCTACGCTATCCAGATCGTTTTCCATACGGGCGGTAAAATCGTAATCCATTAAGTCTCGGAAGTTCTCTTCCAAACGGTCAGTAACGATTTCACCCATTTTTTCCGCATAGAAACGGCGGTTTTCCGTATGAACATAGCCGCGATCTTGAATAGTCGAAATAATCGAAGCATACGTAGATGGACGGCCAATACCGCGTTTTTCTAGCTCTTTAACCAACGAGGCTTCATTGAAACGCGCAGGTGGTTTAGTGAAGTGTTGTGCTGGCAGTAACTGTTCCAGCTTCAATGTCGTGCCTACGGCGATGACCGGTAAGGTTTTATCCTCATCGTTCTTACGTAATGCAGGAAGTACTCTTGTCCAGCCATCAAAACGCAGAGTACGCCCTTTAGCTTTCAGCAGGAAGTCTCCCGCTTTAACCGTCAGCGTAGTGGAATCATATTTAGCTGGTGTCATCTGACAAGAAACAAATTGACGCCAGATCAACTGATACAGACGCTGAGCGTCCGCTTCCATATCTTTTAGCTGTTCAGCCTGAATATTCACATCAGAAGGACGAATCGCTTCGTGTGCTTCTTGTGAGTTCTCTTTGCTGCTGTACTGATTTGGCTGCTCAGGCAAATACTTGTCACCGAAACTATCGGTGATATAACCGCGCACCATCGCTAACGCATCCTGACTCAGGTTGGTAGAGTCGGTACGCATATAAGTGATATGACCCGCTTCATACAGACGCTGAGCCATCATCATGGTTTTCTTCACGCCAAAACCCAGACGTGTACTGGCAGCCTGCTGTAATGTGGAGGTAATAAAGGGAGCGCTTGGTTTACTGCTGGTTGGTTTGTCTTCACGTTCCAACACTTCGTAATGCGCTTTTTCCAGTAGCGCTACCGCAGCGTAAGTTTCATTATGGGTAACCGGTTTAAACGCTTTATCATGAAAGTGAGTAACCTCCATTTGCAGAGGAACATCTTTACCATGACTTAAATCCGCATGCAGTTCCCAATACTCTTCGGGGACAAAGGCTTTGATTTCACGTTCACGTTCCACGACCAAACGCACGGCAACAGACTGCACTCGTCCAGCAGATAAACCGCGGGCAATCTTTTTCCATAATAATGGAGAAACCATATACCCGACGACGCGATCCATAAAGCGACGCGCCTGTTGAGCATTAACTCTATCAATATTCAGTTCGCCCGGCTCTTCAAACGCCTGACGAATCGCATTTTTAGTAATTTCGTTAAACACCACTCGCCGATAGCGACTATCGTCACCACCAATCACTTCCCGCAGGTGCCACGCTATGGCTTCCCCTTCGCGGTCAAGGTCGGTTGCGAGATAGATAGTATCGGCTTTTTCGGCTAACGCCTTTAGTTCTGCAACGACTTTTTCTTTACCTGGCAAAATTTCATAATGAGCCGCCCAGTCATGATAAGGATCGATTCCCATTCGGTGAACCAACGCCTGTTTAGCATCCTTTTTTACTTTGGTGCCTTTTGTTACAGCGCTGCTTTTTGTTACCGAACCACTCGTTGGCAAATCCCGGATATGACCAACGCTGGACTTAACCACGTAGTCATTTCCTAAATATTTATTAATCGTTTTGGCCTTAGCCGGGGACTCCACAATGACGAGCGCTTTACCCATAATATTGTTTACCTAAATTAGACCTTCTTAATGAAACTCAACATTTCAATTTCAGCAAAATGATGAGAAAGCATGACTTCTATATTGTAGCGAAAATACAGAATCTCAACCTGTAACGCCAATTTTTGGGTGATATTGATATTACTTACAATTAGTTAACACCACCAAACATCATGCTGACTCTGCTGTTGAAAGCCCATAACTGTACCTGATAAAAAGCGCTACGCAACAAAATTAGTTTATTGATGCCGTTTTATCGGTAATAGCTCATCCTGTCGAACTGAAAAAAATGGGCAATCGCAACCCATTTAACACATTGCTCTCGCGAGCGCAGATGTCTAAAATAACCCATCCGTAAAAATTGAATGGAGGTATTCATGCTTAACCAAACATCACCTATGTCCCGTCAGGCATTACTGACTGAAGCGAATAAAATTATTCGTAACCATGAGGATTTTCTTCACGGAATGGAAGCCACCGATGTAGAACAAAAAGGC
Organism: Limnobaculum parvum; assembly: GCF_003096015.2. NCBI lineage: Bacteria > Pseudomonadati > Pseudomonadota > Gammaproteobacteria > Enterobacterales > Budviciaceae > Limnobaculum > Limnobaculum parvum. Next base: position 1,617,521 of record NZ_CP029185.2, on the reverse strand, counting down.
GATGTCCTGGTTTTTCGAGGAGAGTTTTTCCTAGATGAAGATGGACTACCTACCCCAAAAACTACCGCTGTATTTAATATGTTTAAGCACTTGGCCCATGTGTTATCCAGCCAATATCATCTGCAAGATTAATCTGGTACTGTTATCGACTGGGCGTAAGCCAACGATAAACAGGCTAACGCCTGTTTGAACAGCACTTGCGCTGGCCCGTAGGAAATCTATCCCCAATACACGCCTACGCTAAATACAGATGGTCTTCCGGCCTAGCACAAAGGCAATATAAGCTCTTTGTTTTCATGGCCGGAATGTCTTCAAAAGCCAATTATTATTTTCTTGAAAAACTCAAGACTACACTAACGGCTTCTGTCCCCTCTGCCACCACCGCAACAACAGGCGGTCAGCCCCTTCGGCAACACTGCCGGTCAGGCGATCTATTAGCTTTTTACGCTGTGCATAGGTAACACCAATCACATCACGATCTTTCATTTGAGCGATCACCAAATCATCACTGGTGCCAATATCGTCGATCAAACCCTTCTCTTTTGCCTGAATACCAAACCAGTGTTCTCCGGTAGCAACCTGATCGATATCCAGCGATGGTCGCTGCTCACGTACAAAATCTTTAAACAGTTGATGGGTTTCATTCAACTCTTCACGAAATTTCTCACGTCCCTGATCGGTGTTTTCACCAAACAGTGTCAGAGTGCGTTTAAATTCTCCGGCAGTATGTAGTTCCACATCAATATCATTCTTTTTCAGTAAACGATGGAAGTTTGGTAGCTGTGCCACTACACCGATAGAACCAATCACTGCAAAAGGCGCAGCGACAATATGGTCAGCAACGCAGGCCATCATATAACCACCGCTGGCTGCCACTTTATCTACCGCCGCTGTCAGGCGAATGCCCGCCTTACGCAAACGGTCCAACTGTGATGCCGCTAGACCATAGCCGTGCACCATTCCACCCGGGCTTTCCAGTTTCAATAAAACCTCATCACCCGATTTAGCCACGGCGAGAATAGCGGATACCTCTTCTCTCAAAGATTCAACTTCATGAGCATCAATACTGCCCTTAAACGACAACACATAAAGGCATGGTTTTAGGATTTCCTTTTCACCATTTTTGACTGCCAGTTTCGCTTTTTTCGCCTCAGCTTTATCCTTTTTCTTTTGTTCCTTATGCCACAACTTCTGCTCTGCCGGTTGCAAACGGGCAAACTGCATATCTTCCTGCATATTGCGGTACTGCTCACCTAAATCTACCAGCGTTAACTCCCCACGACGCCCAGACTTACGCTGAGTTACGCTCACGACAAGTAACACAGCCGCAGCAACTACCACCACAAAAGTCACAATTTTTGCCAAAAAAAGACCGTACTGAGAAATCCACTCCACAGACATATTCCTATATAGTTGAATCAAACTAGCAATGAACTAACATGATGAACAATAACCCATTAAGTATAGCTATTTACTTTTGCTACTCATGCAAAAGTTTTCTAAAACGCTACAATTCTATATTCGCTATACCTTGTCACTTAGTTCGTGATGCCGACAAATATACCGTAAGGAGAGACTATGCACTACCAGCCACCGTCCAATTTACTCAATAACAAAATTATCATGATAACCGGAGCCAGTGACGGTATTGGTAAAGAAGCGGCTCTAACCTATGCTCGCTATGGCGCTCAGTTACTATTACTTGGCCGTAGCGAAACTAAACTCAAACAAGTACAGCAAGAAATCGCCGCTCAGGGTAGCCATCCTGTGCTGATTTTTCCTTTTGATTTACTGACGGCAAAAACCAGCGATTATCAGGCACTGGCAAAAGAGATAGCTAACAGAATTGAGCGTCTGGATGGATTGCTACACAGCGCAGGTTTGCTGGGTGAAATTGCCCCAATAAGTACTCAGGATCCAGAACTTTGGCAACAGGTCATGCAAGTCAACGTCAATGCCGGGTTTATGCTCACTCAGGCCCTGTTGCCGCTGTTACTCAAATCACCTAAAGCATCACTGGTCTTCAGCAGTTCTGGCGTAGGCCGTAAAGGCCGTCGCGGGTGGGGGGCTTATTCAGTATCGAAATTTGCTACCGAAGGCCTGATGCAGGTTCTGGCGGACGAATATCAGGGGACTTCATTGAGGGTTAACTGCATTAACCCGGGAGGAACCCGTACCAGTATGAGAGCTTCGGCGTTCCCACAAGAAGATCCCGGTCTGTTGAAGACACCTGCTGATATCATGCCAACCTATTTGTACGTTATGGGAGACGACAGCAGCAATGAGTCTGGCGTTAGCTTTGATGCCCAGCCGAATCGGGTTCCCGGCGCTGCGAAATAACAAGCTTTAGATGCAAAAAAAAGCCGCCTGTAAAGCGGATTCAGACCGATGACAACCTCTGCTAATTCAATTTAATCCCTTAAGATAGCTAATCGACGGGAGGGTCAGGGTTGGGGTCGTAGCAGCTTTAGCTGCCGGATCGCCCCTAACCCGGCCAAGCCCGTTGCGCTCCATAGCTAAGTACAGACGATCTTCCGGCCGAGCTCGAAGGTGAACGGCCGGAAGATTCACAGATGCTGATTTATTAGATTTGTCAGCACTCTCAAGCCGCCTGCAAGGCGGCTTCCTAACCACATCAATAAGATATTTATTTAATCATCAGTTTTTGCAGACAGCCTATCAACAGATTTGCCGCGGTTTCCATCTGTTGCTCGTCAAAGTCAAACTCTGCCTGATGGTGGCCTGCTTTTCGATCTGCACCTACAATAAAATACAGTGACTTACCACCATGCCGCTGAACACGTTTGGCCAGTACAGTTGCATCCTCACTGCCGCCAAATATGCGCTCTGGTACCACAGTCAGCTCAGGATTTTGTTTCACAACGTCAGTTAATAAATCAACCAGCTCTTTATCGTTTTGCAGATCAACCGCTTCGCCCATGACTTCGCTTTCTAAACGTAAGTCAAAGCTATGAGCTGCACCAGCAGCCATGCGCTCTACCTGCTCAGCCATGAAAGTATTAATCGATTCATCTTCGCCGCGAACTTCAACCTGAAGCTCACCATAAGCGGGTACTACGTTACGGCCTTCACCTGCCCGGATAACGCCCACGTTGATTCGGGACATCCCTTTACCATGACGGGAAATCCCTAACATTTGAGTTGCTGCGTGGCAGGCACCGGCCAGTGCGTTGCGACCTAAATGAGGTTCAGCACCGGCATGAGCAGGTGCTCCGTAGAAACGAAAGTCATACTTGGTAGTGCAAAGGAAACTATTTGGATTAACCACGATCTCACCGGTTTTGGCGATAAAACCGAGGTGCATACCAAGGAAGTAATCGGCATCATCAACAATGCCGCTTTCTGCCATTGGCCTTGCGCCACGAACGCCCTCTTCAGCCGGTTGGAACAGCAGCTTCACTTTACCGCTCAGTGAACTGCCGTTTGCAACTAACCATTTAGCAATCCCTAAACCGATGGACATATGACCATCATGACCACATGCGTGCATCAGACCGGCGCTTTTCGATGAAAAGCCCTCTTTATTAGGAACATGCTCACCCGCAGCACACTCCTGCACGTTAACGCAGTCAATATCAAAACGCAGAGCAACTGTCGGACCCGGTTTACCACTGTAAAATGTTGCCATACAGCCGGTTAATTCATCCATCTCAGCTAACAGCGCTTCATCAACACCTCGTTCTCTGGCTAATTCCAGCCCCCGCGTTACAACCTCAGCTCTACGGCCCCGAACAAATTCACGGTTAATGACTTTTGGGCCAGTGATAACCTCAAGCCCCATCTTGCGTAATTCAGTCATTAAACGCGCCGTAGTCGTAAATTCGGACCAACCGATTTCAGGAAAGCGATGAAATTCACGACGCCATGTTACTAATTGGTTTAAATCAATAGTCGACATTACTCTTCCTTCCTTATTATCTGGTAGTTACTGCGATAGTTACTGCATAACGTTTACAGCATAAACAGGGCCACAAAACATACAGCGATAAGCATACCAGGCGCAGTACGTTTGATTATCTCAACGGGGTTGGTTGCTGCTAAACCAGCACAAACGATTGTTACACCGGCGATTGGCGACATAGTACGGCCTAATGCACCAGCAATAGCGGCTGCCATACCTAGATCAGGAATGGTATATCCCAGATCGGCTGCATGGCGGGTAACCGTTTCGTTGAAGGCTAATGCCGCAGCATCACCAGAACCCGTAATGATCCCCATCAGGAATGGACCAATCGTACCGCCCCAACGAGCCAGTTCAGGATTATGAGTCAGGAAGAAGATAAAGCTGTCGATTAAGCCAGAGACCTTTAAACCCGCCGCAAAGACGGCAGCCGCAATGATGATACCCATCACATCACCATAGGCATTACCCATACCGCTAAAGAACTGTTTGGTCATCGTGGTTGGGTTACAGCAGGTAATGAGCAGCGCATAGATAACACCGATAACCATTGCTGCCGGTACAGTCATTTTCACTGCGCCAAACCAATCGGTTAAGCCTGCAACCAACAGTAGCACTAATGGAATAAAAGGTGCAGTAGCATACGAATAGTTCGTTTTTGGCTTTTCTTTGGCTTCTACATCTTGTATTGCAACAGTATCGGCCAATTCAACACGAAACTCTTTACGCACCAGCGCCACAACAGACAGAGAAATCGCACCGATAACCCCAACAGCAATACTGATTGGCGCGTGATGTTTAATCAGGTCGATAACTTCCATATGCTTGAAGCCTTCAGTACCAACCATAACTTCATTATACAGGTTAGATACAAAGGCATTATGTGACATACCTGGGCTTAAGAAAGAACCGATGGTACCACTCAGAACCGCAGCACCTGCAATGGCAGGGTGAATACGAGCACCAATCAATAGAGGGATTAACGTTGCTCCTACCGCTGCCGCACACCCGGCGGCTGAAGGAATAGCAATGTTAATAAAGTAGGTCACAACCACCGTCATCGGGATCAGGAAGAAACCCATACGGTTCATCATACCGGTCAAAGTACGCACCAAATGCATATCACATTCGGTATACTTCATGACGTAAGCAAAACCCATACTGGCACAAATTGACTGAATCAGGCTAGCTGAAGTCATACGCTCACTGAATGCATCAAGCCCCCCCATAGGTGACAATGCCAAAAGACACATCACCAAACCAGAACCAATTAGCACCATCCGCGTTTCATACTGTTTTATCAGTAAATAAATAGTGATTGCGACAACCACCAGAGACGTTATTTGTAGCATATTATACTCACCATCGGCTTTATTAAAATTGCAATCATTTGATTGCTTCCACACTTAATTACAAATATATCAGAACGATAATTACCTAAGAATTAGTACAAATAAACTATAATCTCAAATTTCTATTTCCGCACTACTGCACTATAGCAACTGACCCACTGATATCGTTGATGGATGTCAAAAAAAAGAAATTCGGTAACGAGAAAGAGCCTGTGTATCAAAGATGTAAATAATGACCACATTTAGAATAATATACGCGTGGCTACCATTTCATTAACTACATGTAATTTATATTAAAAAAATTAATTCCAGCGGGTTATGTGCTGAGTCATGGCTACAACACGTCTATAACATTTCATTTTTTACTATCAGAAAGCAATAGAAAAGATGAAATTATGTACAATTTAGCAGCGTGGCTGGTTTTAATTTTTGATAAAAATTAACAGCAAGAGAGTACATCGGGATAAACAGCGGAAATATACATAATATTTTTAAGGTTTATTCTCTATCGAGAATAGTTATTAACACGATTAAGATTAAAATTAGATAGCATGATATTAATGCAACATATTTAGCAATATAAAAAGCAACGCTATCATATTCATGTAAAAAGAGGATTAATAATTTTATAATTTATCAATTGAAATTAATGGATAATCCGGATTTTTAGATAAAAAAATAGCGCCTACACGGCGCTATTCTTATCAATTTTAGTATTAACGCTTCGGTTGAGCGCTTCTTCTTGTGGTATTTCTAGACGCCGGTCTTTGGCTATGTTTCTTCACCGCACGGCGAATTTGATTTGCTTTTGTGCGACGACGGCCACGTTCCACCGGAAGCTTACTTTCGGTTTCTGGTGGTAAGCCTACCATTTCACGCAGGTAGTTTGTGGCGTTCAGATCGAGCTCGGTCCAACCACCGCGAGGCAGTCCTTTCGGCAAGCCCAACGCACCATAGCGAATACGGATCAGGCGGCTAACCTGAACATCAACCGCTTCCCACAGGCGACGAACTTCACGGTTACGTCCTTCTGTCAGCGTGACGTTATACCACTGATTCATTCCCTCACCACCCTGAAAGCTGATAGTGCGGAATGCGGCCATGCCGTCTTCCAGTTGTACGCCTTTTCGTAACTGTTTTATTTTTTCTTCATCAACCTGACCGAACACACGTACCGCGTATTCACGTTCAACTTCACGACTTGGGTGCATTAAACGGTTTGCCAGTTCACCATCGGTAGTAAACAGCAGCAGGCCTGAGGTATTGACGTCCAGACGCCCTACCGCAACCCAGCGGGAGCCGCGCATTTTAGGCAAGCGGTCAAATACGGTTGGGCGGCCTTCCGGATCTTTACGGGTACAGAGTTCCCCTTCCGGTTTGTAGTAGGCCAGCACACGACATACGGTCTCTTCCGGTTCACGCAGAGCAACCACATGACCATCAATACGTACTTTGATTGATGCATTGACTTCAATGCGATCCCCCAAAGTAGCAATTTTACCGTCGACACTGATTCGACCAGCCTGAATCATCGCTTCGATTTCGCGACGAGAGCCGTGACCAGAGTTAGCCAGAACTTTTTGTAACTTTTCGCTCATTGAGCAACCTCGTTTGTCGCCTTCACAGGCGTCATAATAGTGATAAATCTGTCATAGTGATTAATTTATCAGTGGATCTGAATCATACCTTATGCGGCCCTATCCATCAACGAAACGGTGTTGGATCTCCGGCCCCTACTCGCGCTACGACCGGTGACTCATCGGTCAGATCAACTACCGTCGTAGGCTGTTGGCCTAGATAGCCACCGTTGATAATCAAATCAACATGCTTTGATAATGTATCGCGAATCTCTTCCGGATCGGATTCGGCAAAGTCATTACCCGGCAGCATCAGCGTAGTGGACATCATCGGTTCATTTAATTCTGCCAACAGCGCCAATGCTATCGGATTCGATGGCACGCGTAGACCAATGGTTTTACGCTTTTCATTCATCAGGCGGCGTGGAACTTCTTTCGTCGCTTTTAAAATGAAAGTGTAGTTCCCCGGCGTATTGTTTTTGATAAGCCGGAAAGCGCTATTATCAACGTGAGCATAGGTGGAAAGCTCAGACAAATCGCGGCACATCAACGTAAAGTTATGGTTGCTGTCTAGCTGACGAATTCGACAAATGCGCTCCATCGCGTGTTTATCTTCCAGCATACAACCTAATGCATATCCAGAATCCGTCGGATAGACAATCACTCCGCCTTTACGTAAAAACTCTACCGACTGGCTAATCAACCGCGGTTGGGGGTTATCCTGATGGATATAAAAAAACTGACTCATGGGAACTCCTGTGGTGCCAGGCGGTATTAATAAATAAAACCACTCTAATCAACAAATGCCCTATTTTAATTTTTCACGATGCATCAACTACACAAACCAGTTATGCCATACGGGCGTGACTTTATCCGGTAGGAAGAGTCGCCGTCCAAGTTCAACCCAGGCGCAGGGGTAGTGGAAATCTGAGCCTTGGGAAGCCAGTAGTTGGTATTCCTGAGCATACAGCGCCAACTGCGCGCGTTCCTGTGGGGCTTGCTGGCATTGGGAGACTTCTACTGCGTCACCGCCAGCTTGTTTAAACTCGATAATTAGACGTCGTAACCATTTGGCCGACAGCTCATAACGCCCCGGATGAGCCAGCACAGCCTGTCCACCGGCAAGATGAATGGCTTCCACTGCGTCTGTTATTGTACACCACTGAGGCGGTACATAGCCGGTTTTCCCTCGGGCCAGATAGCTTTTAAACACCTGAGCCATATCAGACGCTTTTCCCAACGCAATTAAATAGCGGGCAAAATGCGCTCTAGTAATAGCCGCATCACCGGCAAAACGTTGTGCTCCGTTCAGTGCGTCAGGAATCTGGTGTTTTTCCAATCGTCGGGCTATCTCTTTTGCCCGTTCTGCTCTTCTAATCTTTTGTTCCGCGAGTAGATCGATCATAGCCTTGGAATCGGGATCGATATTCAAGCCAACGATATGAATATCAAAACTCTCCCAACCTGTTGAGATTTCTACGCCATTAATTAAACACAGCGCCAACCCCTTTTCGTCAATAGCTTGTTTCGCAGCCCCTAACGCGCTGGTGGTGTCATGATCGGTAATCGCCAGCACGCTGACGCGCATTTCAACTGCTCGCTCTACTAATTGTGCAGGCGTTAACATACCGTCAGATGCGTTAGTGTGACTGTGGAGATCGTACAGCGGGAAACGCGGCAGTTCTGGTGAAACTGTCACAGAAACCGGCTCATTCTCTTGGGCATCAGAGGGTAATTGTGGGCTATCTAAAGACATGGGGATTTAACGTGATCCTACTTTACTATCTGGTGGTATATGAATCTCTTCAACCAAATGACAATGCACTGGATGGATAATATTCGCTTATTTTCTCTATATGATAACGCTTAATGCTGATTGCCCCTAACAGATAATAAGATTTATTTCAGACGTTTTTTTGATGTAAAACCAGAGTACGCATGTCACTACGACGACTCCCACTCTTCATTTTTCAATCGTGCAAAATGGATGATATTTCATCTTTATGTTGCTCAATTTTTATCTGAAAAATCAGTTATCAATCAGAAATAGAAAAAACTGCGAATCCAGTCCGGTATTCTTAATCAACCTTCGATATAATCACGCCAATTTCCTGCTGAATGGTAACTGAAACGATGGATTATCAACTTGATTTAGACTGGGATGACTTCTTAAACCGCTACTGGCAAAAACGCCCTGTAGTACTGAAGAACGTCATCAAAAACTTTATTGATCCAATCTCGCCGGATGAATTAGCAGGGTTGGCTATGGAGAGCGAAGTTGACAGCCGCTTGGTGAGCCAGCCAAACGGTCACTGGCAGGCCAGTAATGGGCCTTTCGAAAGCTACGATCACTTGGGAGAAAAAGGCTGGTCATTATTAGTACAAGCCGTTAACCATTGGCATGCGCCTTCTGCTGCTCTGGTTCGTCCGTTCCGTAAGTTACCTGACTGGCGCCTTGACGATTTGATGATCTCGTTTTCCGTTCCAGGCGGCGGCGTAGGCCCTCATATTGACCAATATGACGTCTTTATTATTCAGGGTATGGGCAGTCGCCGTTGGCGCGTGGGGGATAAAAAGCCGTTAAAGCAATATTGTCCACATCCTGCCTTGCTGCACGTTGAGCCTTTTGATCCGATTATTGATGAAGATTTAGAACCGGGCGATATTCTGTATATTCCACCTGGATTCCCGCACGATGGCTATACTCATGAAACCGCACTGAACTACTCCGTCGGCTATCGTGGGCCTAACTCTCGCGATCTTATCAGTAATTTCGCCGATTATGTACTGGAACACGATCTGGGTGGTGAACACTATAGCGATCCGGATCTGAAGCTGAGAGAACACCCGGCTGTGGTTGAAAACTATGAGCTGGAACGCCTGCGCGGCATGATGATTAATCTGATTAATCAGCCAGAAGATTTCAATCAATGGTTTGGTCGTTTCGTGACAACGTCACGCCATGAGTTGGATATTGCACCGGCTGAACCCGCCTACCGTTCTGATGAAATCTACGATTCATTAGTACAGGGGGAAAGCTTAATTCGCCTAAGTGGCCTACGTGTGCTGCGTGTTGGTGACCTTTGCTTTGCAAACGGTGAGCTTATTGATACTCCGCACCTTGAAGCAGCCGATGCTTTATGCCGCTATCCATTAATCAGCCAGAAAGAATTGGGTGATGCATTGGAAGACCCGGCATTTGTCGCAGTGCTGGCTCATCTGGTGAATAGTGGGTATTGGTATTTTAATGATTACTGATATCATCCATTTGTTATAAAATTTGTTATAAATAGAGGCCTCGCAATATGCGAGGCCTTTTCATATCAGCATGAGCAAACCAGACTATATCAAAGCGCTATACTGCTTTTTTAAGACCACAGACTTTATTTCCGTCATCCTGCTCCACCGCAAAACAGGCGATCAACTGTCCGTTATAATTCTTCAATACGGGTTTTACTTCAAAACAGGTATCAAAGGCGCGTTGGCAGCGGGCGTTAAAAGCGCAGCCTTGCGGTGGATTTAACGGGCTTGGTAGTTCACCGGTCAGTTTGATTCTTTCACGACGTACATCAGGGTTTAGACGCGGAGTCGCCGAGAGTAACGCCTGAGTATAAGGATGACGTGGATTATTAAAAATCTGGTCTTTAGTACCCTGCTCTACGCAACGGCCTAAATACATCACCATCACATCGTCGGCAATATGCTCAACCACTGATAAATCATGGGAAATGAAGACGTAAGATAGCCCCATTTCCTGCTGCAAATCCATCATCAGGTTCAGTACCTGTGCCCGAACAGAAACGTCCAATGCCGATACCGGCTCATCCGCCACCACAATATCCGGATTAAGCATCAACCCACGCGCAATGGCAATACGCTGGCGTTGACCGCCCGAGAACATATGGGGATAACGTTCATAATGCTCGGTTCTCAGCCCAACCTTAGCCATAATTGCCAGCGCTTGTTCACGGCGTTCCGCTTTAGATAAAGAAGTATTTATCAGTAAAGGTTCTTCTAGTATGTCGCCAATCTTCTTGCGAGGATTCAACGAACCATAAGGATTTTGGAATACGATCTGAATTTTCTGACGGCGAAGCTTTTGGGCGGCAGGATCGTGTTTTAGCAGATCTTGTCCTTGATAGTAGAGTTCACCCTCGGTAGGCACTTCAATCATGGTCAACATACGACCCAGCGTTGACTTGCCACAGCCGGACTCTCCCACCACCGCCAGCGTTTTCCCTCGTTCCAAAGTAAAAGAGACGCCATCAAGGGACTTAACCTGCTGTTGAGGAGAGAACAGCCCATTTTTAACCGAATAATACTTTTTCAGACCAATGGCCTGTAATAATGGATATTCCTGACTCATAACGTTGGCCTCCCCTGATCGTCAAGCGGCGTATGGCATTTCACCTGTCTTCTTGCTTCCCCTTTTAAATCCGGCTCCTGTTTGCGGCAAAAATCAGTGGCATAAGGGCAACGAGGACTTAATAAACAGCCCTGAGGCCGATCGTATTTCCCGGGAACAACGCCGGGTAACGAATTTAGGCGCTCTTTCTCGCTAGAAAATTCAGGTAATGCACGCAACAACGCTTGAGTATAAGGATGGCGTGGAGTACGGAAAATCTCTTCCGCCTTACCGCTTTCCATCACCTGACCGGCATACATCACAATAATGTACTGTGCGGCTTCAGCCACCAGTGCCAAATCGTGAGTAATCAGAATTAACGCCATATTCTCGCGGCGCTGCAATGCTAGCAGTAGTTCGATAATTTGCGCCTGAATGGTCACATCCAGCGCCGTGGTTGGTTCATCAGCAATCAACAACTGAGGGCGGCAGGCGATGGCCATCGCAATCATCACTCTCTGACTCATACCGCCGGATAGTTGATGAGGATAGTTATCCAAACGGGATTCCGGTGCAGGAATACCAACCTGAGTCAATAAATCAACGGCGCGCTGGCGACGCGTTTTTCGATTACCACCCTGATGAATTTTCAGCGCTTCCATAATTTGATAACCCACTGTATAGCATGGATTGAGACTGGTCATGGGGTCCTGAAAAATCATGGCGATTTCATCCCCCACAATCTGGCGGCGCTCTTTTTCAGTGATGGTACGCAAATCCCTGCCATCGAAATGCAAGCCGTTAGCCATCACTTTACCGGGGAAATCAATCAGCCCCATAATGGCCAGTGAACTGACCGACTTACCGGAACCGGACTCCCCTACAATGCCAACCACTTCCCCTTTCTCGACGCTGTAGCTTATGCGGTCAACTGCCCGGAACGGGGTACTGTCATCACCAAAGTGAACGGACAGTTGTTCAATGTCTAATAGTGCCATTTCTTCCCCCGATTACTGCTTAAGTTTAGGGTCGAGCGCATCACGTAGGCCGTCCCCCATTAAGTTGAAGGCCAGTACGGTAAACAAAATAGCCAGCCCAGGGAATGTCACCACCCACCAAGCACTTTGAGCAAACTGCAATACGGAAGAAAGCATGGTTCCCCATTCAGGCGTTGGCGGCTGTGCCCCCATCCCTAGAAAACCCAATGCGGCCATATCCAAAATAGCGTTAGAAAAACCCAACGATGCCTGAACGATCAACGGAGCCAGACAGTTTGGCAGAATATTAATAAACATCTGGCGTATTGGACCCGCCCCCGCCACGCGAGACGCGATGACATAGTCGCGATTAACCTCTGACAATACCGCTGCCCGCGTTAAACGCACATAGTGCGGCAATGAGACAAAGGTCAGGGCCAGCGAAGCATTAACAATTGAGGGACCAAAAATCGCTACCAGCACCAAAGCTAACAACAGGCTGGGTAGCGCCAGCATAATATCGGCTACTCGCATAATCGCGATATCGATAATACCGCCCAGATAACCGGCTATAACCCCTAAAATCACACCAAGGACCAGCGACAGGCTAACCACCAGACAGCCAACCAACAGCGATAACCGTGTACCGTACATCAGGCGAGAAAGAATATCCCTGCCTACGTCATCGGTACCTAAAATATGTTGCATGCTGCCGCCATCCTGCCAGGCCGGTGGTGTCAACAACGCATCACGAAACTGCTCTGCTGGTGAATATGGCGTTAACCACTGGGCGCCAACGGCAATAATTAACATGATGATGATATATATCATCCCCACTACTGCACCTTTATTACGGCGAAAGTAGTGCCAGAATTCCTGCAGCGGCGTCATTGGTTTTGGCGCGGATACGATGACTTCACTCATGATGCGCCTCCTATTTTCTATGCCGAATACGTGGATTCACCACGCCGTAGAGAATATCTACCAGCAGGTTAACCAGAATAATCATAATGGCGATCAGTAATACACCACCTTGTACCACCGGATAATCTCGGCGCTGTAAACCATCAATTAACCAACGCCCCAGCCCCGGCCAAGCAAAGATGGTTTCAGTTAAAATTGCACCCGCCAGTAGCGTACCTATCTGTAATCCAATGATGGTTATTACTGGCAACAGCGCATTACGCAGTGCGTGAATCACAATCACCCGAATGCGACTCAGCCCTTTGGCCCGCGCGGTACGAATATAGTCTTCCCCCAGCACTTCCAACATTGACGAGCGAGTCATACGCACAATCACTGCCAAAGGAATGGTGCCCAGCACCAGCGCGGGTAGAATAATATGGTGAACTGCATCCCAGAAGTCTCCAGCCCCTCCATACAATAAGGTATCTACCAGCATCAGACCGGTTAGCGGTTGGCTATCATCAAGAAAAATAGAATCACTGATACGTCCGGAGACCGGCGTCAGATTAAAATGAACCGAGACCAGCATAATCAGCATCATTCCCCACCAGAAGATCGGCATGGAATAACCGGTTAATGCCAAACTGACAGAAGCATGGTCGAACACCGAACCGCGTTTTACCGCCGCCAATACACCCACGGGAATACCGACTACGATAGCGAATAACATCGCACAGAAACCCAGTTCAAACGTCGCCATAAAACGAGGAACAAATTCGTCCCAAATAGGGATTTTAGTATTGATGGATATCCCTAAGTTACCATGCAATAAATTGACCACATAATTGATGTATTGCTCATACAGCGGCTTATCCAGCCCCAGTTGAGCCATCATTTGTGCGTGACGTTCCGCTGATATACCCCGCTCGCCCGCCATAATCATGACCGGGTCGCCGGGAATGACATGTATAAAGGCGAAGCTTAATAAGGTAATTCCGATGAAGGTTGGAATAATTAGTCCGAAACGCCTTAGGATGAATTGAAGCATAATTGTGTATCTCAGTAGTTATTGTCATGACGACAGATTATGGGTCTGTTACAGAGAGACGCGGTTTAGTCGACTGACCCCGTGCCAGCGTCTAGCGCCGAAACGGGGTCAGAATTAACTACTTCTATTTTTCAATGGACGTGGTAGCAAAAGCATGGCGACGACCGTCAATCACATAGCCTTTAACTTCTTTACGTACCGGTTCAGACACGGTTGAGTGTGCAATCATCAGTGCAGGAGCCTGATCGTGCATCACTACCTGAGCCTCTTTGTACAGCGCAATACGTTTATTGTGGTCAGATTCAACGCGAGCAGCCTGAATCAGATCTTCAAACGGCTTATAGCACCAACGAGAATAGTTTGAGCCATCTTTAGCCGCATCACAGCTAAACAGCGTGGCGAAGAAGTTATCGGGATCCCCGTTGTCACCGGTCCAGCCGATCAGCATCGCCTGATGTTCACCGCTCTTAGTGCGCTTCAGATACTCTCCCCACTCATAGGTAACAATCTTGGCTTTCACACCGATAGCCGCCCAGTCAGACTGAATCATCTCTGCCATACGACGAGCATTCGGGTTGTAAGGTCGCTGTACCGGCATTGCCCACAGATCGATACTGAAACCATCTGGCAAACCAGCTTCTTTTAACAGCGCCTTAGCTTTAGCCGGATCGTATTCATAGTCTTTTACATCATCGTTATAAGACCACATGGTTGGTGGGATCAGGTTTTTAGCGGGCTGACCTGCCCCCTGGAATACCGCATCAATAATTGATTTTTTATTGACCGCCATCGTTAATGCCTGACGAACTTTCAGATTATCCAACGGTGGCTTAAGCATGTTAAATGAAAGATAGCCGACATTCAGACCCGCTTTCTGTTGCAGAACAATATCTTTATCCTGCTTCATTTTTTCCAGATCCGCTGGGTTTGGATAGGGCATTACCTGACATTCATTTTTCTGAATTTTAGCGTAACGCACAGAAGCATCTGGGGTGATAGAGAAGACTAAACGATCGATTTTTGGCTTGGTGCCCCAATATTGGTCGAACGCTTTATACAGAATGCGAGCATCTTTCTGATACTGCATTAACTGGAATGGGCCGGTACCGATAGGCGACAAATCAACCTGCTCTGGCTTGCCCGCTTTCATCATGGCATCAGCATATTCTGCAGAGAAGATAGAGGCAAAATCCATCGCAATATCAGCAATAAACGGCGCTTCTGGGCGCGTTAATACTATCTTAACCGTGTAATCGTCGACCTTCTCAATGCTTTGAATCAGATCCTTCATGCCCATATCACCAAAGTAGGCATAGTTGCCACCGGATACTTTATGGTACGGATGGTTTTCATCTTTTTGACGCATGAAAGAGAAAATAACGTCATCCGCGTTAAAGTCGCGGGTGGGTTTGAAATCTTTATTGCTGTGGAACTTCACGCCTTTACGCAAATGGAAAGTATAGATTTTACCATCGCTACTCACGTCCCACTTCTCGGCCAGACCGGGAATAGTTTCAGTACCACCAATTTTAAACTCGACTAAACGGTTATAAATAGGCACCGAGCTGGCATCAAAGCTTGTACCACTGGTATACAATTGTGGACTAAAGCCTTCAGGCGATCCCTCAGAGCAATATACCAATGTATTTGCCTGTGCACCGGCGACAAGACCCAGCGCAGCCAGTCCAATACTCAAATTAAGTAACTTCTTTTTCATTATTAACTCCCACGATAATAGGATGTCGTTTGCTTGTTTTGTTTACGATCCGGTTAACGGTAGTTTCTTTGCATTTCAGTAACGCAATTTATTATTTATATTGATCGTTTATTGACTTAGCGATCAATAAACAGTCAATGACCAGCGCAACCCTATACGGGTGATAAATAACAAATCGCATAAAAGATACATTTCATTAACATTTACGCAAATGAAGTATAGCCATAAAATTTAAATCAGAATGGTTGAAGCGATTTTGTATTTTTATGCTAAAAAATAACAAATAATTAGTTAATTAAATCGCTAATGTTATTTTTTTATTTGAAATACCAGATGAGAAATCGCTGTTATCTTTTTTCACAAGAAGGGAAAAAGAAGAATTAAGCAATAGAGAAAGGATTAGTTTTAAAACTCTGAATTTCATCACACTTTTTGAATAATTTGGTTTAAAAATTAAACAAAAAAGGTTGCACTGAATAATAACATCGTCATTTATCGTGCAACCTAGTTAATTTGTTTAACTCAAAAAGTATGCGTTTTAGCTTTATCTGCGGTTAATTCCGCAATGCGCATGATGACTGAAACCGCCTTCTCCATACCCTCAACCGTAACAAACTCATATTTGCTATGAGCATTGTAGCCACCTGTAAAGATGTTGGGACAAGGAACCCCCATATAAGAAAGGAGCGCCCCATCGGTTCCCCCACGGATAGGATTGACTATCGGTTCAATCTGGTTATCTAGTACCGCCTGACGCGCAATATCAATAACGTGAGGATAACGAGCGACTTCATCGCGCATATTGTAATAAACGTCTTTGATGCTAACTTCAATATGGCAGTCTCGATGTAACCCTTCCCCGACCTGCTGTGCAACCTCAATCAACATACGTTTACGACGATCAAAACCATCACGCTCAAAATCACGAATCAGATAGCTCATTTCAGCGTAATCAACGCCGCCGCGCATGGCATTTAAGTGGAAAAAACCCTGATGTCCATCGGTATGTTCTGGCGTTTCCTTTTCGGGAAGCGCCTGCTGAAAACGGGCGGCCAGAGAAAGTGCGCTAACCATCACCCCTTTGGCTGAACCAATATGTACCGCGTTACCGACAATTTTTATCGTCGCCTGAGCGGCGTTGAAGTTTTCACACTCCAGTTCACCCACGCCACCGCCATCCACGGTATAGGCCCATTTGGCGCCAAACTGTTCAACATTAAAATTCTTCATGCCTTTACCCACCTCTTCATCGGTTGTAAACGCAATTCGAATATCGCCATGAGGTACATTACGACCTTTAAGACAGGCTATCGCAGTAATAATTTCCGCAATACCTGCTTTATCATCCGCACCCAGCAATGTTTTTCCATCGGTGGTGATCAGTGTATGACCGTACAGTTGATGTAATATCGGAAACATCACGGGGGATAACACTTCATCACCAATACCTAATGCAATATCACCACCGCGATAATTTTCTACAATTTGCGGCCTTACCCCCTTGCCTGAAACTTCGGGTGAGGTATCCATGTGGGCAAGAAAACCGATGGTGGGAACTGACCAGCCAACATTTGAGGGTAACGTTGCCATCAAGTAGCCACTGTCGCTTAATACAACATCCGTTAATCCCAGTTCAATCAATTCCTTTCGCAGGTTTTTCGCCAACACGGTTTGCCCTTCCGTACTCGGGATCTGGCGAGCATTCGGTCTTGACTGAGTATCAAACGAGACGTAGTGAAAAAAGCGATCGAGTAGTCTATCCATTTTTATCCCCTTAAATATATCCTTATCATTATGCGTATCCCTCGGTTCAAAATATTGCGTCAAGTCAGTTTTAGACCTGTTTTTACATGATATTTAAAGGAAATAGGTAGCAAAAAAATAATATCTAAAGGCCAATTTATTCTTTTCGGCAACTCGTTGTTAACCATAAAAAATTATATTGATAAAAAAACACACAATAATTGCCTAAATAGGCTTTCATTTATTGGCGTCAGGGTCTATTATCCGCGCTCGAAAAATCGAATGGGGTCACTGGTTTTGGATTGGCAGAAATAAGCGGAATAAGTCAATTGCGCTACACTTAATGTTTATCCATGCAGTCTTTCCAGTGATGGTTCTATCTGCCTCAATCCACGGGATAGAGTAACTAAATTAAATGACTGATAACACCTCTATTTTACCGGTTGTCGAACTTAAAAACGTACGTAAAGCTTTCGACGGTCGTGACATCATTAACCATTTTAATTTAACGATTAATGATGGTGAGTTCCTGACAATTCTGGGCCCTTCCGGCTGCGGAAAAACGACAGTACTTCGTCTGATTGCCGGTTTAGAAACCGTTGATGATGGACAGATTTTACTGACCAATCAGGATATTACGCACCAGCCTGCGGAACAACGGCATGTTAATACCGTGTTCCAGAGCTATGCGCTATTCCCACATATGACGATTTTTGAAAACGTCGCTTTTGGCCTGCGTATGCAAAAAACGCCGGCAGACCAGATTACGCCTCGCGTAATGGACGCGCTGAAGATGGTACAACTGGACTCTTATGCCCAGCGTAAACCTCATCAGCTTTCCGGTGGTCAACAGCAGCGCGTTGCCATTGCTCGTGCCGTTGTGAATAAGCCAAAAGTTTTACTGCTGGATGAATCACTGTCTGCACTGGATTACAAACTACGTAAGCAGATGCAGAGTGAACTACAGGCATTACAACGCAAATTAGGCATCACCTTCGTATTCGTTACTCACGATCAGGAAGAAGCGCTGACCATGTCTGACCGTATTGTGGTTATGCGTAACGGTCAAATCGAACAAGATGGTACTCCTCGTGAAATCTACGAAGAGCCAAAAAATATGTTCGTTGCTCGCTTTATCGGTGAAATTAACGAATTCGATGCGGTGATTATCAACCGTATTGATGAAAAACGCGTCTGGGCCAACGTTGAAGGCCGGGAGTGCGGTATTCTGACCGATCTGGATGTACAACCCGGGGATAAAGTTAAAGTTCTACTGCGTCCTGAAGACCTTGCTGTTGTGGCCGTTAAAGACGGTGAAAGAGTGGATGGGCTGGTTGGCTACATTCGCGAACACAACTACAAAGGGATGATGCTGGAATCTGTGGTTGAGTTAGAAAGTGGCAAAATGGTGACGATCAGTGAATTCTTCAACGAAGACGATCCTGATGTCGATCACTCACTGGACCACAAAGTCGCAGTGACCTGGGTTGAACGCTGGGAGGTGGTACTGGCAGATGAAGGCGCACAATAAACCGTCACAGCGTAAGCTGTTTCAACAGGTTTCCATAGCGATCATCGTATCTTGGTTGGTACTGTTTGTTTTCTTACCTAACCTGATGATTATTGGAACCAGTTTCCTTACCCGGGACGATGCGAATCTTATCTCGCTGGTATTCAGTCTGGACAACTACAGTCGGCTGTTTGACCCGATGTATCTGCAGGTGGTATTGCACTCGCTGAATATGGCGCTGATTGCAACATTCTTCTGTTTGATTATCGGCTATCCGTTTGCCTACTGTATTGCCAGTATGCCAAAACGCATCCAGCCAATTATGCTATTCCTGTTGATCATTCCATTCTGGACTAACTCACTGATTCGTACCTATGGTCTGAAAATTTTTATCAGTACCAAAGGCGTATTGAACCAGATCTTGTTAGGCATTGGTCTCATTGATGAACCACTGCGTATCATGTACTCACAGGAAGCGGTGATCATTGGTTTAGTCTATATTCTGCTACCGTTTATGGTGCTTCCGCTCTATTCCAGTATCGAAAAACTGGATAAAAACTATATTGAGGCAGCCCGGGATCTGGGGGCGAAAAAGGTTCAGACTTTTATCCGCGTCATTATTCCATTAACCATGCCGGGTATTATTGCCGGTTGTTTACTGGTTTTACTGCCGGCGATGGGCATGTTCTATATTGCAGACCTGCTGGGTGGTGCAAAGAACCTACTCGTTGGTAACGTAATAAAGAACCAGTTCCTGAGATTGCGCGACTGGCCATTCGGTGCAGCAACCAGTATTAGCTTAACCATCCTGATGGGTCTGATGCTGTATTTCTATTACCGTGTAGCTAAGTTACTTAACCGGAAGGATGAACTGGAATGATTGGACGCCTTTTCCGTGGCGGCTTTATGACCGCTGTTTATGCCTTTTTATATATCCCGATCGGTATTCTGATCGTAAACTCCTTTAACTCAGCAAAGTATGGTGTGACTTGGAAAGGGTTTACCACCCAGTGGTATGAAATCCTGTTGAACAACGACAGCCTGTTACAGGCTGCCGGTCACTCGGTGGTAATTGCCACCTTCTCTGCCACCTTCGCGACACTGATTGGTTCACTGACGGCAGTGGCACTATATCGCTATCAGTTCCGCGGCAAGCACTTTGTTAGCGGCATGCTGTTTGTGGTGATGATGTCTCCGGATATTGTAATGGCCATATCGCTGTTAGCGTTGTATATGTTACTGGGGTTATCGCTCGGTTTCTGGTCACTAATGTTGGCGCATATCACTTTCTGTCTGCCTTTCGTTGTCATTACCGTTTACTCTCGTCTGAAAGGTTTTGACGTCAGAATGTTGGAAGCAGCTCGCGATTTGGGTGCCACTGAGTTCACTATTATGCGTAAAATCGTGCTACCTATCGCTATGCCTGCGGTTATAGGCGGTTGGTTGCTGAGCTTTACGCTATCAATGGATGACGTTGTGGTCTCCTCCTTTGTGACGGGTCCATCCTATGAAATTCTACCGTTGAAGATTTATTCAATGGTGAAAGTGGGTATGTCTCCAGAAGTGAACGCATTAGCCACCATTATGCTAGCGTTCTCACTGCTTATGGTGCTGGCCAGCCAGCTGGTTATGCGCGAGCGCAATACCAAATAAGTTTATCGCCGGAGCCCTGCTCCGGCGTTTCATCTCCACCGCTCCCTTTTAAGGAGATACGCTGAATGAAAAAGTGGTCTCATCTGCTGGCTGCAGGAGCCATGCTGCTCTCTATCGGTGCCGCTCAGGCCGATAAAGATGTCGTTTATTTCTATAACTGGTCTGAATATGTTCCACCGGGATTAATGGACGATTTCACCAAAGAGACCGGTATTAAAGTGATCAACTCGTCATTTGAGTCGATCGATACCATGTATACCAAGCTGAAAACATACAAAGACGGGGCTTACGATTTAGTCGTGCCGTCGGCGTATTTTGTTGCTCGTATGCGTGATGAAGGTATGATCCAAAAGATTGATACCAGTAAGCTGAAAAATTTCAAAAACATTGACCCTGCGTTACAGTCAAAACCTTTCGACCCAACCAACGAATGGTCCATCCCTTATACTTGGGGTGCTACAGCTATTGCGGTTAATACTGACGTTATCGATCCAAAAACTGTGACCAGTTGGGCTGACCTGTGGAGTCCGCGTTTTAAAGATCGTATTCTGATTCTAGACGATGCGCGTGAAGTATTTCCTATTGCGTTACAAAAACTTGGCTACTCCATTAATACCACCGATCCTAAACAAATTCAGGAAGCCTACGAAGAATTACGTAAGCTGATGCCTAACGTGGTCGTGTTTAACTCCGATGCGCCAGCTAACCCTTATATTGAAGGGGATATTGATATTGGCATGCTGTGGAACGGTTCTTCTTATATGGCCCGCCAAGAAGGGGTACACCTCCAGTTTATCTGGCCTAAAGAAGGTGCCATCTTCTGGATGGACAGTATGGCTATTCCTTCAAACGCCAAAAACGTTGAAGGTGCGCTGAAGTTAATCGATTATCTGCTGCGCCCTGAAGTTGCAGCCAGAATTGCTAACGAAATTGGTTATCCAACGCCAAACATTGAAGCGAGAAAACTGTTACCTAAAGCGCTAACTGAAGATAAATCGCTGTATCCTGACGAGGAAACCATTAAAAATGGTCAATGGCAGGGTTCTGTCGGTGAGTCTGGTTTACTGTATGAAACATTATTCCAAAACCTAAAAGCAGGCGGCTGATTAGCCTTACCCTACCTTTTAGCACAGATTAACTGATACTACCGGAGAATGGCATATAGCCTCTCTCCGGTATTTTTTTATTCTTACCACCCTGTTATTCCTTCTCTTCCCATCGTTCAGTGTAAGGACGATAGGATGTATATCAACTCAATGCAAAAATTAGACTAAGGTCTAAAGTATCCATTATTATGATAATCGGGCACGTTTTGCCGTTAATGATATTGCTTCATATGCGTGGGTTTATTTATCTCATCGTTTTCTGATATAAGGATAAATACTCATCGCAATATGACACAGCCTGAAATTTGAGGGTGACAAGAGGATAACTGGAATGGTTCAAGCACTAACAAAGCAATCGGCTCTCGATCTTTTTGAGCAAATTACAACCTTCAGCGTTAATGATTCAACACCCGGAATTACCCGCCTAGCCTACTCAAAAGAAGATGAACAAGCCCATAAACTGATGATGGATAAAATACAACAAATGGGGTTGCAAGTGCGCCAAGATTCGATGGGGAATATTTTCGCTCGCCTGCCTGGCAAAAATCCGGAACTACCGGCTATCGGTACGGGATCCCACATTGATTCGGTACCTCAAGGTGGGGCTTATGATGGTGTTATCGGTGTTATTGCTGGCTTATATGCCATCTCCCAGTTTAAACCCCAACAATTAAAACGCTCCCTTGAGCTAGTGATCTTCCGCGCTGAAGAGTCCAGCCGCTTTGGTTTTGCCTGTATGGCCAGTAAAGTGATGTCCGGTCAGGCCGACGTTGATAAGTGGGCAAAAAATACCGACAGTGAAGGCAACAATATTTTTCAGGTATTAGATAACTGTGGTTATCAAAGCCAGAAATTAGATGAGTGCCGTCTGCCTGCGAATTACTTCGATGCTTTTATCGAAACTCATATTGAGCAAGGCAAAGTGCTGGAACATCAACATAAGCGTATTGGTGTGGTTAACGGTATTGCTGCCCCCTGTCGCTATCGTGTTGAGGTTCATGGTCACGCAGACCACTCTGGTGCAACGCCAATGTCTCAACGCCATGATGCATTAGTAGCCAGCGCCGCTATTATTACTGATATCAACGCCGCCGCTTGCTATGAGTCTACTTATGGAACGGTGGGTACCGTGGGTCGTCTTGATGTAACGCCTAATGCCATAAACGTTATTCCGGGGGATGTCACTTTCTATGTAGATATCCGTGGCGTAGATAAAGCCAGTGTTAACCGTGTGGTGGCTAAATTCCTATCATCGATAGAGCATGCTAAAGCAGCACAAGATGTTGTGATTCACGTTTCTGAGCTGGCGAATGATATGCCGGTATTGATGAAAGATGAGATTGTGCAGCGTCTGGAGCGCATTTGTCAGGAACACAGTGTTCCTTACGTTACCATGATGAGTGGCGCGGGTCATGACACCATGTATATGGCGAAAGACTTCCCAGCAGGTATGTTGTTTATTCCGTCAAAAGAAGGCGTTAGCCATCATCCGGATGAGTATAGTGAGTTTGAAGATGTGATTCTGGCGGCAGAGATTCTACGGCAGGCAATGGGAGAATTGGCGGACGCTTGATGTTTGATGTTTGATGTTTGATGTTTGATGTTTGATAAAATCGTTTAAATTGGCTCTAAAGGATATTCCGGCCGTAATGGCAATGTGCTTATATTGCCGGTGTGCCCGGCCGGAAGGCCATTTGTAACTGAGCCCGGTGGACGCTGGACTTAATCCGCTCTGATAAAATTGACTCCTGAGGACATTCCGGCCGTAATGGCAATGTGCTTATATTGCCGATGTGCCCGGCCGGAAGGCCATTTGTAACTGAGCCCGGTGGACGCTGGACTTAATCCGCTCTGGTAAAATTGACTCGTGAGGACATTCCGGCCGTAATGGCAATGTGCTTATATTGCCGGTGTGCCCGGCCGAAAGACCATCAGTACTTAAGCCTGGAGCGCGTTGGGCCTAGTCCCCCCTAGGGGCACCTTCGGACCAGCGCTAGCGCTGTTCAAACAGGCTTTGCCTGTTTGTCGTTGGCTCACGCCAAGTCGCCCCCAACGGCGGTCTCTCCCAACGATTAGCTATAGCTAAAAAAGAAAAAGAAAAAGAAAAAGAAAAAGAAAAAGAAAAAGAAAAAATATTCAGGGCAACGCCCTGAATACTAAACAATCCTTTGACCTTCTTCTGTTAACCTTTAAAAGCACTGGAATTCAGCTGACGACTGAGAGAGGGTAGCACGCCAAACATGAATGTTTGGCGAGGCATGGCTTCGTCTGGAACGAATCCATGCCGGTGCGTAAGCCCGAGTGAAGGAGGAAGGCAGTCGCGTAGCGACCTTCATTCGTGTGCGAAGGCGCGGAGGTGCAGGAAGCGTTCGCCTTAACGCCTCTTGCTCGACCGCCGCACGGTAGTTTGATAACACACCACCCTAATTGCGGGCGAAACTGACTCAAAACGCAATACCTAACTAACTTCCCGACTTCAACCTCAACTGCAATATCGGATACGCTTTCCCCATACCATCCAGTTCAGATCGCCCCGCTACCTCAAACCCACAATTAAGATAGAAGCCAACTGCCTGCTGATTTTGTTCGTTCACGTCTACCTGAGTGATATGTTTCTGAGCAATAGCATAGTTTAATAGTCGTTTACCTAACCCCTGACCGCGATAGTCAGGATCGATAAACAGCATTTCGACTTTATCTTCTGCTATGCCAATAAATCCGCTGATACGGCCCTGCATAGTTTTGGTGCAAAACAGCGTTACCATTGGTAGGAATTCATTCAATATCAGCGGGCGAAAGAACTGAATATCCTCTTCTGGTAAAAAGTCATGAGTGGCTCTGACAGAGCGCTCCCATAATTCGGTAATCTGCGGATACTCTGATGCATCGGCAAGGAATATCAGATTGTTATTCATCTCATCTTGCCTTTATCATTGGTTTTAAGTTAAAGATGATCGGGTATATCAAATAATTAAGATTTTAGGGTTAATAAATAATCCCCTTATTTATTAACCCTATAGCACCATTACTTATTTACACAATCAGTTGTAAGCGTGTTCAGAAACGTATCCTGAATATATTTCGGTACCACTTCACTGGCTAAGCCATAGTGTTTTTCCGTAAAGCTACTGCCAACCTTGCTCTCTTCCAGATTCAACTCAACGGTATGGGCGCCATATAAACGAGCACTGCGTACAAATCCAGCGGCAGGATAAACATGACCCGAAGTTCCGATAGCAATAAAGTAATCGGCTTCAGCAATGGCCTGATTGATTTTATCCATCTCAAAGGGCATTTCACCAAACCAGACGATATGTGGACGCATTGGCTGTGGAGGCTGGCAGCAGTCGCAGAGATCGTTAACCGATATATCCCCTTTCCATTCACTGACCTTGCCTGATTTAGTACAACGAACTTTCATCAATTCGCCATGCATATGGATAACTCGCATATTGCCGGCACGTTCATGTAAGTTATCGACGTTTTGCGTAATCAGTAGAAAGTTATTGCCCAGAGAGTCTTCCAATTTCGCCAGCGCTTTGTGTGCTTCATTGGGTTGAATTTCAGGGTTGAGCAATTGGCGGCGGCGGGCATTATAGAATGTCTGAACCAGTTCTGGATTGGCTTCAAAACCTTCTGGAGTCGCAACATCCTCAATACGATGATCTTCCCATAGCCCGTCTGAAGCACGGAAAGTTCGTATTCCGGACTCCGCAGAAATGCCCGCACCGGTTAATACTACTACCGATGGATTCTGGCTGGCTTTCACCTCTTCACACGCTGAACAAAGTACGCTGTGGTAATAACGCATACGATGGCGCTGATGTCGTATATGTTTCACCCTCGAACGAAACAAACGGCGATGAACTCGCATGGCTACAAACTCCTTTTATTACCCGGATTTAATCCAATAAATTTAAAAATGCGGCACCACGAACACCGCCAGAATCGCCCCAGCGGGCCTTTTCGATGCGAGGTACTTTTGCCACGCTTAATAAGTGTGGCCTAATTCGCTCTGGTAACAAAGGATACATCTCATCAAAGTTGGATAATCCACCGCCAATCACCACCAGATGAGGATCGAGAACCGTAAAAATATTGGCCAGACAAACAGCCAGTAAGTCTAAGAAACGGTCAACATGTTCTACCGCCTTGGCCTCTCCTGCACGGTAATGCTGAATAATTTGCTGAGCCGGTAATTTTTCGCCAGTGAAATGCTGATACACCCATTCAAATCCTCTACCGGAAATATAGTTTTCGATACAACCCGCGTGACCACAACCACAGGCTACCCGAGGAATATCTCTGCCCAGGACTTCCAGTGCATCAACCGGCAATCTCAGATGACCAAATTCACCGGCAATATAGTGACGACCACTAAAGGTTTTTCCGTTAATAACAATGCCGCCGCCAACGCCAGTACCCAGAATAATACCCAATACGCTGGGATATTGACGGAATTCACCATCCCAAGCTTCTGACAGGGCAAAGCAGTTGGCGTCATTATCTATTCGTACAGGGCGCTGAATTAACGCTGCCAAATCGTTAGCCAGTGGCTTACCCATTGCGGCTGGGACATTAGCGGTAAATAGTTTACCGGATTCCCCATCGGGCATACCGGGTATACCAATACCGACCTTGCCCTGACACCCTAATTGACGGTCGGCCTCAAGGACTAACTCAGTCAGTGTTTTTAGTAGTGTCGGATAGTCATCACGAGGAGTAGGAACCCGTTTTTGAATCAGGCGATGATGATGTTCATCAAAAGCACCGAACTCTATTTTGGTACCGCCCATATCAAAACCGTAGTACATATTCCTTCCCTTCTCGATTATTAGTTCCCAGATAATTATTGCCCACTCAGCACTCGTGCCGGGTCGATACGGCTTGCCCGTCTGGCTGGATACCAACTGGCTATCAGGCTCAGAATAATGGATGTAACCAGTACGCTAACCACATCAAGCAAATGTAATTCTGACGGTAAGAAATCAATAAAATAGACGCCTCCCGACAAGAAATGATGTCCAATCATGTTTTCTATCATCTTAATGACATTCGTGAGCTGCATGGATACGATAACCCCCACGACAACTCCACTGATACTACCAATCAACCCTGCCATTAATCCGTACCAAATAAACACTGAACGAATCAACCGGTCTTTCGCCCCCAGGGTTCGCAATACCGCAATATCTGAGCTTTTATCTTTTACCGCCATCACCAGCGTTGAAACAATATTGAAGCAGGCAACGCCAATCACCAGAATCATCGCCAAATACATGATGCTACGTACCAATTGAATATCGCGGTACATATAGCCATAAGTAGAAATCCAACTGCGATAATAGGCATATTTACCCGTGGCATTCACCGCATGCTTAGAGACCACATTGGCAGTGAAAACATCATTCGCTTTGAACGCAATGCCGGTGACGCTGTTCCCCATCTCCAGATATTGCTGTGCATCGCTCAGTGGCACCATACCAAAGCTATGATCGAGCATCCCACTTAGCTGTAAGATTCCTGCGATATGCAAACGAATTCGTTGAGGCTGGCCGATTTTCATCTCACCGCTTGGGTCGCTACTTGGGATCATGACCGTTACCCAATCCCCTTGCTTTACATTTAGCTCATCA
Organism: Limnobaculum parvum; assembly: GCF_003096015.2. Taxonomy (NCBI): domain Bacteria; kingdom Pseudomonadati; phylum Pseudomonadota; class Gammaproteobacteria; order Enterobacterales; family Budviciaceae; genus Limnobaculum; species Limnobaculum parvum. Next base: position 1,590,029 of record NZ_CP029185.2, on the reverse strand, counting down.
GCAATACCTTTGCCTAAAATCAGTTGCTGCTCACCGGCTTTAAACTGTTTCCAGGCGTTATCCTGCACGAACTGCGGCAAAGCGCTCAGCTTTTCTTCCTGATCCGGTTGTACGCCACGAACCTGAATAGCGCGCAGTTGCGTACCGCTTTCCACCAAGCCGGTAAATGAAATGAAAGGCGCTGCCGCTGCCACGCCGTCCGTTTGCTCAACCTTTTTTAATGCTTCAGGCCAGTCATTAAATGGCTGATCAACGGCCTCAATTTCACCATGAGGAACAACCGCCAGAATGCGATTTTTCAGCTCACGCTCAAAACCGTTCATGGCGCTCAGGCCAATAATCAATACCGCTACACCCAACGCAATACCAATGGTCGAAATGATGGATATCAGCGATACCATTCCGCTACGTCGACGTCCACGGCTAAAACGAAGTGCTATCTTTAACGACAGAGGCGCAGCAGACATTACTCAGCCTCCAGCATCATTGACTGCTGACTCAGGTGGCCATCACGCATTTCAAGCTGACGATCGAGACGACGAGCCAGTTTCAAATCATGAGTCACCACCAGAAAAGCGGTGCCCTGCTGCTGATTCAGCTTGCCCAACAGTTCAAAAATACTATCCGCTGTGCGTTGATCCAAATTTCCCGTCGGTTCATCAGCCAACACCAGCGCCGGATTGTTGACCAGTGCCCGGGCAATCGCCACGCGCTGGCGTTCTCCGCCGGATAGCTCTGACGGACGGTGCGCCGCGCGTTTCTCGAGCCCAACCGCAGCCAACATGGCTCTGGCACGATCTTCTGCTTCAGAAGGCTTAACCTGACCAATCATTAACGGCATGGCGGCATTTTCTAATGCGGTAAAATCGGGCAACAGATGATGAAACTGATAGATGAACCCCAGTTGTGTATTACGCAGTTCCGCTTTGTTCGTTGAACTCATAGCGCTCAACGAACGGCCTTTAAAAATGACATCACCGGAGGTTGGAGCATCTAACCCCCCCAGCAGATGCAATAGCGTACTTTTTCCCGAACCCGAGCTACCGACAATCGCCATTAATTCGCCAGGTGCCATAGAAAAGGCGACGTCCTTTAACACTTCGGTTTTCAGTTTGCCTTCCTGATAAGTTTTGCAAAGGTCTACACATTGCAGTAACAAAGAATTATTCATAGCGTAATGCCTCTGCGGGTTGTACGGCGGCAGCCCGCCAGGAAGGATAAAGTGTAGAAAGCAGCGCCAACCCTATAGAGAACAGCGCAATAATAATGACTTGGGAATAATCGATAACCACAGGTAAAGCAACTCCGGATAAGGAACGCCCAATAAATGGCATCAGTGCATTCAGGTGACTGGAGAGCAAAATCCCGAATAATGAACCCAACAGCGTACCAATGACGCCTGCGGTAGCCCCCTGAACCATAAAGACACTCATAATCTGACGACGTTTAAGCCCCTGAGTTTTCAGGATAGCCACTTCCCCTTGTTTCTCCATCACCAGCAAGCTCAGAGAGGTAACGATATTAAAGGCGGCGACGGCGATAATCAGGCCAATCAACAACCCCATCATATTTTTTTCCATCCGTACAGCCTGAAACAGTTCACCTTTACGCTCCCGCCAGTCCTTCATCACCAGCCCTTCGGGCAGCGGTTGTTGACTGAGGGAAACCACATCCAACGGTTTTTGCATATACAAACGCCAACCGCTGATATTCCCCACCGCATAGCGCATTAAACGGGAAGCATCCTGTTGATTCACCAGCAGCTCGCTGGCATCCACTTCACTACCAGCACCAAACGTACCAATTACCGTAAACAATCGTTGGCTGGGAATACGCCCCATCGGCGTAAACTGGCTGGCTCCGGTCACCATAATTCTGATCTGATCCCCGAGTTTAATTCCCAACTGTTCTGCCAGCTTCTCACCGAGAATTACCCGGTAGCTGCCTGGCTCTAGTTGGGAAACATGGGTACCATAAACAGCACCTGCCAGTGGATCATTATCTTCTTTATTGATACCCAACATGACGCCGACAGAGAGCCCCTTGGCGCTCTGTAAAACCACATCACCGGTGGTTAACGGAACAATGCGTGTTACACCCGGCAGTGATGATAGCTGGGTAACGGGATGTTCCTGAGGATTGACGTTCCCCTGCTTGGTGGTGACTAACGCCTGTGGCATCAATCCCAGAATATTCTTTTCCAGCTCCTGCTCGAAGCCATTCATTACCGATAATACGGTAATCAATGCCATCACACCGAGGGTAATACCGATGGTGGACAACCACGAGACAAACTGGCTAAACCGGTCTGACGCTCTTCCACGCATGTAGCGCAGACCTATAAATAACGCAACGGGTTGATACATTAAGATCTATTTACTCTTTTTATGGACGCTCACCGTTGAGTACTTCCCGGTAAGTCAGTCAGCCAGTAATAAAAATCATCGTATGGTGACAAACGCTTTCATTGCGTTATCACTCAGCGATAATAAAGGCTGATGGCACTTTATGGAACCTTTAAGCGCTTATCTGCCGATATTTCTTCCGGCGCATTTTATCATTGATATACCAATGGAAAAATCCCTGTTACTCGAACCTTTACACAGATTTAAATCTTATTTCACCGGACAACACCCCATAGATTAGATTAAAATAGAACGCACCATGACCTGTGGCATAACGCGCAGCGTTACGTACACTCAGCCAGATTGATATGGGATAGCGCTTGCAACGCCCGTCCCTGCGGGTTTAGCTACCTGCCAGATAAAGAGATTTTATTACAGAATGTCCCTTCAACATCGTTTTACGTTACCAGAGCGCCCGGGTGATCTGCGTCAGATCGGTCATTTATATGGCTCCTCCATTTCAGTTATCAGCGCTGAAATTATTAACCGGCATTCTGGTCCGGTTCTATTAATTGCTGCGGATATGCAACAGGCTCTGCGAATTAACGATGAACTGCGTCAGTTTACTCGTAAGCCGGTAACGACGTTGCCAGACTGGGAGACGCTGCCTTATGACAGTTTCTCCCCCCATCAGGAAATTGTCTCTTCACGCCTATCCAGCCTGTATCAACTACCACAGATGCAAGATGGCGTAATGATTCTGCCAATGAATACCCTGATGCAGAAAGTTTGCCCTCACTCATTTTTGATGGGGCACGCGCTGGTCGCAAAAAAAGGCGACCGTCTGTCGCGGGATCATCTGCGAGCTCAACTGGAACAAGCGGGCTATCGCTCGGTAGATCAGGTACTGGAGCACGGTGAATTTGCTACCCGAGGTGCCCTGCTGGATCTCTTTCCTATGGGAAGCGAAGAGCCTTATCGCTTGGACTTCTTTGATGATGAAATCGACAGTATTCGTCTATTTGATGTGGATACTCAGCGTACCCTAAATGAAGTGGACCATATTAATCTCTTGCCTGCCCACGAGTTCCCAACGGATAAGAATGCGATTGAGTTATTTCGCAGTCAGTGGCGTGAGCAATTTGAAGTACGACGTGATGCAGAACATGTCTACCAGCAGGTATCCAAAGGCGTTTGGCCTGCGGGTATTGAATACTGGCAGCCGCTGTTTTTCAGTCAGCCGCTTCCGGCCCTGTTTAGCTATTTACCAACGAATACTCTGTTAGTCACGCTAGGAAATGTCGAGCACGCTGCCGAACGCTTCTGGGCTGATGCTTCACAGCGTTTTGATAACCGTCGCGTTGACCCAATGCGCCCCCTTCTGCCGCCGGACAACCTGTGGCTACGTGTCGATCAACTGTTTTCTGAATTAAAACAGTGGCCACGAATTCAGCTTGATCATGAAAGCATTAGTAAAAAAGCGGGGAGCCTGAATCTAGACTATCAACCACTGCCGGATATTGCCGTTCAGCATCAGAATAAGTCGCCATTAGATAACCTGCGTCGCTTTATTGACACCTTTCAAGGGCAAGTGGTGTTCTCGGTGGAAAGTGAAGGTCGCAGAGAAACGCTACAGGAGCTATTAGCGCGCATTAAGCTACGTCCGGTGCTAATAAACGAACTAACTCAGGCCCAGCAACCGGGCCAGTATCTGATGATTGGCGGTTGTGAGCACGGTTTTCTAGATAATAACAATCAGCTTGCCGTTATCTGTGAGAGCGATTTGTTAGGCGAACGTATTATGACTCGCCGTCAGGATAATCGCCGGGCAATCAATACCGATACGTTGGTACGTAACCTCGCAGAACTTCGCCCAGGTCAGCCTGTGGTTCACCTTGAGCACGGCGTTGGCCGCTACGCGGGGCTAACCACATTAGAAGCAGGCGGTATTAAAGCTGAATATTTGATTCTGACTTATGCCGGTGAAGATAAGCTGTACGTTCCTGTCTCCTCTTTGCATCTGATCAGTCGTTATTCCGGCGGTGCTGAAGAGAATGCGCCTTTACATAAACTGGGTGGTGAAGCCTGGAGCAAAGCGCGGCAAAAAGCGGCAGAAAAAGTACGCGATGTTGCGGCTGAACTGCTGGATATTTATGCCCGTCGCGAAGCTAAACCTGGATTTGCCTTCAAACAGGATCGTGAACAGTATCAGCAATTCTGTGAATCATTCCCTTACGAGCCGACGCTGGACCAAACCAACGCTATTGGCGCGGTATTAGGCGATATGTGCCGCGCTAACGCTATGGACCGTTTAGTGTGTGGCGATGTTGGCTTTGGTAAAACCGAAGTAGCAATGCGCGCCGCCTTCCTTGCCGTTATGAACAATAAGCAAGTAGCCATTCTGGTACCCACAACGCTATTAGCCCAACAGCATTATGATAATTTCCGCGATCGTTTTGCTAACTGGCCAGTGCGCATTGAGGTGATGTCACGTTTCAGAACCGCTAAAGAACAACAGCAAATTTTAGAAGCTGCCGTCGAAGGTAAAATTGATATTCTGATTGGTACCCATAAATTACTTCAAAGCGATCTTCACTGGAAAGATTTAGGGCTATTGATTGTTGATGAAGAACATCGCTTTGGTGTACGCCAGAAAGAACGCATTAAAGCTATGCGTGCTGATGTCGACATTCTAACGCTAACCGCAACCCCAATTCCCCGCACGTTAAATATGGCAATGAGCGGTATGCGCGACCTATCCATTATTGCCACGCCACCAGCACGTCGCTTAGCGGTTAAGACCTTTGTGCGCGAGTATGACGATCTGATTATTCGCGAAGCTATTCTGCGGGAAGTATTACGCGGCGGGCAGGTTTATTATCTCTATAATGATGTAGCCAGCATTAACAAAGCGACAGAGCACTTGATTCAGTTAGTCCCTGAAGCGCGTATTACTATCGGTCACGGTCAAATGCATGAGCGGGATCTGGAACGCGTGATGTCCGACTTCCACCATCAGCGTTTTAACGTTCTGGTATGTACCACCATTATTGAAACCGGTATTGATATTCCTAATGCTAATACCATTATTATTGAACGTGCCGACCGTTTTGGACTGGCTCAGCTTCACCAGTTACGTGGGCGTGTGGGGCGTTCTCACCATCAAGCCTATGCCTATCTGTTAACCCCCCATCCAAAAGCCATGACGACCGATGCGGTCAAACGCTTAGAAGCCGTTGCATCACTGGAAGATCTGGGTGCTGGTTTTGCGTTAGCGACTCATGACCTAGAGATTCGCGGTGCCGGCGAGCTATTAGGGGAAGACCAAAGTGGTCAAATCACCACCATCGGTTTCTCTCTGTATATGGAGCTACTTGAAAGTGCAGTAGATGCTCTGAAAGAAGGCCGAGAACCGTCATTAGAAGACCTGACCCAAAGCCAGACCGACGTGGAACTACGAGTACCGGCCCTGCTGCCCGACGACTATATGCCGGATGTCAATACCCGCCTGTCGTTCTACAAACGTATCGCCAGCGCCATGACTGAAGACGATCTGGACGAACTGAAAATCGAATTGATTGACCGTTTTGGTTTGTTACCTGATGCGGCCCGTAATCTGCTACAAACCGCCGCCATACGCCAACGAGCCAAAAAGCTGGGCATCAAGCGTATTGAAGGTAATGAAAAAGGCGGTTTTATTGAATTCAGTGAACGTAACCATGTTGACCCAAGCTATCTGATTGGACTGTTACAAAAACAACCACAACGCTACCGCCTAGATGGCCCAACCAAACTGAAGTTTAATATCGACTTAACCGACAGAATAAAGCGATTGGAGTTTATCAGTGAGTTACTGAAAAATTTTGAACAGCATCGGTTAGCTTCTTAATTAACTGGCTATGATAACGGGTTAATATAAAGGGGAATTCAGCTATTAACTGAATTCCCCTTTAGTTTTGCATGTAATAAAATAATTAATGCAACTTCAACCTTGGTCGAATAATCCGGTTAATACTTCCCACCAAAACAATCAGTCCGGTCTTCACACAGCCAAACAGCGCGACCTGATGCATACGATAAAGAGAAATATAGGCCAAACGAGCCAGTCGCCCTTCGATCATCATAGAACCTTTGGTCAAATTACCCATCAGGCTGCCAACGGTGCTGTACTTCGACAATGAAACCAGCGAGCCACGGTCAGTATAACGATAGTTCTTCAAGGTTCCGCCGTTAAGCTGAGCCATGATATTGTGATAGCACAAAGTGGCCATTTGATGTGCCGCCTGTGCCCTCGGAGGAACCGGTGTGCCATCATCTTGCATACAGTTAGCACAATCGCCTAAAGCGAAAATGGAAGGATCCCGAGTAGTTTGTAATGTCCGTTCAACCACTAACTGATTGATACGATTGGTTTCCAGACCAGCAATATCTTTCATAAAGTCTGGTGCTTTAATGCCAGCGGCCCAAACCAGAAGATCGGCTTTAATAAATTCACCGTCCTTAGTATGCAGGCCATTCGCATCGGCACTGGTTACCATGGTTTTAGTTAACACATTGACGCCCAAATTGGTCAGCTCCTGATGGGCCGACGACGATATGCGTATTGGCAGTGCCGGTAAAATACGCTCACCTGCTTCAACCAAGGTAACGTTTAGCGCTTTACTATCCAGCCCTTTATAACCATAACTGTGTAACTGTTTTACCGCATTGTGCAACTCAGCCGAAAGCTCAACCCCCGTCGCTCCGCCGCCAACAATAGCAATATTGACGCGCTCTTCTTCATGAGGCTGAGAAGAAAACTTCAGGAACAGATTCAGCATTTTATTATGGAAAAGTTGCGCCTGTTTTGGATTGTCCAGATAGATACAATGATCCTTTACCCCCGCAGTCCCAAAATCGTTGGAGACACTGCCCAGCGCCATCACCAAAATGTCATAAGATAGATTACGCTCAGGTACTAGCTCTTCCCCCTGCTCATTATCAATACGTGCCAGACGAATAACCTTTTCTTCACGGTTGATATCCATCAGGGTACCTAACTGAAAGTGAAAAGCGTTATTTCTAGCGTGGGCCAGATAGCTTAATGCATCCACTCCATCGTCTAACGCACCGGTTGCCACTTCGTGCAATAACGGCTTCCATAAATGACTGTGATTACGGTCTACCAGAGTGATTTCAGCCTTTCCTTTCCGACCCAGTTTTTTACCTAGACTGGTCGCAAGTTCAAGACCACCCGCACCGCCACCAACAATGACAATTTTTTTAGTTTCTGTTTCCACGTTAATATCCCACTAAAAAATAAACCACAAATTCAGGTAATGGTTTTCTCTTATCGCCTTTTAAAACAACAGTTCGACTTGATGTTCATTACTACATTGGAGACAGAATATCATAGTTGGGTATTTGGTCATACCAAAATTGATATAAATCAATTTACATCATAATTACACACTTTAACTCTATTAATGCGGACGACAGACATAAAAAAACCGGCAGAAAACTGGCTGCCGGTTGATTATCTAAAAACAATATTATCGTTGTTTAAACGCTTTAATAGCCTGTAGATGGGGGGATATCTCTTTGAACTTATGCGACTGCTTTTCATCCCAAATCAATGGATAATAAGGGCTAAGCACTTCTGCACTATGCTGGCTATCCAGTGCTTCATCATGGCGAGAAAGTATCACTAAACAGTTATCCCGATTTTTGGTGCGAAACTCAGCCACACACTTGGTCGCAATGTCCAGATACTCTTCAGGGCGGTCAATTTTCCCAGACATATTCTCATGAGGAAACAAATTCGGATTAAAAATAGTTTGGCGAATACCGCACAGAAACCCTATTCTTTCAGCCCAAAAACCGCCAAGTCCAACGCCACAAATCAACGGTGAACTATCATCTGATTGCTGAACAGCCTTATCTGTCTCTTTCAATAAATATTGCATGTCATGACGCGGATGGCGCGTGCTGTAACTGATAAACCGGATATCCGAATCAATAAACTGTAGCTGTAAGACCTTCTCATGATTCCCCGGACTGGTTGAATCAAAACCGTGTAAATAAATAATCATCTTAGCCCCACTGCTTACCGGTGTACGACATCATTATCTTATCTTGCCCAAAAAGCGTGTTTTTGTTCAACTCTTTTATCAATTCAGTCTTGTCTTTCTTTTAACTGCTGTTTGTGTTGTTCCCAACGTTCGCTCAACTCACTTAGCTGTTTATTAGCCTGTTTCCAACGTGGTAATGCCAGCAAGTCACGACGCGTCATCTTATTTTTATGATAAAGCGGCGCAATACGTTCGGCATGAATACGCATGTCGGAAGGCAACCCATCCAGAATGCTTACGGCTCCCTGCCGATTATTACATACCAGAATCATATCGCATCCGGCATCCAGAGCGGCCTGACCACGCTCGGCGTAACCTCCCATAATCGCAGCACCTTCCATCGACATATCATCGGAAAACACTACGCCGCTAAACCCTAGCTGTTGGCGAAGAATATTCTTTAACCAATAGGGTGAACAGCTAGCTGGTCGAGGATCTACCTCACGATATATCACATGGGCCGGCATCACGGCATCCAATAGCCCCGCTGAAAACAGATGGCGGAATACCGACATATCTTTATCAAACAGTTGCTGATAAGTACGCGTATCGATCGGTGTTTCTTTGTGGGAATCGGCAGATACTGCACCGTGCCCCGGGAAATGCTTACCGGTTGCACGCATTCCTGCACTATTCATTCCCTGAATAAACTGGCTGGCTAACAGCATAACGACTTCTGGATCGCTGTGGAATGAGCGATCGCCTATTGCCGCACTGGTATGTCCGACGTCAAGTACGGGGGCAAAGCTGATATCAATATCCATGGTGGTCAATTCTGCCGCCATTAACCAACCGGCTTCCTGAGCCATCTGTTCTGCCTGGCGATCTTCCAGCAACGCAGCGAATGATTGCGGTGCGGGTAATTGTGTGAATCCCTCACGGAAACGCTGTACTCGGCCACCTTCCTGATCTACTGCCACTAACAGGCGATGATGAGAAGCCTCCCTGACCTGACGAACCAATTCGGCTAATTGCTTAGGATCGTGAAAGTTACGGGCAAAAAATATCAAACCGCCCACTAAAGGATGCTTTAATATCTCGCGCTCTTCGGCATCCAGCTCATAGCCGACAACATCTAACATCACTGGTCCCACATCAACCTCACTTAATACTCTGAATTAATATAAATCTGAACGGGCTATATATTTTATTATGTTTAAAACAACTGCCCTGTTATAAAAACAGGCCAAACCTGCATCAAACAGATTTAGCCCTTTAAAGAGACTGGCCTAATAAGCGATTCAATTCATCAACGTTGGGTATTTCCCTGACCAGACCAAACAATTTCACCGGTCGACGTCTGCAACAGCTGAATCATGATTTCCGGCAGGCTTGGGCTACCACTCGCGGAGGCATAGACCACATATTTAGCACCTAAATAGCGCGCCAAACTCACCGCTTTCGCCCGGGAAATCAAACTATCATCGCCTTGCAGTCCCAACGCCTGACGAGCTTCATTCAGTTTACTTTCTGATACCAGTTCAAAATGGCTGTTGGATTGCATCGCTTCTTTTAACGCATCCGTAGCATCTACCGTCGAAATACTGCCGGATGTATTATTTTTTACCTGATTCAGCAACAAAATCCCGTTATTCGTTTCTGCCGCAGAAGCACTAATCATCTTATTAACTAATGGCTGTACGCTGGCCATCCAGTTAATCGGGGCTTCCGGTGGTGGTAACGTAGGCGGCGTTGGCGGTGGCTGATACGGAGGCTGAACTGGCGGCGGTGGTGACGGAGTTGCCACTACCGGCGGCTTCGGTTGAGGCTTAGTACCATTACAGCCAGCAAGCGCTAAAACCGCCAAGCCTACTCCCAAAAACAAAATCTTTTTCATTCTCAGCTCCAGTTAACGGGATAGCATTGGCCCCAGAATTTTACCACCCAGCAAATGCATATGGATGTGGTAAACCTCTTGACCACCATGACGATTACAGTTAACTATCAAACGATAGCCATCTTCAGCAATGCCTTCCTGCTCAGCAATTTTAGAAGCCACAATCATCATTCTTCCCAGCGCTTGCTCATGTTCTGGTTTCACATCATTTATCGTTGGGATCAAAATATTAGGAATAATCAGAATATGGGTTGGGGCTTGTGGAGAAATATCACGAAATGCCGTTACCAGTTCATCCTGATAAACGATATCTGATGGAATTTCACGACGAATAATTTTACTAAAAATAGTCTCTTCAGCCATAGGTGCCTCTTATATAGAAATAAGCATGAGTCAGATGCTTTCAGTATGAGTGAGATATTCCTACTGTTTCAAGCTTTACGATAAATGAAAAGCATCAATAACTAGGGTTAAACCTGCAATAGCGGCAATCGCAATCAAAAAATAGCGTAGATGGAATCGCGTTCCCCTAGCGACCAATACCAGACAGCCAACCAGAATAATTATGCGAAAAATTGACGCTGAATCCATGATACCTATCCATAAATAGCCAGAAAGTACTAACGGCAACTAATTAAATATTTGAGGATTATAGCCCGAATACACAGGGATCACTATGCTGCATCAATAATGACAGGAAATATTATAAAAAACCGGCCTCAAACGAGGCCGGTAATAGATAGGACAGCTTGCACTAACTCAGAGTATTAGAAACGGCCCTGAACACCTGCATGTACGGTGTAGCCATCTAAATCACCTTCAAAACTTTGCAGATATTTAGCATCTACATAGAACGAAGTATTTTTAGCTGCATTCGCAGTGATACCTGCACCCGCTTGCCACCAAGTAGAATCAAAGTTGGCTTTAACATCACTATTACCAACTCTAACTGTTGGGTCACTACCAATAGTAGAGACGGCATCCAGTGTCAGATAAGGTTTAAAGATTTCGTTATCTTTATCTTGAGCCTGATCGCGGAAGTAACGAACACCCGCTCGCGCTAAACCACTGTTATAATCATCACCTTTGACCTCAGCTCTACCATCCTTGAAGCTTTCTGATTTCAGGTACTGATACGCTAATTGACCCTGTGGCTCGATTTTCCAGTTTTCAGTTACAGTGAATGGCTTGCCACCTTCTAGAGAAGCAATCACACCATAGCTATTCTGGCTAGCATCAAGCTCACTGTTATAACTATTATCGTAATACGTAAACTGAGACACCGCATCAATGTAGCCACCATCCTGAGCATAACGAGTATAGTAACCGCCAAAGCTATAAGCATTGGTAGTGATATCGCCCGTATTAACATTATCACGTTTAGTATCTTTAGCTTTGGTATGTTCCTGACCTAAAGTTACGGTTAAACCACCAGTAACATCAGTACCCGCATCGGTAGTTCCCTGATAGATATCACGGCCAAACTGAGCAAACATGGTGTCGATATCATAATTGAAACGACCCGCCGTAGACTCTAAATGAGATCCACCGAAACGGCCCCAAGTTTTATTATCTACACCTTTAGAGATTTGCTGGGTATCACCCATACGCTCATGCAGAGTACCAACCGTCTGATAGCCATACAGCATATTGACATAAGGTGCTGCTGCATATCCTGGAATCTCTGCGCGATAGTTATCCGGCAAACCGGCTGGAATAACAGGTAATCCGGTATCTGGATTAACAGGCAGTTCTTCTGGAACAGGAATCAGTTCATTACGTAAATACCAGTCGTTAGGATCAGTACCCGCTGCATCACCTTCATACAACGTATACTCATATGCATCAATCTTGACGCTCTGCCCTAAGGTAAACTTAGAGGTACTGTTGCCGTCAATTTGAACAACTTTGATACCATCATCAACGGTATAAGCACCCGAACCATAAGAGGTAACAAACAGACGGTGATTACCCTCTGCATCACCCGTTACGTGAATTTGATCAGAGTTGGTGCTGGCGTTACCTTCATTGAGTTCGGTATGAATGTAGAAATCACCATTACCTGACAGGCTGTTGGTCGTTAATACACGGTTATAAGTGGTACCCGTTGGTACGGCAAATTTGACGATACCGTTTGATAAGGCTAGGGAATTGATTTGTGAAGAGTCTGACATATTCCAGACACTTTTATTATTAACCACTAAATTTATAGACTGGTCACCAGTTGCAATACCTGTCAATGTTGACTGGTTATCCAAAGTCATATTTAACTTGGATGATGATGCAGCAGTAATATTACCTTCAACGATGGAACCGTTAAGTGCATTCACAACAACATCTGAATTGCCAGTTAGTGCAACTGCATCCTTACCTACTTTTAATGTAGAATTGTCTAGTATAACTTTCCAACCACCATCTTTTGCATTAACACCTGTATCTGCAGCACTCAATTTGGCATATGTGAAAGATAACTCTCCGCCCGTACCTGTACCATCCAGTTCTATTAAGTCCGTTGCTGCTGTTGAAATATTACTTAAGACAGCATTATGACCGATGAACATGCGGGAACCATTTGAAGCTTGGATAGCTGGAGCGTTCACCGAGGTAATCTGTGCTGAAGCAGCTAAATTAATTGCACCCGCAGAATCTGCTTTAAGAGCAACCCCATTCGCTGCGATATTTGAAGCACCAAGGATACTTACGGTCCCGTCATTAACAGCAACAATCCCTGATCCTGTAGGCCCATTTATATTAATATTTATATCATTATCAAGCCCGATGAAACTGTTTGCATCACTAACAAAAATAGCAGTTCCATCTCCTGTGGTAACCTCATCAGTAGCTAAATTATAACCAGTGACAATTTTTGCCGCACTGTTAAACGTAACTTTACCGCCAGAAGTGACATTAATACCGTTACCTTCATTTGCTGTAATAAGTGCAACACTACTAGGTGTACTTTCAGTAATTGAATAGCCATCGTGTGCATATAGACCATGCCCAGTTCCAATAGCACCAAACTCTGAATCAGTTGAACCACCAACTGAAGTTAAATCCATATCAGAACTAATCGTTTCAACTGCAGAGTTCACACCTTTACCAATCTTGGTACCCGCTTCGCTAAAACTTGAGTACCCAGTGGCAGCAACAAGCGCTACAACAGGCAATGTTCTACTAATAAAAACAGATAATGGCTTCAATTTCGAATTAACTATCGACATATCTAAATATCCCTATTGATAAATATCATCTGCACCAGTTTATTCTGCTCAAATAAATCATAGCGCAACAATATTGTTTTCAATTAACATCGTTATCTTATTCTATGAAAGTAAGAGTAACGCCAAAAATATAAAAAAGCCTTAAACAAACTAATATGAGGATTTTTAACAGATCAAATGAAGTTAAAAGTACAAAGAACACACAGTCGTCTGACCATAAACATCCGCTACTCAATTAGAATCCAAAACGACTATAATGAATATTCAAAAAAAATAAAGATAAAATTTCTATAGAATATATTTTAGGCAGAAATAAAAGAGGACACCTATCTCATAGAAGAAATCAATAAATTATTAAACTCATTCAAAACCATTTAATTAAATAAAAAAATTTCATATAAATCAATAAAATAAATTATTTATATCAATAATAAATCATTTATTTTCTTTATTTAAAAATAAAAAGTAATTTTATATAAATAAAAACCACCCTATAGCCATAAAAACCACGACATCACATCCCCACACAAAAAACCAAACAGAAAATAATTAATAAATAATAATAAAACCACTAAAAAACGAATAAAAAACATACATAAAAAACCGAATAATTAAACGAAACCCTTATCAATCCAGCGTTCCCCATATTAACTCAAAGCCATTATTACTATCTGTAAGCATATCAATTGACTAATATCGATAATATTCCCAACCGTTAAAATGACCAATATCTTAAGAAGAGTGTTTTTACTCTTCTGACCGCATAAAAATAGATATCAGGATATATCTCCGTAACAATAAAAACTAACACAATGAAATCATCTAAAAGTCAGGGTATAATCGTTGCTAGATACAGAGGAGTTTAGATATGGGTCATAATCTGGCAGATCTTCCAAAAGAAGACCGTGAAAAAATCGATGTTAATCTGCATGCATCAGGTATTGTGTATAAAGAACGTTATGGTATGCCGTTTAATTTTCGTGAAATCGAAGCGTTAATTCCTATCAACCTTCGGGAGTACTTTAAACAACGCGTCGATTTCTATCGCAGCAATCCTTACCACTTAGGTAAGTTACCCTACATTGCTAATGAAAAATAAGTCAGCTTACTCAGGGTCATCTGACTGAAGAGTACTCGCTAATAAATAGGGGTGCTCTTTGGTTAAATAAGTCATTTTTTGCTTTTCTGGTTCTTACCCCACTCGATAGCCCCAATAAACAACCGACCATTTCATTGATAGAGCATTCGCCGGACTTAAGCGCCATCGTTACTACAATTTAACAATATCAATCAAACACGATCTGTAACTGCTCACGACCTTATCCAGATCATTTATGTGTACAAATCAAAAAATAGAAATAGAAGTGTTGATGTTTATTCTTATGCGGCTAAAATCACACACAACTGAATTATGTGATATTTATCACACTTAAGGACACTCTGATTTTTCGGGGGATTACCCTATTATAAATGAATAGGGTAATAGATATGCTGGTTTTGTTTTTGACACCAATCCATATATTTGTGTCATTAAGAAATAAATAGGCCCTACTAATTATATTCGTAGAAATGGGAGACGATACTCCCACTTACGGTGACATATTTATTGCTTACTTATAAAAGCACCCTGCCAAGCCAATGCGCTCCATCAGGCATTCTTTCTAACCCATTGTCGATTAACTTAATGGCAATATCTTTGATCGTATCGACCGGTAGTGATTTTAATTTAGTCGTCAGCTTCGACTTATCAATATCATCTAAATTTGATTTTTCTATAAAATCATTAAAGCACTGAATTGTATCATCGTGATATTTAATCATTGAAACATCCAGTATCGCATTCACTCCCCCATCATTAAGGAGAAAGTCTAGGCCCCTATTTGTAATGCGTAACTGTCCCAAATTAATCATATAATCGTTCACACAACGAGTGATCCCGCTGGATAAAAGCTTATGTTCTTCAAGATAGAGTAAATTAGCAACAAGAGTATCTTTATCACCAGCGACTGAAAGCAATGGTAGCCATTCCTCTCGATGAATATTATTCGGGTATACGTTAGATAGAATCTTCAATATCGTGTTTTGCAGATCTCTATTGATTTTCAAAACAATCTCTCCCTTAGTTTTTCCCAATGAGAATAACACTTAGACTATTTTAATTACATAATTTATTATTATAAATAATCTAAGTATACTACCGATAAAGCTTTAGAATAATCAATAGCCAAATCAAATTTTATCTATGCCTATTTTAAGAAATCATTAGTGATTTTGTTGTTAAAAAACGAATTCATTTAATGCTTGAAAAAGAAAAATTAATATAAAAAACCATGTTAGATATAAAAAATAGACTATATCCTCTTTTTCAATTTATAAAATTCACTATTTGCAATAACGTATTCAATGGCTTCGATTAAATCATTTTTTAGACAGTTGCTGGAAACTAAAAATACTTTACACTGACGATAATGCCATAAATTGTGTCAAACGTTCAGAAATAAATTATTAACCTAAGAAAATAGATTTTTTCGTACTAGAACACATTATATCTATCTTAATATTTTGATATTCAATGCTTCTAACTCCTTGTTCGGTAATTACATCCGAAAAAAGTCATTGAGATCCAAAAACAAACATTTGTATTAAAAGTAAACGATAGCTTTACTCAAAGTAAAAAAAATCGGGAGCATTACGCTCCCGATTAATGAGTTAATTTAGCGAGTATGATTACATATTCGCAATCACATCCTGACCAAACTCACTGCATTTGCGCTCTGTCGCGTCATCCATCATGCGGGCGAAGTCATAAGTGACAGTTTTATTCTTAATTGCCCCTTCCACGCCTTTGATGATTAGATCAGCCGCTTCAGTCCAACCCATATGACGCAGCAGTAGATTGGTAGATATTAATTAACCAATTGAATTGTAATCAAAAAGTCATAATTTCAACAATAAGATTGAACGGTTTGAGGGTATTTATAACTCATTGACTTATAGAAACTA
This sequence comes from Limnobaculum parvum, assembly GCF_003096015.2. NCBI lineage: Bacteria > Pseudomonadati > Pseudomonadota > Gammaproteobacteria > Enterobacterales > Budviciaceae > Limnobaculum > Limnobaculum parvum. Next base: position 1,573,513 of record NZ_CP029185.2, on the reverse strand, counting down.
TTTTTGAGTTTTGATAATGATAATTTACTGAAGTTTTAACTGGTATTTTAATTGTGTAGCATTACATTTTTGACTAGTATCTTCATATTGATAATCGATATTTATACACTGCATCAAGGAGAGTTATCATGGCTGATGATTGGATTACAGAACAGCAGGAAAGCGATTTCAACGAACAGATGAAAGATCTTATTGCTGAAAAAGCAGCAATACTAATTTTAAAACATGGATATTCTCGTGATAGTGCCATTAATAAGGTACGAAATATCCTTACTGCACGCGATGATTACGCCTCAGATCCTGGGGTTTATATTGAAGACAGCGACGAGTGGTTACTTGATGAGCTAAAACTTCCTGATACACCTTCGGATAAAGATAAATTAGCTCAAGTTAGAGCTATTGCCACAGATATTCGTAACTGGCTGTAGTTATAGCTCTTTCATGGGGTGTCAGGGGGCGGAGGTTCAAATCCTCTCGTGCCGACCAAATTCCTCCATAAAAACCAGTCAATTGTGGCTGGTTTTTATCTCTCTCTCTGTTTACCCTCATAGCGAAACTATGGCGTAACAATGGTGAAACTATTCACTAGTTTGTCAGCGCTCAACAATTTGACTAATTCAGATATTCGAGGCTATAGTGACCACGCACTGACTCATTCAGTGCTGGGATTGGTCTCCTGAATATCAATTTATCGCACTAAACTGCGTGAGCAGTTTTTTTACATCTAGTCTATGGTGGGCTGGGTGAGGGCTCGAAAGAGCGCTGGGGTTCGATAATTGACCAGTAGACCAACCTTGTCCAGTTCACAACCCAACGATTGGTCTCGTAAGTGGTGATTTAAACAATCAATTATCGAGGTCAAGATCATGACTGATCAATTGCCTGTATCAAGCCTTTCTGTCGTTACTCATAACAACCATCCTGTTATTACAACCGAATTATTAGCACGGTTATATGGTACTGAGACAAACAGCATTAAAGTTAATCACTACAGAAATACTGATCGTTTTATTTTAGGTAAACATTATTTTAAGCTGGAAGGCTCAGAACTAAAGGATTTCAAAAACAGAGTAACTCAAAGTTACTTAGTTGATAACAAGGTTACTCAAAGTAACTTAGTCGCTAACAGAGCAAAGCACCTCATATTATGGACCGAACGTGGCGCAGCCAGACACGCAAAGATGCTGGAAACCGATCAGGCATGGGAAGTATTTGAGAAGCTAGAAGACAGTTATTTTATCCAGAAGATCCAAGAACCTGTTATTTCTGCCTTACCTAAGCGCTTTCTGGTCAGTATCTGTGATGGAAGGCAAAGCGCCGTTCCAGTACCGGATGATGCCTGCGTAATGTTAGTAAAAGAAATGGCGGCTAAGGTGGCCACTGGTGAAATGTATGTGACGAGTGAGGAATTGTATTCATTTATCACTGCAGCTGTAGAGCAGCTTTACCGGCGCAATGAATATCTAATGAATAAATCAGCATAGGTAGGATTTGAAAAGAGCCGCAGATGACTCGCGGCTCATTTTTTTATAATACTGATATTCTAGGCTATTCTGTATAATAAGCCTCTTACACTTAACATAACTTATGAATCGAAACATCTTTGCTATATAATCCAGTGCGTTAACAAGTTGGAGAAAAGTATGGAGTTTAGAAAGGATATAAATGGCCTAAGAGCTATAGCTATCTTGGGTGTTCTTGTCTTCCATTTTAACCACACGCTCTTGCCTGGTGGGTTTGCTGGAGTTGATGTTTTCTTTGTCATTTCGGGTTTCCTAATGACAAAAATAATCTTCTCCGGATGTGAAAAAGAAACCTTTTCGCTGACAAAATTTTATGCAGCAAGGTGTAGGAGGATAATTCCTGCGCTACTCACATTATGTGTAGTCTTGCTTATATTTGGGTGGTTTTATCTTGCCCCAAACGACTACAGATTGCTTTCTTTGCATAGCGGGACAAGTCTTCTATTTATATCCAATATAATATATTGGAACGAGGCCTCATATTTTGCTGTAGACTCATTTTCTAAGTGGCTACTCCACACTTGGTCACTATCAGTAGAATGGCAGTTCTATCTGATCTATCCTCTGATAGTCATCTTTGCCAGAAACATATTTGGCCTTGCAAAGGCTCGATCTATTGTAATGTGTGTGCTATTCGTAAGTTTCTCTTTATGTCTTGTTTTATCTCCACGCTGGCCTTCAATGTCATTTTATCTTATACCCACTCGCGCTTGGGAAATGATAATTGGGGGAGTGGCATACCTATATAACTTTAGCTTGTCGCAAAAACAAAAAAAATATACTGAATTGGCAGGTTTACTGCTGATTGTATTGTCATACACCCTCTTCAGTAATAAAGATACTTGGCCTAGCATGCTTACAACAGTGCCTGTGTTGGGAGCTTTAATGGTTATTATTGCAAACAATAATAATTCCTTTTTCACTAGTAACTACTTTTTCCAAAAGATAGGTAGTGCGTCATATTCCATTTATCTATGGCACTGGCCTATTGTTGTATTACTTTATACAAACTCAATGTTGAACGATTATAGATATGTCATTAGTGGAATGCTGGCATCTTTGGTAGCCGGCTTTTTTTCATATATGATTATCGAAAATAAATCAAAGTCATTTAATTTAAAATATATTTTATCATGTGTTGCCTTAGTCATTGCATTGTTCAGTTCTGTCTGGGTCACCTATGGTGCAGATGTGAGCGCAAGAAGCTTGGCTCAGGATAAGAAAGCGGTTTACCCCACGATCTATTCTCCCGACAAATATTTTACCCAAAGTATGAAGGATAGTTTCCTCGAAAAATGTAATTTTTATGATGCTGTTACTAACAAAGCTAAAGAATATATTGATCATTCATGTGTAGAGAAAAAAGGCATTGGTGGTGTTTTTGTTTGGGGAGACTCTCATGCTCAGGCATTAGGTCAAGGGATCAGAAGTGTCTTTAAAGATCTACCGTTTTATCAAGTGGCATCATCATCATGCAAGCCCGGCATAATACCTGACACGGAGACAAAAGGAGAGGTTACTATATCGTGCGATAGATCCAACAAAGAAGCACTGAGTTCAATAGCAAATCTTCACCCGGATATTGTTATAATGGCCCAGCGTGCACATCATGACCTTAATGACTACGATGCTATTATCCAAAAACTCAAAGAAATTCGCGTAAAGAAAATCATTATTGTAGGTCCAATAACACAGTATGACATTGCTTTACCAGCCGTTATTGCCGCTAGGCATTGGAATAAAAGTGAACGAATGTTTGCTGATGTTGCTTTAAATCGCGACTTTTTCCAAACTGACGCAAAAATGCAGAAAAAATACAATAATAGTGAAAATGTTGAATATATCTCTTTGCTTAACAAGCTCTGTAAAGGAGATATTTGCCTAGCAAAAGTTGATGATAATAACACTCCGATTGTATGGGATTATGGTCATATGACCCCAGAAGGATCAGCCTATGTGTCAAAAATGATTTTGAAGTCAGCTATAAATGAATAATTATTCTCATTCATCACAACTGAACAGCCCACTCAAGTGGGCTTTATCGTTTTAGTGTATTGATTTTATGATAAATATTACTTATCTCTGAGTTAATTTATAGAATCCAATTTGGCAACCAACTCATCAACTTTCGAATTTAGTTCTTTAATGGCCCCAATTAGTACCGCAATTAATGCAGTTGTATTTAGCGTTAGTGGCTTTTCTAACGTAATATCATCAGCTAACTCTTCCCCATGCACGGCTAGGGGGATAGCGTCTCTGACATTCTGGGCAATTAATCCTAAATTTATATCGCTTTCTTTCCTAAATATAGGGAAGTGGACAATCTCCTCTGGGGATATAATCAGTATGTCAGAAGATCTCTAAAAGTGAATGAGGCGTTTGGATGGGGTACTTACATACATATTGTGCAGGAAAAGACTAGGGCAAAACTGGCGATCCCCCTTTCTATAAAATGTCACGCCATTAACTGGATGTTAAAGGATGTGATCACAAAATGCCGCGATCGCGTAGTGAGCCATTATCTTGTTCACTATACCAAGCCAACATCAATGGCGAAACGTGGTGGACAAGTTAGCCCTAATACACTCTCAACCAACTTCAGTAAGGCTCTGGACCTAACTGGAATTGATTGGAGTAATGGCACACCAGCAACATTCCATGAACAACGGTCACTATCAGAAAGGTTATACGGTGAGCAGGGAATAAATACCCAATTACTGTTGGGTCACAAATCTCAGAGACAGACAGAACAGTACCATGATGACCGGGGTAAAAACTGGATTGTTATAGCCGTTTAAGTGAGGGGTTTTGATAAAACGTTTTGATAATGTTTTGATAATAGATAGCGAGCTAACAATAAAAAACGGGAACCATCAGGCTCCCGTTAATGTTTGTGACACTTTTTGCAATTACATGCAAGCAATCACATCCTGACCAAACTCACTGCATTTGCGCTCTGTCGCGTCATCCATCATGCGGGCGAAGTCATAAGTGACAGTTTTATTCTTAATTGCCCCTTCCACGCCTTTGATGATTAGATCAGCCGCTTCAGTCCAACCCATATGACGCAGCATCATCTCCGCAGACAGGATAACTGAACCAGGATTCACCTTATCTTGACCGGCATATTTTGGCGCTGTGCCGTGAGTCGCTTCAAACAGCGCACAATCATCACCAATGTTTGCCCCCGGCGCAATACCGATACCACCAACCTGCGCGGCCAACGCATCAGAAATATAGTCACCATTAAGATTCATCGTCGCAATAACGTCATACTCTTCTGGACGCAGCAGAATTTGCTGTAGGAAAGCATCAGCAATAACATCATTGATAATAATGTCTTTGCCAGTCTTAGGATTTTTAACCTTCAGCCATGGGCCACCATCAAGCAGCTCACCCCCGAACTCTTCTTTCGCTAACTGGTAACCCCAGTCTTTAAAAGCGCCTTCGGTAAATTTCATGATGTTGCCTTTATGTACCAACGTAACGGAGTCACGGTCGTTATCAATTGCATACTCAATTGCGGCACGAATCAGGCGTTTAGTTCCCTCTTCCGAGCACGGTTTAATACCGATACCACACTGCTGTGGGAAGCGAATTTTAGTAACACCCATTTCATCACGCAGGAATTTAATCACTTTATCCGCTTCAGCGGTGCCCGCTTTCCACTCAACACCGGCATAAATATCTTCTGCGTTTTCACGGAAAATCACCATATCGGTCAGATCAGGACGCTTAACCGGACTTGGTGTTCCTTCAAAATAACGTACCGGACGCAAACAAATATAGAGGTCCAACTGTTGACGTAATGCTACGTTCAAAGAACGAATGCCGCCACCAACAGGCGTTGTCAGAGGGCCTTTAATAGCTACTTTATATTCACGAATTAAATCTAGCGTCTCATCAGGTAACCAGATGTCTTTACCATATACGTGAGTTGATTTCTCGCCAGTATAGATTTCCATCCAAGATATTTTTTTCTCGCCGCCGTAAGCTTTCTTTACTGCTGCATCAACAACATCAATCATAACAGGCGTTACATCGACACCAATACCGTCTCCTTCGATATAAGGAATGATAGGATCTTGCGGAACTGTGAGTTTGCCATTAGCGTTAACTGTAATTTTTTTACCTGTGGCAGGAACAACTACTTTGCTTTCCATCAAACTCTCCTCTGAGGACATGTTTGTTAATTTTTTGTAAGATGCGTACATGATACTACTTGAATACTTTCAGTCCGCCAATCAAAAACTTTTTCAAGTATAATGATTTAACGATTCAACACGCGAAATGTCATGTTAAAACTAGCAACTAAAAAAAATTCTGCCACTAGCAGAAGACAAAAAACCGTCAACCGTGCGCCAAAAGGCCCACGGCGGGTAATTTTGTTCAATAAACCCTATGATGTCTTGCCTCAATTCACAGACGAAGCCGGCAGAAAAACGTTAAAAGATTATATTCCTGTAACCGGTGTTTATGCCGCAGGAAGACTCGATCGCGATAGTGAAGGCCTGCTGATTTTGACAAATGACGGTAAATTACAGGCAGAATTAACACAACCGCAACATAAAACAGGGAAGGTCTATTTGGTTCAGGTGGAAGGAATTCCTGACACTGAATCGCTGGAAAAATTACGTCACGGCATTACGCTCAATGACGGGCAAACGCTTCCGGCTGGCGCTGAACTCATTGCTGAACCCGAGTGGTTATGGCCACGGGATCCACCAATCCGCGAGCGCAAGGCAATTCCAACCAGTTGGATAAAAATCACTCTGTATGAAGGAAGGAATCGTCAGGTTCGTAGAATGACGGCCCATGTTGGATTTCCAACCCTACGATTGATCCGTTACAGTCTACAAAACTGGAATCTTGATGATCTTGCCCCTGGCGAATGGAAAGAGGTGAAATATGTCTGACGACCAATATAAACCCCATGTCACCATGGCCTGTGTTGTTCAGGCTGAAAATCGTTTTCTAATGGTAGAAGAACGGATCCACGGTTTGCCGACATTAAATCAACCGGCGGGCCATCTTGAAGCCAATGAAACGCTGTTCGAGGGTGCGCAGCGAGAGCTGTGGGAAGAGACGGGTATTCATGCATCACCGCAATCCCTGTTGCAAATTTATCAGTGGATTGCCAGCGATGGTACACCGTTTATCCGTTTTACTTTTGCCATTGATTTGCCTGAAATACCCGAAACCATGCCTCACGACAGCGATATTGATCGCTGCTTGTGGTTAACGGCGGAGGAAATTATTCATGCGCCTAATCTCCGTTCTCCTTTAGTCAGAGAAAGCATGATTCGCTACCTGCAACCGGAACGCTACCCCCTTTCCATACTGGAAAACTTTAAATAGCGAAGAAGGCGCTGGTTTAAGCGGTGCGCCAGCGCTACCAACGTGCTAAAATAGCGCACTGCGAAGCAGTTCCAACGATATATTTTGTATCACCCTAAGTCATAACAGTACGCGAGAGCCCCATGTCAGATAATAGCCAGAAAAAAGTCATTGTCGGAATGTCCGGCGGTGTTGACTCCTCCGTTTCAGCCTGGTTGCTACAACAGCAAGGCTATCAGGTGGCCGGTTTATTTATGAAAAACTGGGAAGAGGATGACTCCGATGAGTATTGTTCCGCAGCTACCGATCTAGCGGATGCCCAAGCCGTCTGTGATAAGTTAGGGATTGAGCTACATACCATCAACTTCTCCGCGGAATATTGGGATAATGTATTCGAACACTTTTTAGCTGAATACAAGGCAGGTCGGACACCGAATCCAGATATTCTGTGCAATAAAGAGATCAAATTTAAAGCATTTCTGGAGTTCGCCGCAGAAGACCTTGGCGCAGACTATATTGCTACTGGCCACTATGTACGCCGTCAGGATGTTGATGGTAAGAGTCGCCTGCTGCGCGGTGTTGATGCTAATAAAGATCAAAGTTACTTTCTTTACACCCTCAGTCACGAACAGGTTGCTCAAAGCCTGTTCCCTGTTGGCGAACTGGAAAAACCGGAAGTTCGCAAAATTGCCGAACAGTTAGACTTAGCGACGGCGAAAAAGAAAGACTCCACGGGTATCTGTTTTATCGGTGAACGCAAATTCAAAGATTTTCTGGCTCGCTATTTACCTGCTCAACCGGGTGAAATCGTTACCGTTGATGGTGACAACGTTGGCACCCATCAGGGGCTGATGTACCATACGTTAGGCCAGCGCAAAGGATTAGGCATTGGCGGTTTAAAAGACGGCGGTGAGGATCCATGGTATGTGGTTGATAAAGATTTAATTAACAATCGCTTGATTGTTGCTCAGGGTCATGAGCATCCTAGCCTGTTCTCTACGGGTTTAATTGCTCAGCAACTCCACTGGGTCGATCGTCATGAAATCACTGATACTTTCCACTGTACGGTCAAAACTCGCTATCGCCAGCAGGACATTCCTTGTACGGTGATCCCTCATGGCCCAGATCGTATTGAAGTTCGTTTTGACGAACCCGTAGCAGCGGTTACCCCAGGTCAATCGGCTGTTTTTTATCAGAACGAAGTTTGCCTTGGCGGCGGCGTTATTGAAGAACGTTTACAGGATTAATTGTGGCAAAAAATTATTATGATATTACTGTGGCTCTGGCTGGCATCGCGCAGTCAGCGCGTCTGGTTCAAGAGTTGGCACATAACGGACAGTGTGATAACGATGCCCTTTCTGTTTCACTAAAAAGCATTCTGGTGACGGATTCCCCTTCTACATTGGCTGTTTTCGGTCATGAAAGCGATCTAAGTGTAGGACTGGATACCTTACCTTGTGTGTTAACCAATAACCGCCAAGCGTTAAGCACAGAAATTACTCGTTATGTACTTAGCCTGATGGTACTAGAACGTAAGCTTTCAGGTAATCCTCAAGCACTGAACGAGCTATCTACCCGAATCAGTCAACTCGAGCGTCAACTGGCGCATTTTGATATTGAATCAGAAACCATCATCAACGCTCTTGCCAGTATCTATGTTGATATCGTTAGCCCATTAGGGCCGCGCATTCAGGTGACGGGTTCCCCGGAAACGCTGCAAAAAACACTGGTTCAGGCTAAAGTTCGTGCGGCGCTGTTAGCCGGTATTCGCGCCACAGTACTTTGGCAACAGGTTGGCGGGAGCCGCCTACAATTTATGTTTTCACGCAATCGCCTGTTACAGCAGGCCAGAGAAATTTCTGCTCATCGTTAAACTTTCAGACTTCAGGAGTCTTACTGATGGAATTATCTTCACTGACCGCCGTATCCCCTATTGATGGACGCTACGGAGATAAAGTCAGTTCATTACGCTCAATCTTCAGCGAATTTGGCTTGCTTAAATTCCGCGTTACTGTGGAAGTTCGCTGGCTACAAAAATTGGCCGATTGCGCACAAATCAAAGAAGTTCCTGCTTTTAGCAAAGAAGCAAACGATTACCTCGATAAGATTGTCATTAACTTTAATGAATCTGATGCCCTGCGAATTAAAACGATTGAACGAACAACTAATCACGACGTTAAAGCCGTAGAGTATTTCCTCAAAGAAAAAGTGGCCGCTATTCCTGAGTTACAGGCCATTTCAGAATTCATTCACTTTGCCTGTACTTCGGAAGATATTAATAACCTTTCTCACGCTCTAATGCTGTCTACCGCCCGTCAAACGGTGCTGTTACCGGCCTGGCGTGAAATTATTGATTCGATTAAAAATCTGGCTGCTGAATACCGAAATATCCCCCTACTTTCCCGCACCCATGGCCAACCGGCGACACCAAGTACAATTGGCAAAGAGTTTGCAAACGTTGCTTATCGTATGGAACGTCAATATAAGCAACTGAGTCTAGTTGATGTTTTGGGAAAAATTAACGGTGCCGTAGGCAACTATAATGCACATATGGTGGCCTACCCTGAAGTGAATTGGCACCAGTTCAGCGAAAGTTTTGTCACTTCTTTAGGCATTATATGGAATCCTTACACCACACAAATTGAACCTCACGATTACATTGCCGAACTGTTTGATTGTGTAGCCCGTTTCAATACCATCCTGCTGGATTTTGATCGTGATATATGGGGTTATATCGCTCTCAATCACTTTAAACAAAAAACGATTGCCGGTGAGATTGGCTCTTCAACCATGCCGCATAAAGTGAACCCAATCGACTTTGAAAACTCCGAAGGTAATTTAGGGCTGGCAAATGCTATGTTGAGCCATCTGGCCGCTAAACTGCCGGTATCCCGCTGGCAGCGGGATCTGACGGATTCTACCGTACTGCGTAATCTGGGCGTTGGTATTGGTTATGCCATGATCGCTTATCAATCCACCATGAAAGGCATTCGTAAGCTGGAAGTTAATGAAAGTAACCTTCAAAATGAACTCGATCATAACTGGGAGGTTCTGGCAGAGCCAATTCAAACCGTGATGCGTCGCTATGGTATCGAAAAACCTTATGAGAAACTGAAAGAGTTAACGCGTGGGAAACGCGTGACTGCGGAAGATATGAAGATCTTTATCAATAAGCTGGAATTACCGGAAGATGAAAAAACACGACTGAAAGCCATGACACCAGCAAATTATATTGGCTATGCGATTAATATGGTTGATGAACTAAAATAGTTATAGCTTTAAAATTTCTAATATAGGGCGCGATTAAAGCGCCCCATTATTTCTGACCTAATTATTTAATATCGTCCAGACTGGCACCAAAGTTAATGTGTAAAACTTCCTGACCTAACAACAGCGCTGGAACGCTTTTTATTCCAGCTTTCCGTGCATCAGCAATTTTTTCTTTCTCCTTGCCTAAATGGACAATCGTCACCTTTACCGCAGGATCAATGAGGCTTAATACCGAATTCTCAGCACTAATACAGACTGGACAGCCAGCATGATAAAAAGTCACTTCTTTCGCTTTATTATGGACCATTTTTATTTCCTCATTTAATTTAGTATCGAATCGATACCAAATAACAATAAAGAATAAGATACCTACTTGTCAATATTGTTTCGAATCGATACTATATTGGTCGCGGAGGGAAATAATGACACTATTTGATATCTTGGAACGACTGGCAAATCTGCAACAAAGTTGCTTTTATCATAACTCACAACTACGTCATCTGCCTTCAGTGCAGATCGGTGCATTACATTACCTTTCTCGCTGCAATCACTACTCTAACACGCCGGGTGCCGTCGCGGAGTATCTAGGTTTTACCAAAGGTACAATTTCACAGTCATTACGTAAACTGGAAAGTCAGGGGTGGATAAGCCGTGAGGGTGACCGTCATGACAAACGCATTGTGCGGTTATTTATAACTGACAAAGCCAAAGAGAGCCTCAATGAAGTGATATCTGAGAACATGATTGACCAAGCATGTACATCCCTTGCACATGAGGGAGAAACACTACGGGAACAGCTATTTCAACTACTGCGGCAATTGCAGAAACAAGAAAATCAGCGAATATTTGGTGAATGCTATCAATGCAGATTTCATCAAAAACAACAAGGAAAGTCTCATTGCGGTTTAACTCAAGAATCCATTCCCGAAGAAAATACTCGACTAATTTGTCGGGAATTCCAGTGACTGTATTTCACCGTTAATGTTGATGTTTTTATAACCACTATCGTGTTCCACAGTGGCTATTCTCTAAATTATGATGATTTAAAACGCTATTCGGTCAACTTCACAATTTTCACCAGTACAATCACTGGTAGCCCGAAGTGACTTAATCAGTAAATATGCATAGATCGAATGAACGTTATGTGTACCGGTGACGACTTTCGGAAAAGCAATATCATTATACATTTCAATGCTGATTTCCTCTGGTTAACTGTATAGTTAATGCTAATGATGTTAAACTTATCGGCATCAGCCAGACTTTGGCAGTCATTCTATCTTTACCGCATTAACTCTGTCTGAAACAGCCTCCGCTAATGTCACGCATAGGAAAGAAAATGGGTTCGATAACAGATTTATTCCAGGCACTCCTGCATCAGGACTTCAAAACATTAGCTAATCCAGAATTTCTTTGGGCTATATACGGCATCTTATTTCTAATAATTTTTCTTGAAAATGGTTTATTACCTGCCGCATTTTTACCTGGAGACAGCCTATTGTTGCTGTCGGGTGCGTTAGTGGCTCAGGGCTCTCTACATTTTCTTCTTACAATCCTGGTTCTTTCTACCGCAGCAGCACTCGGCTGCTGGTTTAGCTACCTTCAAGGACGGTGGCTAGGCAAAACTAAAACGGTTCAAGGATGGATGTCGAAGATTCCCGCTCACTACCACCAACGGGCACATCAATTATTCTATCGACATGGCTTCTTCGCATTGCTAATTGGTCGCTTTCTGGCATTTGTGCGTACCTTATTACCAACTATTGCAGGCCTCTCTGCACTTGATGCTAAACGCTTTCAAATTTTTAACTGGTTGAGTGCGGTGTTATGGGTAAGTGTCGTGACGACTCTGGGCTATCTCATCAGCCTGACGCCATTATATAAGCACCATCAAGCGGCCGTTATGAATGGATTGATGATTCTACCTGTCGCCCTGCTGGTTATCGGGCTGATTGGTTCTTTAATTGTGGTATTAACGAAAAAGTCTGAGAAGAAGAAATAATCAATATTCTTGCTGGCTAATATCGCTTTTCATTATGTGATATCTGAAATGACTATTCATCACAAAGCGTATCCATCGCCAGCTTACAACGAGACAGAAAAACAGTAATGGCCTCATCGTAATTCAATTCTTTAAACAAGATTGCGCGCTCAAATAATCGCTCTCCTTGTTTATCATCCCAACGCCACTGTATCTTCACCACACTCTTTATTGGATCGATTTCTATGGTAACTAAAGCGTCTGGGCAGCTCTGCTGTGCATGAAGAATAAAATCCGTAAGTTCCATCAGGTTTCCTGAGCGGTATTGATAACCGTGTTTATATTAATCCACATAAGCTTAAAATTTACCGATCAAATAGTAACATTCCTCAGCACCCAGAAGCCAACACCAACTGATGACTGACAGGCCAGATAGACCAAACCTCAAATTTCGGACATAAAAAAACCACCTGATAGGTGGTTAGCTAACGCTATATTCTGATTTCATCAATATCAAATGGTGCCCGGGGCGAGACTTGAACTCGCATGGCGTTGCCGCCGAGGGATTTTAAATCCCTTGTGTCTACCGATTTCACCACCCGGGCATGCTTGATATTGGAGGCGCGTCCCGGAGTCGAACCGAGGTAGGCGGATTTGCAATCCGCAGCATGGCCACTCTGCCAACGCGCCGTAATATTCATATTGAATATTAATTTGGAGCGGGAAACGAGACTCGAACTCGCGACCCCGACCTTGGCAAGGTCGTGCTCTACCAACTGAGCTATTCCCGCACCTGAAGCATTATATCAGAACTTACTGATTTAGCTGCTTATCCTAATTAGACTGCTGCCGTAATTGGATGCTGTGCATTCTACTTGCCTGACGAGGTGAGTCAATAGAATTATTAAAACATTTGGTTCGTTTGCTGCTTTTTCCGGCGTATCGTCTATGGTTCCAGCAAGTCTGCCTTCGAGGCTTTCAAATATTGGAACATCGACCAGAATGTTAAGATGGTGGCGATATACAACAGAATAAAACCAAAAATCTCCACCGTAGGGTTAGGTCGCCACAACAATATGACTAAAGCCAGCATCTGTGCTGAGGTTTTCACTTTACCCACCCATGAAACCGCAACGCTGCTTCGTTTACCAATTTCAGCCATCCACTCTCTCAACGCAGAAATAATGATTTCACGCGCTATCATCGTAGCCGCCGGTAAGGATACCCACCAAACGTGATAATACTCAGAAACTAACACTAATGCCGTCGCAACCATCACTTTATCAGCGACAGGATCGAGAAAAGCACCAAAACGCGTTGTTTGCTTCCAACGTCGTGCCAAAAAACCATCAAACCAGTCAGTTACCGCAGCAACCACAAAAATGATGGCACAGACCATTGGAGCCCATTGATATTGAGCCGGCAAATAAAACGCCACAACAAAGAATGGGATCAAAATGATGCGGAAAAGTGTAAGCAGAGTCGGTATATTAAATTGCATAGTGCTCTGGTGCTCTATTGCTGTTCAGTATAAAAAGGAAGGCATACGCCTATGTTGCTACATCCTCTTCAGGGTTTCAATGCATTGTGTATCTTTTCTGCTAAAGATTGCGATATTCCAGGTATTTTTGCAATCTCTTCGACGGTTGCACTCAATAAGGGTTGTAAACCGCCCATATATTTTAACAATGCCTGACGCCGTTTTGGCCCTACACCTTCGATATGTTCCAACGCGCTGGTATTTCTAACTTTTGCTCGCCGTTGGCGATGCCCAGAGATAGCATGATCGTGTGAATCGTCACGAATATGTTGAATAACATGCAGCGCTGGAGAATCAGGCGGTAAAGAGAATCCCTCACCTTCTGCGGCTAAAAATAGCGTTTCCAGCCCCGCTTTACGATCGCTGCCTTTTGCAATGCCAACGAGTAGTGGCTTGTTTTTATCCCAATTCACATTCAACTGGTTAAAAACTTCGATGGCTTGCCCCAACTGCCCTTTTCCACCATCAATAAAAATGACATCTGGAATTTTCTCATCCATCAGTGCTTTTTCATATCGCCGTTTTAACACTTGCGACATTGCTGCATAATCATCACCAGGTGTTATACCGGTAATATTGTAACGCCGATACTCAGAACGCAGTGGACCATTACTATCAAATACCACGCAAGAGGCAACGGTTTCTTCCCCCATTGTATGGCTGATATCAAAACACTCCATCCGATTAATTTTGGTTAGCTTCAACACTTCAGTTAATGATGCGAAACGCTGATGGATAGTTGATTGTTGGGAAATTTTAGTTTTAAGTGCAATTTGCGCATTGGTTCTTGCCAGTTTTAAATAACGAGCACGATCCCCTCTCGGATTGCTTTGTATCTGAATTTTCCGCCCGGCGACTTCTGACAATGTTTCTTCTAGTGCATTTCTATCCGGTAAGGGGAAATCGAGTAGAATCTCTCCGGGTAACGATCTTGATTGGCTTCCCTGCAAATAGAACTGACCAACAAAAGTTTGAACCACTTCATCCAGTTCAGTTCCTTTAGGAATTTTAGGGTAATAACTCCGGCTACCAAGTACCTTGCCCTGTCGTAGAAACAATACATGCATGCATGCCAAGCCACTCTCATAAGAAACGCCGATGACATCCAAATCATCGCTATCGCCAGAAACGAATTGTTTTTCAGTGACCCGTCGAATTGCCTGAATTTGATCGCGAATGCGGGCTGCCTCTTCAAAATTGAGTGACAGACTTGCCTGCTCCATATTGGCTATCAGTTGGTTCAGTACTTGTTGATCTTTACCTTCCAGAAACAATCGAACATAGTTAACCTGTTCCTGATACTCATCATCACTAACCAGCCCTGCAACACAAGGTCCCAAACAACGACCAATTTGATATTGCAAGCAAGGACGCGAGCGATTGCGATAAACACTGTCTTCGCATTGACGTACAGGAAAAAGTTTTTGTAGCAATGCTAATGTTTCACGTACCGCACCTGAATTGGGGAATGGCCCAAAATACTCGCCTTTGGCATGCTTCGCTCCTCGATGCATTTTTAAGCGGGGGTGTTTATCTGAACTAAGGAAGATCAATGGATAGGACTTATCATCGCGCAGCAAAACGTTATAGCGAGGCTGGTATAACTTAATATAGTTATGTTCGAGTAATAACGCTTCAGTTTCAGTATGAGTAACTGTAACATCGATATTAGCGATATTTTTAACCAACGCCTCTGTCTTTCGACTGCTTACATTCTGGCGAAAATAGCTGGATAGACGTTTTTTGAGATCCTTTGCTTTTCCTACATAAATAACAACGCCAGAAGTATCGTACATACGATAAACCCCTGGCTCATTAGTTACATATTTTAAAAATGCTTTACTATCAAAACTATCAGTCACTATTTAACAATTTCTCTGATGTCACAATTCCATGACGGATAGCAAGATGTGTTAACTCTACATCACCACTAATATTCAGTTTGCTAAACATTCTATAACGATAGCTGTTGACCGTTTTAGGGCTAAGATTAAGCGTTTCCGCAATCTCATTGACTTTCAATCCCTTAGTAATCATTAGCATAATCTGCAGTTCACGTTCAGACAAACTGGATAGCGGTGTATCCGCCTCCGGTTCTAACTGACTTAATGCCATTTGTCGGGCAATATCAGCACCAATGTAACGCTGCCCAGAAGCAATGGCTCGAATAGCATTAATCACTTCTTGCGGTGCTGCACCTTTACTCAAATAGCCGGAAGCCCCCGCCTGCATCACTTTTGCGGGTAGCGGGTTTTCAGTATGAATCGTCAACATAATGACTTTAATATCGGGGGAGTAGCGCAAAATCTTACGCGTAGCCTCCAGACCACCAATGCCCGGCATATTCATATCCATTAAGACGATATCTACGCTATTGGAACGACACCACTTCACGGCATCCTCGCCGGTCTGTGCTTCGCCAACAACTTTTATTCCTTTGACATCTTCCAGAATGCGTCGGATCCCTGCGCGCACCAATTCGTGGTCATCAACAAGAAGAACGCTTATCAACAGAAAGTCTCCAAACAAGAAAGGTAACGTGATGCTTTTTAAGCATTACACAATGGCTCATAAAAAGCACTCAACCGACTGATAATACAGGGCGGAACACCATTTAAAAATCAAAATATATTCAATCTGCCAACGAATCCATCTTTTAAAGGTAACTAAGGTTTACATATACTCACTGCAAACTCAACGAAAAGATTTACTACCATACTGTCATTTTTATGATTATATCAATAATATAGCTATCCGTCTGTAAGGATAATCTAATAACCTAAATACGGCTACAAAGCTTATATATTGGAATAAGAAGACAACATTAATGAGTGAAATATTAGTGATAATTCGTCCGTCGATGTGTCAATGCGTTAGAACGTTAACCAACACAATTCCCTTCATAAAAAGACAGCTAGGTTAAAAAACATCCATAAGCGATCTTTCTTTGGTTGAAAGCATTAATAATGAACGTGATGTTATTTTAACGATCTGAACTGAAAACCTGCAAACCTGCAAACCGGAGAAGTTGACGGTATCTTTTATTTACTGACCTCAAATTAGTTGAACACTATTGGGTGAGACATCAAAACGCGTTGCTTCTTTTGATGTTAAAGCGTGAATGGTAAGATTCTCGATATTAATGTTTCTCTAACTGAAAACTGAAATGATTCACGGTCGAGTCGAATCATTATTGTATAAACTCTGCTCAGACAGCCACAACAATACGAGACCGACTGTGTTTCATCATATTCATTACTGTATTTCCTCTAGCAAGAAGATCATCGCGACGAACATAACTTAACGGTGGTCCCGTCCATGTTTTATCAAAAATTAATATTGCTACCCCAAATGCAGCCGTTGCAACTTCTTGTTGCTTGCCTGCGGGAATGAACCATTTAGGCATATCAAATAAAATTCGCCCACAAATAAAGGCTATATGATCGGCCTTATCTCTAGGCCACCATTCTTCTGACGTTGCGACCTTAACCAAATAGACATAACGCCCACCCAATTCTCGCTGCTCAATAGTATGGCGCATAATATGAGACATGCCTGTAATATAGTGTCCCTGATGTTGCTTGGCACGGGAATACGGGGGATTAGCAAATGCCGCCCCATCAAGTTTGGATAATTGCTCCGCCCAGTTTTTCATCAACGCATTATCTGCGGCCGTGTAATAATCTGGGCATTTGCTGTTTTCACCATCGCTGAACAAATCTAGAACCAATGGCCCATATAAACTATCAATTCCCCAAAATAATGCGTCTGGAGTACACCACTGATCGCCAATATCCTTCAACTGATGGCTAGATTTTGAACGTAATATTTCGATCTGCTTTAAATAGTCTGCACTTGAAAAATCAACCATATATACACTCTTGCCTTAAGAATTTATAAATAGCAATAGTTTAAATATAATTATTATCTTTATATTTTCAAATAAAATTATCAATGACCATTATGAGGTCATATTCTTTAAAAAAAACGCATCGATATATTTATCATCAGCTAAAAAACTAGTGTTTTTACCAGCTTGTTTTATAGATCGAATATCAGTGATAATGGCCCCAGCGTTTTATCAGTGACAAATTGACTGTTTTTGGTTTGCCGTGAAACCGACTCCACACACTTTTGGGTTTCACGGCTATTTTTTGTTCTGATTTTGCATAGCCTAACCAACCCCCACACTGACGCTGCTTTTTCATTCGACATTTTATAACCGAACCCAGCCATTTTCAGACAATAAAAAAACCATTCAGCGGCAAACAGAATGGTTTTTCAGGGTAAATATTAATTTCTCAAGCGAGGGGCTTGCAGTTGATCTCTGATCGATGCAGCCAGTTCATCAAGAGAAGGTTGTTCAGGATGTGTTTCTGCATCCTCTCCGGCAAGCTGTATCTCTGCAAGATAGGTATGGATTGGTTGCCCCTCTTCGTCTTCCATAACAACGTGGTACCAGGGGGCTTTTCTCAAGTTATCATCCGCACCAACTTCATCCGAAGCTGGCTGCTCTAGGGAATACTCGGCATCAATATCAATTATTACGCCGAGATTGCCCAGTAACTTATGTCTGACTTGCTGACCAATAGAAAATTTACTGGTAATCATCGTAGCCTCCTCGTATTCAGATCCTGCCTTTTTCTTAAATATGGGGGGAATCAGTCATATTTCAAGTTAAATTGTGCTATTGGAACAATTTCAACGTTAAACTCACTTAACTTTACATTCAAATGCACTTAACTGGTTTAGGTAAACCCGCGATTTTGGTGGCTTGTTTTGCGGGGCCTTTGATAAAAAGGCGATAAAGATAGCGGCTGTTCCCCTTTTCTTCACCATACTTTTGCGTCATTGCTTTAACTAACATTCGAATGGCTGGTGAAGTATTAAATTCCTGATAGAAATCTCTTACAAAGTGGATAACTTCCCAATGCTCTGCTGTTAGCTCAATGTTTTCCTGCTGGGCCAGAATCACAGCCATTGATTCACTCCAGTCATTACTGTTGAGCAGATACCCTTGGGTATCGGTCTCTACCATGCGTCCTTCAAACTCGAACATACAACCTCAGCATTGTTATTAATGAAGATTTTGATTTTTAATCATTGTAACGTAAAAACTCTATACTCAGTACCTATGCTCTATCTGATAACAGAGTTAATATAGATTAACGTGTGGTATATCAAAATTTTAATCAAGGATAGTCAATGGCTATTGAATGGATATTAGCGTATTTGTTATTGGGTGCCGTGGTGGGGTTTATGGCGGGTCTACTGGGAATTGGCGGCGGCGGTATTATGGTGCCGATCTTAACAACCATTTTTTCCGCTCAGGGAATTCCGCAGGAGCATCTGGTACATCTAGCCTTAGGCACATCAATGGCTTCTATTGTTATAACTGCATTTTCAAGCTTAAGAGCACACAATCGCCACCAAGCTGTTTTATGGCCAGTTGTTTGGAAAATGACCCCGGCAATATTGGTTGGCACCCTATCAGCAACCTGGTTAGCGGCACTATTACCCACAAAGTCGTTAGGTATATTCTTCTCTTGTTTTATGGCTTATGTCGCTTTACAAATGATATTGAACATCAAACCCAAACCTAGCCGACAATTACCAGGGACTACAGGCATCTCTATTGCAGGGCTATCTATAGGCGGTATATCCGCACTGGTTGCCATCGGTGGAGGCTCACTCACAGTCTCCTTCTTGACCTGGTGTAATGTGCGTATACAGCACGCGATTGGAACCTCTGCCGCCGTTGGTATGCCAATCGCGCTGGCTGGCAGCATTGGTTATATGATTAATGGCTGGAATGCATCAAATACCCCTGATTACAGCGTTGGTTATGTCTATTTTCCCGCCGTCATTCTTATCTCGACATTAAGTTATTTTACTGCGCCGATTGGTGCACGACTGGCGCACAAAATGCCGGTCGCCACACTTAAGAAAGTTTTTGCTTGCTTACTAATACTGTTAAGTCTGAAGATGCTACAAACAATCTTTTTTGGCTAATCTGCATATTCTGATTAAATGAAGAAGGGCTAGTCTTAGACTAACCCTTTATTTTAAATTCGTTAGGAGTAGCAATGCTAAATGCGTTTCACCTCAGTGATAATAAACGGTTCCTGAAACAGGTACTCCCCACTACACCTTAATAATGCTCAAGATGTAGGCTCACTCTGTGCCAAAAACTCCAATGCTGACGTAGCAATTCTACCTTTTTCTGAATCAACAGAATCTTTGTGTATAACCCGTAACAATCTCTCCGTTATGGAGTCTTTGCTTACCGGAACCTTCTTTTCACATAACTTAACGACTGTTTCACCGATGATTTTCTGTATAGCATCCATTTTTTGAGACATAAGCCACCTGTGTACAAGTTGGTTGAATTTTTATTAAGCTATAAATAGCTTAAATATTCAAGGGATTATTCTTTTATCTGTTAACTAACAATAACCTTAATATTACTCAATAACCCCGGATAAAATACGAATAATCAAAAAATACACGTTAAGTTATGCGTTCATAATTTACATCATCGATATTGCATGCATAAACTATCTTAATTATTTCGTAAGTAACCACTCTATTTTCAGAACATGCAAAGTATCAAAAAGAGTTATGTTATCAATCACGTATTGGGAAAAAACAATTATGGGACTGAATATTACCGCATACCATCAGCTCAATAAAATTGACACTCTCTTTGATGACGACGGCTTACCCATCGATAACGCGACGGGTAAGCCATTGGCAATTAATTACTTTCAGGCTGAGTTGAATTCTAATTTCCCTGGTCGTGCTGATGAAATTGATGATGGAGCCGTTTACACATATTCAAATTCAATGGAATTCAGCGCTGGCACTTACCGCAACTACAACAACTGGCGTGATGATTTAGCTAAATTGGCAGGATATTCACTCGGATCACGTGACGACCATGGGCTAGACCGCAAAAGTTACCGTGTTGCATGCTTGAATAGCGAACAAGGTCCATTTTCAGAGCTAATCAATTTCAGTGATTGCGGGGGAGTAATCGGAACCGCTGTTTCTGCAAAGCTCGCAAAAGACTTTGCTAATTTTAACCAGCGCGCACAATCATTCTCTGAAGACACCTATTTTTACGCCAAGTACATACAATGGCATACCGCGTTTGAATTGGCTTCTGATAATGGCGCTGTGGATTTCCATTAATTGCGATCATTAGAATATTAATAAATATATCAATGCAATAGCACAATGGTCATGAAGCGGTACAATACAGAAATAAAACGGATTGCTTACAGGATCGAACACTTAGCATTGGTAGTGCTCTCCAATTTATTTTTACCCTATAATTACGCTGGATTTTCTAAACCGGACAAAAACTACCGTGCTAAAAAAACTTGTTACAGGAAAATACCCACTACCAATTTAGCTGAAATCATTCTCCTACCTAATCCAAGTTTCATTCTTGCAAAAATCATCTTCCGACTAATCCTTGCAACTCTTGTGTTATCAGGAATTGCATCCATTTTAAGAAAAAAAATAACGGTGCTTGGAATTGTCGCATTCTTGTTGTTCCTTACAAGTTTCTGCATAAATGGATTTATTATTTTATCCCTGATCCTCAAGTTACTCTTCCGGTGATGGTATGACTACCTCTATTGAGAAAAGCAGTTCTCATTTATGTAAGCTTGTAAATACTCTATTTTTTGCCCGTTCTCGAATGATTCCAGCTCGGATATCGAAAACAGTTCGTCCAATAGAGTCAGATAGTTCGACGCTGGCATCATTGCCCATATTGCCGGTGGAGGTGGTTGGAGATTTGGCTTTGATACACAGGTTGTGATTACTAACGGTAAGCTCATTACGAAGACTTACGAAGGCGGCTATTGTCAGACTCTGAGGCATAGAGTTTCTCTGTTGTTCGTTTATCCCGTCCAGCCGCTCTATTCTGCTGTATCTGAATTTTATCAATATCTCGTAAGCAGAATCCTGTTGATCAGTCGGCATCGGATTGCCAGACCTTAATCTGTCGTTAGCTGACCATAAGTGCCAGATATTTAAAATGAGCACAAAAAAACCGCTATTGCGGTAGTAGGCAGAAATGTGCACCACGTCATAGCAAATTAAACGCCCTTTCGTACGTCTCATCATCGTATGGTTGATAACCATTTTCATGATTAACAATCGCTTTGGCTAGCATCTGAAAAACTCGGTCGCCCTCTTTCGTTCACTTATCATGATATCAAAGCTAAAGGTATATCCGATTACACTGGTTCATCAAAAGATAAGCAGTTATTCAGTGGCCATAAAACAGAGCAACAGGTTATTACGTATGACAGAAAAATAGCTGTTACACCATCGTTGGACGCGCCTTTGATTTCAGAAAAAAATCGATTTGTTAACTGATAGTTAACTTAAAGTGAATGGATAAAATGGGAAAAGTTCTAGCAAAAAGTTCTAAGTCAGTTCTAACACCTGAAAAGCAAAACGGGCTAGCCTAAGCTAACCCGTTGAATTTTTTGGCGGAGGAGGTGAGATTCGAACTCACGGATGGTTGCCCATCGACGGTTTTCAAGACCGTTGCCTTCAGCCGCTCGGCCACTCCTCCGCAACGGCGTGAAATATAGAACAGCTTGAGGTACCTTGTAAAGAGGATAATTGAGCTATTTTGATCGTTCGGCTGAAAAAACATCAAAAACAATGTTTTTTGTCGATTTTAACGCCAATCCTTTTGCGTTTATCAAAATGCTGTTAGATATTTCTCTCTATAACACCTTCTCCAATCCCAGTTTTTTAATTTCAATTTTCGGGCATCTATCCATCACAACTTTCAGCCCGGCTTGCTGAGCTATCGCTTCAGCTTCAAGATTAATCACATCCAGTTGTAACCATAAAACCTTAGCGTTAATGGCTATCGCCTCTTCTGCCACTTCATACGCGGCATCTGAATTACGGAAAACATCAACCATATCAACTGGGCGATCGATCTCTTTTAAATGGGCAAAAACTTTTTGCCCTTGTAAGGTCTGTCCTGCCAATTTAGGGCTAACAGGAATAACCTCATATCCCTGAGACAGCAAATAGGCCATCACTACATAACTGGCCCGTGTCGGCTTATCACTTGCTCCTACTAGGGCGATGGTTTTAACTTGCTGTAACAAACTCTTTATTTCACTTTCTTGCATAATCATTTACTCCCTAAATTATTTTTTCTGCTTTATCTCAGTTTAATTGCCCTGTTGATGCTCTGATTAAGGCAAAGATCAATAAGATGTATACTTTTATATATTATCGCTTTTTTCCGAAACGGAGTTTCAGTAATCTATACAGAATAACTATTTAAATAGAGGTTTGGTTTAATATGCAACTAACAACACGAGCAATTCCAATACAAAAGAACATTGCACTGGTTGCTCACGATCACTGTAAACAGTATCTGTTAAAATGGGCTGAAGACAACAAATCCGTTCTGGCTAAACACCGGCTATTTGCCACTGGAACCACAGGCAATTTAATTCAGAGAACTACAGATGTTCCTGTCTCCAGTATGCTTAGCGGGCCAATGGGCGGGGACCAGCAAATCGGCGCCATGATCTCTGAAGGTAAAATTGATGTATTAATTTTCTTCTGGGATCCACTCAATGCTGTCCCTCACGACCCTGATGTCAAAGCCTTATTACGACTGGCAACTGTCTGGAATATTCCTGTCGCAACCAACAGGGCAACTGCCGACATGTTGATATCTTCAGGTCTATTTGAAAAAGAGATAGTCATTGATATACCTGATTATCAGAAATACCTGCAAGAACGTCTGAAATAGGCCTCAACCTGACCTTAAGCCTGTTGCTACCTAATGGGCTTAAGGTTTTCGTTTTATTACGGCACCCGTATCCGCTAATTGTTTAACAAATACCGATGGAGACTCGGTATCTTGCAATAGCCATACTTGGTACTTGGCACGAGTTAGTGCCACATACAACAAACGTCGCTCTTCTGCATAGGGAAAACGTTCCGTTTGCGGTAATAACACCTGCTCAATTACAGAACTATTTTCTATCGATGGGAAACCATCACGTCCTGAGTGTAATCCAGTAATAATCACATACTCAGCCTGTTGCCCTTTACTGGCATGCATTGTCATAAATTCAATATTCAATTTTGGCCACCGCGTTGAGGCTTTAGCCAAAACAGCGGGTTTCGAATAATGATAACGCCCCAGAACAAGAATTTTTTCATTCTGCTTAACATAACTGCTTAACTTATCGAACAATGCTTCTAACTGGTTATCGGGCAAAATAGTAATCGGGTGTTTTTCTCCCTGAATCTGGCTGGAGATATCTCTTTTTATCTGAGCCGGATTTTGCTGAATATAACGGCTGGTAATATCACTAATACGCTGACCAAAGCGATACGTTAAATCCAAATGACATTGCTCACCCACCCCAAATATATGATTGAAGTTTGCCGTTAATAACTGTTCTGCGCCACTGAATCGATATATGGATTGCCAATCATCACCAACAGCAAACAGGCTGCTTCCCGTTTGCTGGCCCCGTAGTGCATTAATTAATGTCGCCCGTTGGGGTGAAATATCCTGAAACTCATCCACCAAAATGTAACGCCAGGGACTAACAAATTTTCCTTTTTCAATCAAATTAACGGCTTGATGAAGTAAGCCGGGGAAATCCACTGCGCCTTCTTCTTTCAGCGCTTTTTTCCAGGCTTTTAATAGCGGTGTAAGCAGGCGTATTTTTTTCTGAAAATCTGCTTTCAACTCTTCTGGTGCAGATTCAATCATCTCAGCCTGACTTCCACCACGATTACGAATTAAACCAAGCCAGTAATCCAACCTCACGGATAAGCGCTCAGATAAGACACTGTCTTTCCAGAATGCTTCTTCTGCCAGTTGCCACCCTAACTCTTGAGATAACCAGTTTTTCCAACCAGATGCCTGACTTTTTTGCTCTGCACACGCTAACTGCCACTGCTGAATCAAGAAGTTCTGCCGGTTTTTGGTATCTGTTTCCAGTTTACTAATCAGTGGAACTTTCTTGCTGCATTGACTGATTATTGATAATGCTAACGCATGAAATGTTTTAGCCTGAATATCCGTTCTACCTAAACGTTGCTGGATACGGCTATTCATCTCATCAGCAGCATTACGCCCAAATGCCAGTAATAATACTTCCTCAGCGATTGCTTCTTTTCGATATAGTAGCCACCCAGCTCTGGCAACCAAAACGGATGTTTTACCACTGCCAGCTCCCGCCAGAACTAGAACATTTCTTTCACCACTAATAACGGCTCTGCATTGTGCTTCATTCAGCGGTTGTGTCTCGATATGGTCAAAAAACTGACGATGTTGCTTTAGCATTGTTTGAACCCAATGCTGATTAGTCGTATCAATCAGCTGATTTCCACCCGTTAGCCATTTTGAACAAAATGAATAACAAGCTTGGCAGTTAGCAAACTCTGTCAAACGCTCCACAGGTAACGGAACCGAACTCACAACTGCGGTTACTTCATCCTGAATATCTAATAAATCATCATTCGTGAGCCATCGTTCCTGTCGTAAACGAACATTAATTTTTTCTGCCTGTTGTTTTAGCAAATCGGCAGCAATCTGGCTCATCTCCTCTCCCCACTGCTGCCAAACGCTCATCAAATGATGATAGAATTGCTGGGTTTCTTGCCACTCAGTGCCATGAAGGCGAACTACTTTTTGCCCAGGTAATTCAAACTCCAGTTCTCCCCAGACAATGCCTCTTTTACAGCGAACGGCGACCAATTGATTGAAAGGAAGAGTGTAGACGTGTTTCGGACCACTGACTTCAACGCCAGCATTCAGCATTTTCACCCGATTATAGGGATGCTGTGCTAAATGTTGCCCAACTGAAGTTGATTTCAATTCCATCGTGTTAACAGCGCCTGTTTTGTGCAGTAAAAATTCGAATCACAGTTTACCCTTTATTACACCGTGCTCTCCAGCCAGAACTGCGAAACATGCTGAATTTATCAGTTGGAATTATGATCGGTAACTCTTTTCCATTGAGTAAATTTGAATAAACCGTAACAATACGATCGTTATATCTATTCTCTTATCAATGTGCGGAGTTATCTGATGCGTAGTATATTAAATATACTCAATTTTATTCTCGGTGGTGTGATCACTACATTAGGATGGTTACTGGCAACAATCGTAACCATTGTGCTGATATTTACTCTGCCATTAACGCGTTCCTGTTGGGAAATAACCAAACTTTCATTGTTTCCATTTGGTAATGAAGCCATACATGTTGACGATCTCAATCCTAATGAGAAAAGTGCATTGATGAATGTCGGCGGAACTGCGCTGAATATTTTTTGGTTTATCTTTTTTGGTTGGTGGTTATGTTTGGCTCATATCTGTGCCGGCATAGCTCAGTGTATTACCATTATTGGTATTCCCGTGGGAATTGCTAACTTCAAAATAGCCGTTATCGCGCTATGGCCAGTTGGTCGTCGTGTCGTGTCAGTTGAAGTCGCACAAGAAGCCCGTATATCTAAAGCTCAGCGCCAACTTCAGCAGCGTTAAACCTTTATCATTTCATGATGAGTAACAGGATACGGATGTGATTTCATTGATATTAGGGCTTCGTCGTTACTTTTATAATAGTAATCTGCTCTATAGCATCCGTATCTTTATAGCACTAACCGGTGTGGTGTTTGTTCCTTGGTGGATTAATCAAAGTTTACTCACTCTTCCATTAACTCTCGGTGTTGTTGCCGCAGCCTTAACCGATCTGGACGACCGCCTGAGCGGACGGCTGCGTAATTTGTTGATTACGCTTATCTGCTTTTTTCTGGCTTCTGTTTCTATTGAATTATTGTTCCCCTACCCTTGGCTATTTGCTGTTGCTTTACTCTTCTCAACAGCAGGATTTATTCTGTTAGGATCCCTTGGTCAACGTTATGCCACCATCGCTTTTGGTGCTTTACTTATCGCTATCTATACTATGTTGGGAGAATCACTGTACGAATCATGGTATACACAGCCAGTATTGCTGTTGGCGGGAGCCATTTGGTATAACCTCATTACTCTGTTAGGGCATCTGATTTTACCTATTCGCCCACTGCAAGATAATCTGGCTCGCGGTTTTGATAGCCTAGCCAACTATCTTGATACCAAATCAATGTTATTTGACCCCGATGAAGAGCATCAATTTACCGACCAACTGATTCATACCACCATGGCAAATGGTGTATTGGTTAGCACGCTAAACCAGACGAAAGTTTCACTGCTGACCCGCCTTAAAGGCGATAGAGGGCAGCGTAGTACCCGCAGAATGCTACATTACTATTTTGTTGCTCAGGATATTCACGAACAGGCTAGTTCTTCTCATGCTCAGTACCAACAGTTAAGTGAGGCGCTGCGCTATACCGATATTCTTTTTCGCCTCCAACGTCTTTTAACCTTGCAGTCAAAAGCATGTCGAAATGTTGCCTATTCTATTCGATACCAGCAAAAGTATGTTCATGATACTTATCAGACTCAAGCGATAACGCATCTGGAAAAAAGTTTATCTAATCTGGCGTCCAGCTATAAACTACCTGTCGCTATGACACAGTCATTACAGCATCTGCTGAATAATTTTAAAGCTATTGATTTCCAGCTAAATAACATCGAATCGGAACAAATAACGAACACTGAATCAGTGCCAGACAGCACGTTGGCTGATGACAAACTTACGGGCTTAAAAGATATCTGGATAAGAATTTCTCAAAATCTAACGCCGCAATCAGCCCTATTTCGCCATGCGGTGAGAATGTCTGTGGTCTTGTGCATTGGGTATGCCATTATCCAACTCGCTAATTTGCAAAATGGTTACTGGATTATGCTAACCAGTTTATTTGTTTGCCAGCCGAACTATAATGCAACTCGAACTCGTCTGACGTTAAGAGTTGTGGGTACTGTCGCTGGTATTTTATTGGGTCTACCAATCCTCTATTTTGTTCCTTCTCAGGAAGGCCAGCTAATCCTAATTGTTATCAGTGGCGTTCTGTTTTTTACCTTCCGAAATGTTCGTTATGCCTATGCGACCATGTTTATCACACTATTAGTACTTTGCTGTTTTAACTTGTTAGGCGAAGGTTTTCAAGTCGCTCTTCCCCGAATTATCGATACACTGCTAGGTTGCGGTATTGCCTGGGCTGCGGTTAGTTTTATTTGGCCTGACTGGAAATTCAGACAGCTACCCGTAGTACTGAAGAATGCTATTGATGCAAATTGCCGTTATCTTGATGCCATACTGGAGCAATATCATCAGGGCAAGAACAACAGTGTCGACTACCGAATAGTACGACGTAATGCCCACAACTGTGATGCTGAACTGGCCTCTGTAATTTCCAGCATGGCTGCGGAACCGAATAAAGATGCCCGTAAGTTGGATAATGGTTTCCGCTTACTCTGCTTAAGCCACTCTTTGCTGGGTTACATTTCAGCATTAGGGGCCCAACGAGAACAGTTAACCGATAGCCCAGAAATACTGTCTCTTCTTGATGATGCTGTTTGTTATATTGATGATGCGTTACAAATAAATACTGAACAGAATGAGAAAATAATTTCAACTCTCAATGCTGTTAATCAAAAAATCAAAATACTCAGCAGTCATTCTAAAAATAAAAACCAATTAGTTACACAACAACTAGCGCTAATAATTGGGCTGCTGCCTGAGTTTATCTCTCTGTCAGATACAATCTATACTGAGATAAACACATCTCCCGTGTCCACCAATTAAGAGCGCTATTTATTGAATTATTTTATTTTTTCAGCATTAACAAAATCTACTTTTTTGTCTTATCATAAAGCTCCAACTGCTCGGCCAAATCATTACGAAGTTCGGCGGGTAAAATAGCAACATGGCACCCCTCTATTGCGCCCGCTAATGAAAAAAGTAGCTCGAGTTTAATACCTTTTTTCATTTCTCGAATCTTAATGAAAGAATGTAATGCCCCTAGGCTAAATAGCTCTTCACAAGATTTAATTCCTGCTTGCCTTAACATCCGTTCTATTGCCAAATTAAGATTGGGTAAATCCTTTATTCTCACATACTCCTGAGTATCTTTTTCCCTCATTTCAGATGAAGCCGCAGAAAGTGCATAGGTAGCAAATCGTCGTAAAACTTCTTTATTCCTCCATAGAGACTCATTCACGTGGTAATACTTCAGTAACACAGGGATCCCCCTCTTGTTGTACACAAACTGACTCATACCATACGTAACAAAAATTGATTCCAGTTGGTTGTTTGCTCTTAAATAAAATTTATCTTCAGATACTAATCCAAACATTACCTTGCCTTTACATATCCCATAGCCCCCAAACATTGAACGAGATGTGAGTTCTCCCAATTCGCTAAAATGCTCGATAACGTTCCTGACTAATTGTTTGGTATTTTCTCTGTCCATATGACCTCTTATGTTGCTGTTCATAGATAATTTCCGTTTAGTTCGATATGTAACGACATAAAGTAACGTGTCGAAACTATTTTCAACATAATCAATTTTCAAAAAATATCTAGAAGTCATAGTGAGTTAATTCATAATTAATGCAAAATTTGCGAAGCATCATGAAAATACTTGATTTCCTACAACGCCTCGAGTACTGTATAAAAATACAGTACAGTTACAGGTGATTAAATTATGCGCTCAATACAACAAACACAACATAACGCTTTATATGCATTAACTAATACCATAGGTTCTGTCCAGGAGCATGTTTATACTTCCAGACAAGTGAGTGAAATCATCTACGATCCGCAAAATCCATTCACACTTCACCTGTTACTTCCTTTCCTTCAGCAATTAGGCCATCAACCACGCTGGCAACTTTGGCTTTCACCTGAACGTCGCCTAAACCGCTATTGGATAAATAGTTTGGGATTACCGGAAAATAAAACCATCGGATTAAATTCTGTTTCAACTGAGAGCGGCATTGAAATGATGGAGAAAGCATTACGTAGCGGTAACTTCAGTTCTGTAATTGCTTGGTTACCCGCCATGAGTATGACGCTTAAAGAAAGATTAAACCAAGCGGCAAAGGAAGGTGATTGTTATGGATTCATCTTACAACCTCTTCCAATGTTACAGAATTCCCTGTTGCATAATGATCTGTTTAGTAAATCTCATTGGCACTAACCGATATAGTGCCCTATATAATCAACCAATAGGGTATATATGGTTAGAAATTTGATAACACATCGTAATACTACGCCCTGAAATTTAGCCCAATGCGTTGCTATTGATAAGAAAAGGCCTAAGCATTAAAACTTATTTTAAGTAAATATTTATATTTACCAATTAGCCTGCACCCATTTTGTAGATGAATACATTAATAGACTAAAAATAGACATTAAATATTAAATGTAGGGGGATTTGTAGACATTTTCCCACGGATAATCATAACCCAATATAATTACTTCCAATGGTAAAGATTCTTTTATTGCCGTCAGAAACAACTCTTCCCTCTGTATCAAACAATTGGATTATCAGACCTCATCGCATCTTTACTTAAGTTAACATAAAATTACAAACCCCCTGTTGTGTAATTTTATGTTACATTATAAGAATCCACCAATAGCACAGAATGCTTAACACCTTCCTTTCTTCTCTCATAATCATTAATTTATCACTATGATTTATTCAACTTGATTATTATACTGTCTCTCAGATTAGCTTTTAATTAGGAGTTACTGACGTAACACAGACGTTAATAATTAAACTAATCAGGATATTTTTATCTGCTTTTAGTACTCAACACTTGTAACTTTTCTTACACGTTGTAAACTTTACCTTGATTAGGTTGCTTTATGGTTCCGGATTCTCGATGTCAGTCATGGATTGATGTGGGTACTTTAACTTCGAACTTTAAAACTAGAACCACATAGCATTAACTTATATCACTACTATTTTAGATGATAACGAGGCGCAAAATGAAAAAGACAGCAATTGCACTAGCAATGGCACTGACCGGTTTAGCTACTGCAGCACAGGCCGCTCCATTAGACAACACTTGGTACACTGGTGCTAAAGTGGGTTGGTCTTCTTACCATGACACTGGCTTTTACAAGAACGGTAATGGTTTAGATACACTGAACAACCAAAATACCCACCCTAATCAATTAGGTGCTGGTGCTTATTTCGGTTATCAAGCTAACCAATATTTAGGTTTTGAATTAGGTTATGACTGGTTAGGTCGTATGACTTACCGTGGTGATAACAGTGCCGCTTATAAAGCTCAAGGCATCCAATTAGCAGCTAAACTGAGCTATCCAATCATGAACGATCTGGATATCTACACCCGTTTAGGTGCTATGGGCTGGCGTGGTGACGCTAAAGTTCATCCAGCATCTGGTGGCGAAGGCAAAGCTCACGATACCGGTATTTCTCCACTGGCAGCAGTTGGTGTTGAATACGCTATCACTCCAAGCATCGCTACTCGTTTAGATTACCAGTGGGTTAACAACATCGGTAACGGCGACGCTGATAGCGTTAATACCCGTCCAGACAACGGCATGCTGAGCTTAGGCCTAGCTTACCGTTTTGGTCAAACCAAAGCTGCAGCTCCAGCAGTAGTTGCTGTACCAGTTGTTGAAACTAAGCGTTTCACTCTGAAATCTGACGTTCTGTTTGCTTTCAACAAAGCAAACCTGAAGCCAGAAGGTAAGCAAGCTCTGGATCAATTATACGGTGAATTAAGTTCAATCAACCCAACCAACGGTTCTTTAGTTGTTCTGGGCTATACTGACCGTATCGGTTCTGAAAAGTACAACCAAAAACTGTCTGAACAACGTGCTCATAGCGTTGTTAGCTACTTAGTATCTAAAGGCATCCCTTCTGATAAGATTTCTGCTCGTGGTTTAGGCAAATCTAACCCAGTTACCGGTTCTACCTGTGATGGTCTGAAACGTGGTGCTGCTCTGATCGACTGTCTGTCTCCAGATCGTCGTGTAGAGATCGAAGTTAAAGGCGCTAAAGACATCGTAACTGAAGTTAAAGAAGCTGTTAGAAAGTAATAGCCCTCTAAGATAGCGTTATGCAAAAACCCCGCTCTGCGGGGTTTTTTATTAAGAATAATAAAACTGACCAATCACATCAGCATTTCTCTGCTTCACCGCAGATATCACTTATCCTGAGTTAAAATATCTTTCAAATCCTGTTTCAGTAACGACATCTGATTAGCATACTGCTCTTTTCTTTCAGCATCTTCGATAAGCTGAACAATAGTTTCAGATAGCGTTGACCCACGGCGTTGAGATAAGGCAGAGAGACGCTGCCACACCAAGAACTCAAGATCGATAGACTTTTTACGCGTGTGCTGCTGTTCTGCATTAAAATGGCGTTTACGTCTGGCTCGGATAGTTTGTTTCAACCGGTTTAATAGATCAGGATTAATATGAGCACCGATCCATTCATGAACCCGATACGGTTCATTCTCTAACTGCAGCAACTCATCCACTTTTTCCTGGGCGGCGCTATATTCTAGATAGCGAGTTATCTCTTCACCTTCCCGATGTTTTTTAACCAGATACTTCCACTTCCACCCACTTTCAAGATTATCTAACTGCTGATATTTCATAAAGCACCTAATTGAGTGACCGTGTAACATTTGTAGCATAGCAGCTTTTGAAGCCTTCTCAATACTTTGCCCCAACAGTTTTGTCGCCATTGTCTATAATATTGATCAGACAATTAGTTAAGTGAATCACGGGAGTATGAACTCCGTGTGTTTCTTGTATAATCTCGTTTTCCTTTTTGAATTAAACAGCGAATACTTTGACTATCAATCGACTTGAATGGCAACAGTTATTGCCAAATACCGCAGCCTGTACAGGCTTGTTCGAACGAGAATATCGTCGCGAACCACTAAACATTGCAATCACACAGCCTCGTTTGCAGAAGTCTCTATCTACTTTCTGTCATCAACATGCGACGGCTTCACCGTTCATGTTGATAAAAGCCGTTGATAGCCGAGCCTACCTCTCACTGATCCATGATGCGGTAAAAAATATTCAGCCCGCACGCTCTGACACTTTTGGTAGTCGATATGAAATCAACAATACGGTTATAAGCCGTGTTGATGCCCAAAGTAAAAGCGACAATTTCGCAGCTACTGATGACTGCCTGTATGAAGAATGGTTGGAAATAGAACAACTGTTTGGCTGCCTGCGTAAACACAATGATAGCTATACGCTGGAACCCGGTTTGATTCATCAAGCAAACGGTGGGATTCTGATTCTTTCTGTTCGCACCTTACTCACCCAACCACATCTGTGGTTCCGGTTAAAGCAAGCTGTAGTTAGCAAGCGTTTTCAGTGGTTTTCTGTTGATGATACACGCCCTTTACCACTATCAATTCCTTCAATGCCATTAGAGTTGAAAGTTATTTTAGTCGGCGATCGCTACGGATTGGGTGAATTTCAAGAGTTGGAACCTGAACTCATTGAACAGGTTATTTATACTGAATTCGAAACCGATCTCGTCGTTAGTCAGGACGAGGATATTGTGACTTGGTGTGAATATCTCAATTCTGTTGCCTGTCACTATCAGTTACCTTCTATTGATGCCAATGCTTACCCTTCGTTGATTAATATCGCCATTAGAAAAAGCGGCGATCAGGAAAAATTGCCCCTCTGCCCTCAATGGTTAAGCCATATACTCAGCGATGCCGTGCCTTTTGCCATGCCTAATATTACCGCTCAGTCTTTGGAGCAGTCCGAACAAGAGAAGCAGTGGCGTGAGAGCTATCTCTCCGAAATGGTATTAGACGATATAGACCTTGGTCAGGTTCGCATCGAAACTGAAGGTTTTGTTATTGGTCAAATCAATGGATTATCCGTTTTAGAATATCCGGGGCATCCCCGCGCTATGGGAGAACCATCACGCATTAGTTGTGTGGTTCATCTGGGTGATGGAGAAATCATGGATGTGGAGAGAAAGTCCGAGTTGGGCGGTAATCTACATGCCAAGGGCATCATGATTATGCAGGCCTTTATTGCCGCAGAGCTGGCCTCAGACCAACAGTTCCCATTTTCTGGTTCTATCGTATTTGAACAATCCTATGGCGAAGTAGATGGTGATAGCGCTTCTTTAGCCGGCCTGTGTGCACTGATGAGCGCATTATCACAGCAACCTATTAATCAGCAAATTGCCGTAACCGGTTCAGTCGATCAGTTTGGTAATGTTCAAACCATCGGTGGAATTAACGAAAAAATCGAAGGATTTTTTGACGTTTGTAATAACCGTGAATTAACTGGTTCTCAAGGCGTTATTTTGCCGCTGACTAATATTCGTCATCTCTGTTTAAAAGATGAGGTTGTTGAAGCGGTCAAGGCCGGTCATTTCCATTTATGGGCTATCGACCATGCACAAGATGCCCTGCCATTACTAACGGGATTACCTTACGTTGATGAAAATAAACCAAGCATCATTGGTTCCATTCAGGAACGCATTACTCAAGTAGCAGGTAACGATCGTAACCGCCTGCCATGGCCTCTTCGTTGGCTTAATTGGTTCAATCGCGGCTGATCGGACTTGTTCAGCTTACAACTGTAAGCTAATCTAGTGCGATATTACTGATGGGTAGACTGCCCTTTTACATATTTAAAAGATAAGGTTAGTACAATTATGTTTGAAAAACGCGAATCCTATACAAAAGAAGACCTGCTTGCTTCAGGTCGTGGTGAATTGTTTGGCGCAGGCGGACCTCCATTACCAGCACCAAATATGCTAATGATGGATCGCATTGTAAAAATGACCGAAACCGGCGGGCAATATGACAAAGGTTATGTAGAAGCAGAATTAGATATTAATCCTGACCTGTGGTTCTTTGGTTGTCACTTTATTGGCGATCCTGTTATGCCTGGTTGTTTAGGTCTAGATGCTATGTGGCAATTAGTGGGCTTCTATTTAGGCTGGTTAGGTGGTGAAGGTAAAGGCCGTGCATTAGGCGTGGGTGAAGTTAAACTTACTGGTCAGATATTACCAACGGCGAAAAAAGTGACTTATCGTCTGCATCTGAAGCGTATCGTTAATCGCCGTTTAATTATGGGATTAGCCGATGGCGAAGTATTAGTCGATGGACGCGTAATTTATACCGCAACCGATCTGAAAGTGGGTCTGTTCAAAGACACCAGCGCATTCTAAAAATCGCCGTTTATTGATTTAGGGTGATTTTCACCATCGTAATAAAGACGTATTTCATCCCAATGGAATACGTCTTTATTGTTTGAGCTATTTATATTTATCGGCGGTTGTTTAGATGCTTCTTCATAGAGATGCACGATCTTACCAAGGTTGGCTAAACTATTAACTGCAGAACAATTCCTCTCAGGTATCTGTGGACTTGCCCCCACACTAATCGCCATAATGGTCTTATTATTCAGCTGTCACGGAGTCATGATGAATCAGGAAAAGCTCTATATTGAGAAAGAACTGAGCTGGTTATCGTTCAATGAGCGGGTGTTACAGGAAGCTGCTGATAAAAGTAACCCGTTGATTGAGCGGATCCGATTTTTAGGCATCTATTCCAGCAACCTCGATGAGTTTTACAAGGTTCGTTTTGCCGATGTAAAACGGCGTATTCTGATTAAAGAAGAACAAGGATCTGCATCCAGCTCCAGACAGGTTTTAAAAAAAATTCAGGCCAAAGTATTAAAGACTGACCTAGAATTTGACAACTTATACAATGAACTGCTGCTGGAAATGGCCCGTAATCAGGTGTTTCTGATCAATGAACGTCAATTATCTGAAAACCAGCAAATCTGGCTACGTCATTACTTCAAAAACCATCTTAGACAACACATTACCCCTATTCTGCTTAATAACGACATCAGCCTGCTTGAATTTTTAAAAGACGACTACACCTATTTGGCCGTTGAAATCGTAATTAATGCAGAGAAGAAAGACTATGCCCTGTTAGAAATTCCATCTAATAAGGTCTCTCGTTTTATTACTTTGCCGCCTGAGCCACCTCGCCGGCGTAAGCCAATGATCTTGTTAGATAACATTATTCGTTTTTGCCTTGATGATATCTTTAAAGGCTTCTTCGATTATCAGTCTCTCGATGCTTACTCGATGAAAATGACTCGAGATGCCGAATATGACCTAGTAAACGAAATGGAATCCAGCTGGCTTGAACTTATGTCCTCCAGCCTGAAACAGCGTCTCACTGCAGAACCTGTTCGTTTTGTTTATCAACGTGATATGCCAAATGATATGGTGGAAATCCTGCGTAAAAAACTGGGTATTTCCTCTTATGACTCGGTGATTCCCGGTGGCCGATATCATAATTTTAAAGACTTTATCAGTTTCCCAAATGTTGGTAAGGCCAATCTGGTCAATAAACCGTTACCCCGTTTAAGACACATCTGGTTCAATAATTTCCGTAATGGATTTGATGCCATCAAAGAGCGCGACGTACTGCTCTACTATCCTTACCATACTTTCGAGCATGTTCTTGAACTGGTTCGTCAGGCGTCATTTGACCCCAACGTATTAGCCATCAAAATTAATATTTATCGAGTTGCCAAAGAATCTCGCATTATCGAATCAATGATTAATGCTGCACACAATGGCAAAAAAGTCACTGTGGTTGTAGAACTGCAGGCACGCTTTGATGAAGAAGCCAATATTCATTGGGCGAAACGCTTAACGGAAGCGGGGGTGCACGTTATCTTCTCGGCCCCTGGCCTGAAAATTCATGCCAAACTTTTCCTTATTTCTCGAATAGAAGATGGTCAGATTGTTCGCTATGCCCATATTGGTACCGGTAATTTTAATGAGAAAACCGCCCGTCTCTATACTGACTTTTCTCTGCTTACCGCAGATTCCCGTATTACTAATGAAGTACGCCGAGTATTTAACTTTATTGAAAATCCTTATCGTCCCGTTAGTTTTGAGCATTTACTGGTTTCACCTCAAAACTCTCGCTTAATGCTTAACAAGCTGATCGACAGAGAAATTTCCTTTGCTCAGGCAGGATTGGATGCGGGTATCACTTTAAAAATTAACAATCTAGTAGACAAAGAGCTAATTGACAGACTTTACGCGGCTTCTGGTGCCGGCGTGAAAATTCGCCTTATTGTACGCGGTATGTGTTCACTGGTGCCTAATCTCCCTGGTATTAGCGAAAATATTCAAGTTACCAGTATCGTTGACCGATTCTTGGAACATGCTCGCGTATATATTTTTGAGAATCAGGGCAACAACCAGGTATTTATCTCCTCGGCTGACTGGATGACCCGAAATATTGACTACCGTATTGAAGTCGGCGTTGCCATTCTCGATCCGGTGCTTAAACAACGGGTTCTCGATATCATTGATATTCAACTCTCTGACACGGTTAAAGCCCGCATTATTGATAAAGAGTTAAATAATCAATATGTACCTCGAGGAAACCGCCGAAAAGTTCGTTCGCAAATTGCCATTTATGACTATCTGAAAGCATTGGAACAGCCGTCCAACATAGAGTCGACGGATATAGCAGAGAAATAATAATGCATTTAAACGATTCAATAACAACAAAACCACAAGAAATCGCCGCTATTGATTTAGGATCTAACAGCTTTCATATGGTTATCGCCCGTGTTGTTAACGGAGCATTGCAAATTTTAGGTCGT
This sequence comes from Limnobaculum parvum, assembly GCF_003096015.2. NCBI lineage: Bacteria > Pseudomonadati > Pseudomonadota > Gammaproteobacteria > Enterobacterales > Budviciaceae > Limnobaculum > Limnobaculum parvum. Next base: position 1,536,223 of record NZ_CP029185.2, on the reverse strand, counting down.
TTGAAACAGCGAGTTCATCTGGCTGATGGTCTGGATAGGGATAACTATCTCAGTGAAGAAGCGATACTACGTGGACTCAACTGTTTAAGCCTATTTGCGGAGCGCCTTCAGGGCTTCTCTCCAGACAGTGTGCGTATCGTTGGCACCCATACTTTACGTCTGGCAGTAAACGGCCAAGATTTTCTACAGCGCGCCAGTGAAATTCTGCCCTATCCAATTGAAATTATCGCAGGACAAGAAGAAGCTCGTCTGATCTATATGGGAGTGGCCCATACCCAACCGGAAAAAGGCCGTAAACTGGTTATTGATATTGGCGGTGGTTCTACCGAATTGGTTATTGGCGAAGATTTCTCACCGATTATTGCTGAGAGTCGGCGTATGGGATGCGTCAGCTTCGCCAAGTTATTCTTTCCCAATAATCAGATCACTAAGCAGAATTTCCAACGTGCACAACTGGCGGCAGAACAAAAGCTGGAAAATCTGGCCTGGCAATACCGTATTCAGGGCTGGCAATATGCCTTAGGCGCATCAGGAACCATTAAAGCCGTACACAATGTGCTTGTTGAAGAAATGGGAGAACGAGACGGCATAATTACGCCTGAACGTCTGGAGCAAGTGGTTAATGCTACACTCAAATTCAAATCCTTCGATGCTATTGATTTAGAAGGCCTGTCTCCCGATCGCCAAAGCGTTTTTGTTCCCGGTCTAGCTATTTTATGCGGCATATTTAATGCACTGGCAATTAAAGAGCTAAGATTATCTGATGGTGCGTTGCGAGAAGGTGTTCTGTATGAAATGGAGAGCCGTTTCCGCCATCAGGATATTCGTAGCAGAACGGCCATCAGTTTAGCTGAACATTACAATATTGACCGGGAACAGGCCAACCGAGTATTAACCACTACCCAATCATTCTATGCTCAATGGCTTGCTCAAAGCCCCTCACTGGCAAACCCTCAGTTGGAAGCCTTGCTTGGTTGGGCCGCTATGTTACACGAAGTGGGATTAAGCATTAACCACAGTAGTATGCAGCGCCATTCCGCCTATATTCTTCAAAATACGAACCTGCCAGGTTTTAATCAGGAGCATCAACTTCTGTTAGCCTCTCTAGTTCGCTTTCATCGTAAAGGGATAAAATTAGATGAACTCCCCAACTTTAATTTAGTGAAGAAGCGTCAGTTTATTCCGCTGATCCAAATTCTTCGCTTGGCGATCCTGTTGAACAATCAACGCCAAGCAACGACAGAGCCTGAGTATTGTCGACTTTATAGCGATGACTACCATATCACACTGATTTTCCCGCCTCAGTATCTAGATAAAAATAGCTTGGTACTCGCCGATCTGGAAAAAGAGCAGGAATATTGGGAGGATGTAGCCGGTTGGAAATTATTGCTAAAAAATGATGATGAATAACCTAAATATCAAGGTAAGTAGCAAAAACGCCGGTGTCACCGGCGTTTCAATTTCATCTGGCTAACTCAATCAGAACTTATAGCCAACACCAAACATAAATGCCCATGGGTCAAGTCGCGTACTGATGCTATGACCAGTACGGTTACCCGCCGCATCGGTTGATGTGAAGTTAACATCAGTATCGATGTTCATCCACCACACAGAAGTATTCACTACCCAGTTTTTATCAACGTTATAGTCAACACCCGCTTGTAACGCCACTCCCCATGAATCATCAACGCTTAAGTTACTTAAACCAGCACTTTTGCCAGTATTATTGAAGTCTTCACTAAAGAATGTGGTGTAGTTAATACCCGCCCCCAAATAAGGACGCCATACGCTCTCTTTACTACCAAAATAATACTGAGCCATTAGTGATGGTGGTAATTGTTTAACTGTCGCAATCGTACCTGTGGCTTTTAAGCCAACATCATGATTGAACGGTGTCGCACCTAACAATTCAATACCGATGTTATCCGTAATCATATAACCGAAAGTTAATCCAAGCTGTGTATCATTATTGACGTTAAATGAGCCCAGACCCAACACATTATCAGAACCTTCATTCGGTCTCACTGTAACGGAACCAGCTCGGAATAAAAAATCACCTGCCTGATGAGCAAAAGCAAATGAAGGTGCTAATGTTGCAGTAATTAAACAAACCAGAGGGAGTTTTTTCATTATCCATATTCCTTTTAGGGTAAATGTGTGTGAAATATACCTCATTGGTAGTAAATTGGATCCAATACCGATCACAGTTCATGACAAAAATTGACACAACACCGAGATCAACAAATTAGTTATTTTTTACTGATATTCCACATTTGATCTAGATAAGCATTCATCGATATGCAACGCATTTAGCGATACTGATATCTTCATCAAAAGAAAGAAATCCTAATACCTGAACGGGTATCATGACTTAGCGACAACATGATGGCAGCTTAATTTTCTACTGATAACCATCAGCATGGATAATAAAGTTCAAGAGTATGGGTTAACAGGTTACAATCACCACAATAGTCCATATTATCTTTAGACAGGAGACTCCATGCCCATCACGGCCAATTCCCTCTTCCGTGACAGCGTAAATTTCATACGTAACCAATTATCCAGCTTCATTATGCTGGCATTACTGGCGTCATTTATATCTTATGTTTTGCTTCAAGCCATGATGCCGGATACTACGGGTCTTCATCAGATGATCACTGGGTCTGTTGGCTCTTCCGCTATGACGCGTGGAGAAGTGGAACAAATCATTAAAGGGATGTCACATGAACAGCAATTAGCCATTGTTGAAACAGCGGCGCCACTATTTGGCGCTATGGCTCTGAGCTTTTTACTCAGTCAAACACTGCTTATTGCTGGAACAATCACACTGGTTATTCAGGTCTCTCAAGGGCAATCATCGAGTGCCTTAAGAGCAATTGGTTCTTCAATAACTTCATTGCCAATGTTAATCGTTTTACTTGTTATCTCGTCAATGTTAATTACTTTTGGATTATCTTTATACCTACTGCCTGGCCTCTTTTTTGCGTTTGTGTTGGTGTTATCCCCTATTATTATGTTGGAATCTCGTAAGGGTTTAATTTATGCCATTAGCACCAGTTGGGGGATGGCGTTTGCCAATCTGAGAATTGTCCTTCCTATTCTGCTATTTACACTGTCAACTAAATTCATTTTGCTGGTGATCACGATCAATTTATCTGCCGTATCGCCAATGGCTGTCGCACTGTTACTTAGCGCCATCAGCAATCTGGTGACGGCATTTCTGTTTGTCTACCTGTTCCGGCTGTATATGCAGGTTAAACCGACATGAAAATCAATAAAAACCGGTTGTTACCGGTTTTTATATCCTCGACAAATTCATCTTCAGGATGGTTCTTCTGAAGTCTGTACACTTTCTTTACTCTGAATAAATTTAAGCGCCAGATAGAGATCGGGAACTAGCATGATCTCCTCCTCCTTCATTGCCGGTCGATTATCCTTAAACCAGCGGGTCAACTCTGTTCTACGCCCGGCTAATACTAGTTTAATCTGACGTAATTTAAGATCTCGCTTCAGTTCATCAATAGATGCCAGCACACTGATATCGGCATAAGTAAAACTAGCCACCGCATCAATCACCACCCAGCGAGGCTGATATGGCGTACTGTCCACCAAATTTAAGATACGGCGTTTAAAATAGGCTACGTTAAAATAAGTCAGCGGAGAGTTGAATCGGTACATCATTACCCCAGGAACCGCTTTAACCGCTGTCGTATTTCCCAATGAATGGATCATACCATCTTCATTGACGCCAAGTAGTTGCTCTGTTGGCCGAAACACCGTACGTAAAAACTGTAATAGCCCCAACAGTACGGCTAAACCTATTCCCTGAATAACACCGATTAATAACACGCAAACAAAAGTAAAAATCGCCAAACTAAATGCCTGCCGATTACGCCGTCTAAGATTCCATATCCCGCGTAAATCTATCAATGACCACGCCGAATAGACCAGTACTACACCAAGTGCAGAAACTGGAATAAATTGTAATGGCTTAGTCAGAAATAAAACGACCAAAGCAATGACCAACGCCGCAATAATGGAGACCAGTTGGCTCTTTCCACCATTCGCATCATTAACTGCCGTACGGGAATCAGCGCCGCTGATTGCAAACCCTTGCGATACTGCCGACATGATATTCGCAATACCCAACGCTCTGAATTCTGCATCTGCATCAATGTCGTAGCCATTTTTAGCGGCAAAACTACGAGCAGTTAGCATCAGACTAACGAAGCTAATTAGCGCTAAGTTAAGCGCTGGAATAACCAACTCTCGCATCAGGCCCGGTTGAAAATGATTCCAGTTAACCATCGGAAGACCAGAATCAAACCCTGCTGCGCCGATGGTCTCTACGCCATATTGTTGGATATCCGTTCCCCACCCCAATACCGTCGTGACGACAATAGCAATGAGAGGAGCAGGCCACTGCCTACGAAACTTTTTGATCCCGATTAACAACAGCAACGTTAATGCCGAAATACCTAGAGTCGGCAAATGGCTATCCATAATTTGGAATGGTATGGCAATGATTTTTTCTATCAGTTGATTAGCATTAATATGAATACCGAGGATTTTAGCAATCTGCCCTACCATAATGGTGATAGCAACGCCATTCAGTAATCCGGTCAGGATGGGTTGAGAGAGTAAGTCTGCCAATGCTCCCAGCCTGAACTTGCTCGCCAAAATGCACCATCCTCCCATAATCAGGGTCATGATGATGGTTAATTGCCACTGCATCTCACTGTTACCGGCCGCTAATGGCGTAACTACCGCAGCAATAACCGCACAGGTTGTCGCGTCCGGCCCAACAATTAACTGACGAGAAGAACCAAAAAAGGCATAGGCAATCATTGGTAAAATACACGAGTAGAGACCGACAATCGCGCCCACATTGGCCAGCTCTGCATACGCAATGGCTACTGGTAATGCTACCGCGGCTACCGATAATCCGGCTCGGATATCGGCCGTTAGCCAACGTTTATCGTAAGCCAATAAATTCTGTAATCCAGGCATCCATTTTAAAAATACTCGTGAAAACATATTTATCCTCTATTGCCGCTCACTTAATTAGACGCGCTGTGAAGATCACCATAATAATCATACAACATAATGCCTTAGCTGGCGGGGAATAACAGTGTACTTTATTACTTACTCTTCCCGTTTAATAAAACTCTTATACCAATTGGTTATTTTCACCACCGTTCCCCTGAGATGAAAAAGACTAGGTGAGTTTGATGTCAAAATCGTGCGTGATGTCGTCAAAATGGGTTCTGGCAATTCATGGCAGCCAGAAAACCGGACTAAGGCGATGGGTGAAAACAAATTTGATTTTGGGATTCGTAAAGATCTTGTTTTCTGCTTTGATGAGACTGAACGCAATCGGGCTAAACTTCCTTTTGCTAAACAGATTGATGAAGCTTATGCCCTGTTACAGTAACGTAGGCTAGGCCGTTGTGATACCTCTGCCCTAGTCCATATTTTGGACGCTAAAGAGTAATTTGTTACGTTGACGGTAGTGTAAACCTGCCGCCAAATCCGGTATAGTCAGCAGCTTGCTGACCAATGGGAAGAGCTATGAAGCAGTTTCTTGATTTTCTGCCCTTAATTGTATTTTTCACATTTTATAAACTCTACGACATTTTTATTGCCTCTGGTGCCCTGATTGTCGCAACGGCTTTGGCTGTAATCTACAGTCTAATAAAGTATCGTAAAGTAGAAAAAATGATGATCGTGACCTTTGTCATGGTGGTTATTTTTGGTACCTTAACCATCATTTTCCGCTCACCTGACTTTATTAAATGGAAAGTGACCGCTATCTACATCCTGTTTGCGTTGGGATTAGTTTTCAGTCAGTTCGTACTGAAAAAACTACTTATCAAGAGCATGCTAGGTAAAGAGATCACATTGCCTGAACCCGTCTGGTCACGATTAAATATTGCCTGGGCACTATTTTTTCTCGCCTGTGGTCTTCTCAATATCTATGTCGCATTTTGGTTATCCATGGATACTTGGATGAACTTTAAAGTATTCGGGCTGACCGGGCTAACGCTTGTATTTACCCTGCTTAGCGGCCTCTATATCTATCGCCATATTCCAGATGAGCAGAAAAATCCACCGGTCAGTGACAAGAAAGACTAGGTTTCTCCGTCAGCGAATCATGATATAACCCACAGTTAGATACTTATTTTTATCGCTCCCATTGCGTGTGGCACAGGGAGTGGTAAAAATAATATGAGCTATTACATTTAGGCTTAACGGATAAGCCATTATCTTTCACTTATAACAAACACTATCAGAAGCACATTATGAGCAAACAAGATCGTACGCCTCGTGGAGAGTTGGTTCTCCGAACTCTAGCAATGCCCGCAGATACCAATGCCAATGGTGATATCTTTGGTGGCTGGATCATGTCACAAATGGATATTGGCGGCGCTATTCTGGCCAAAGAGCTTGCCCGCGGACGCGTAGTAACGGTTGCCGTCGATGCCATCACGTTCTTAAAGCCTGTCACTGTAGGTGATGTCGTGTGTTGCTATGCACACTGTATGCGTACGGGTCGTAGTTCTATCACGGTGAATATGGAAGTTTGGGTTAAAAAAGTCGCTTCTGAACCTATCGGACAACGCTATTGCGTCACAGAAGCCATCTTTACTTATGTCGCCGTTAACGATCTAGGTACCTCTCGATCGCTGCCAGAGAACAAAAGAAACCTCTCTTTCGATTAATTTTACTCTCTCTGTCATTAATCATTCCAAAATAGAACAGGCCGCAATAGCGGCCTGTTCTATTTATTTAGCATGCCAGTAACCATTAGCGGATTTGTGCCCCACCGTCCATTTTGAAGATAATCGACAGTTTTTTATCTTTAACCACAACTGGCGTATAGCGCCATTTTTTCAATGCATCTTTCACGTCCCGTTCAAACATTCTTGGCGGCGTAGCGGACAAAATACGGACGTTTTCAATACGCCCATCTTCATCAATATCAAACATAATCTCAACCTGCCCCTCAATACGGCGATCGAATGCCTGTTTAGGGTAAGCGGGTTCGACTTGTTTTAATATCTTCGATCCTGTTGCTGGCGCAGCACCACTGACCGAAGATGCCGGGCCGCTGGCTACCGGGCTGGTATTAGGGGTCGAGATTGGCGCTGTTGCCGGTTTTTCTACCTCTGCCTGTTCAGTCCGTTCTTTCACCGGTTCTCTTTTTGGCTTAGGTTCTTTTTGGGGCGGTTTTTTCGGCTCTTCGAGCGGCTTTGGCTTCGGTTTCGGCTTTGGTTTTTCTACTTCAACAGGCTTAGGCTTCTCCACCGGCGGTGGCTCAGGAATAGGTTCTGGTTTAACCTTTTCCGGCTCGGGTTCAGGCTTCGCCGTTGGTTGTTGTGCAGGGGTATTTTCCTCTGCCACTACCGCAGGTGTAGCAAACATGGCAGGATTAACCATCACAACATTCATGGGAGCCGAATCATCTGGTGCGGGAATTTCAACCGGTTCGTTTATCGAGGCGAACACCAACCCACCGATAAACGATGCATGTAGACAGACTGAAAAAGTAAGCGGCCAAGAAAAACGACGCGCCAGAAAGAATTTTTTCAAAAGGAACCACTTCACTGTTCTGGAATGGGGGAATTCTAAATGAAAATGGTAATGAGATTCAATATCAATTTAACATATTGGTATTACAGCGTACACGTTACTCAAGCGATAGTCTGCATATTTTCATTTATCACGCAGGTTATAATATCTATAAGTTGCGGCAATAAATCATGTAATATCATCTTTCTCATCACCCGAAAATTGTGACCATAATATCGAGGAATAATATCGTGTTATATCTGATTTATGCTGAAGATGTACCCGGCTCTTTAGAGCAACGTCTCGCCGCCCGCCCTGCTCACTTAGCACGTTTACAATCGCTAAAGGATGAAGCGCGTTTAATCGTTGCAGGCCCAAATCCTATCGCTGACGGAGAACTCCCCGGAACCGCAGGCTTCTCAGGTTCAGTCATTATTGCTGAGTTTACTACGCTGGCAGAAGCTAAAGCGTGGGCTGATAAAGACCCTTATGTTAATGCTGGTGTCTATCAAAATGTAACGGTAAAACCATTTAAGCGCGTATTCTAGCGCTATCGGGGTTCTCATAAAACGATAACCGGGAACCCCTACCTACATATTAACGGTTCTGTGTTATGTTATTACCAATCGTGGATATTCGCATACAGCAGAGCGCGTTGTTGGCGGCCCAGTTGTTTATCTGTCCTTATGTGATGTATTCGGCTATTTCTGCGAGATTGCCCTTCCAGCCAGCGATGGCGCCGGTGTTGTGCCTGCCGTAACATGCGCCAGCGTGCCACTTCAGTTCTTGATCTGTGCATAATGTCTAAGGTATCTTCAAACAACTAAAGGTGTGTTAATTGTATCGCAGACAATTTTTTCTTTGGGATGAATAAATCAAAAAATAAGTAACAAAATCTACAACACACTTGAAAGAAGTGTTTTACCTTTTCGCGACTCTGCGTAAACTCAACGCTTTATTTTTGAAGCAAACAGGATAACAAATTTCCGATGACCACTTTCTATACCGTATTGAGTTGGTTACTGGTATTAGGTTACTGGTTACTGATAGCGGGTGTTACGCTCCGAGTGCTGATGATACGGCGTTCAGTCCCCTCTGCCATGGCCTGGTTGCTAGTTATCTATATCCTTCCCCTAGTCGGTATTGTGGCCTATCTCCTATTTGGAGAACTTCATCTCGGTAAACGGCGGGCAGAGCGGGCTAAAGAGATGTGGCCATCCACGGCAACTTGGTTAGGCGAATTAAAAAATTGCCAAAGTATCTTTGCCACCCACATTAGTCCAGTGTCCGAACCGTTATTCCAACTTTGTGCCCATCGCCACGGTGTTCCCGCAGTCAGAGGCAATCATCTTCAATTGTTAACCACCAGTGAAAGCACCATAAAATCATTAATCCATGATATTGAGTTAGCTGAACACAGTATTGAGATGGTGTTTTACATCTGGCAAAGCGGTGGTCAGGTAGATAATGTTGCCGAAGCCCTGATGGCGGCGGCTCGTCGGGGGGTACACTGCCGGGTAATGCTTGATTCTGCAGGAAGCATGCATTTTTTCCGCACGCCTTATCCCGAATTAATGAAAAGTGCCGGCATTGAGCTGGTTGAAGCCCTAAAAGTTAATGTGTTGCGTGTATTTCTTCGTCGTATGGATTTACGCCAACATCGGAAGATCGCCATTATTGATAATAATATTGCCTATACTGGCAGTATGAATATGGTTGATCCTCGTTTCTTTAAACAAGGGGCAGGCGTTGGCCAATGGATAGACCTCATGGCTAGGATACAAGGCCCTGCAGCAACCATGCTGGGGCTCATTTACGCCTGTGACTGGGAGATAGAAACCGGTAAACGCCAACTTCCTCAGGCACCGGATACCTCCATGTTGCCTTTTGAAGAAGAAGACGGCCATACGGTACAAGTTATCGCCTCCGGCCCAGGTTTTCCTGAAGAGATGATTCATCAGGCTCTGCTTACCGCCGTTTATTCCGCCAGAAAGCGTTTGATTATGACAACGCCTTATTTGGTTCCCAGCGATGATTTACTGCACGCCATCTGCACTGCTGCTCAAAGAGGCGTTGACGTTAATATTATTGTACCGAAGAAAAATGATTCTTTGATGGTTGGCTGGGCCAGCCGCTCATTCTTTTCTGAACTCCTTGAAGCCGGTGTAAAAATACATCAGTTTGGCGGTGGATTACTCCATACTAAAAGCGTTTTGGTTGACGACCAGCTCAGTTTGGTAGGAACCGTAAATTTAGATATTCGCAGCCTGTGGTTAAATTTTGAAGTGACCGTCACCGTCGATGACCGGACATTTGCTGAAGATTTGGCGTGTGTACAGGAAGACTATATCGCCCGGTCAACGCGACTTAATCCGGAAGAGTGGGCAACCCGCCCTATGTGGAATAGAATAATCGAACGTTTATTTTATTTCTTCAGTCCATTACTATAACAACAACATTTAATGATTCTCTTTAAAGAGCACCCCGATGGATATAGCAGATTTTGATTTAGATAACCGGCTTGATGAAGATGAAACGCTGGATCAGGCTTACGATATTTTTTTAGAACTGGCTTCCGATAATCTGGATCCAGCGGATGTCATTTTGTTCAACCTGCAGTTTGAAGATCGTGGAGCCGCAGAGCTTCACGATCCTTCTGATGAATGGCTTGAACACGTAGACTTTGATTTAAATCCGGATTTCTTCGCCGAAGTTATTATTGGCCTGACGAATGAAGAAGACGAAGTTGATGATATTTTTGCCCGAATCCTTATTAGTCGGGAGAAAAACCATAAGTTCTGTCATATTCTCTGGAAAGAATAGTCGGCTTAATTACGACATTGACATCGTTGATAATAAAAATCCCCGCAAATTGAACTGACCCCAATAACTTGGACAGTTCAAATTAGGCGGGGATTTTTATTATTTATCTTACTGAACGCCGTATCTAAGCCAGTAACCCTGGGAAAGAAACTTTAATTCCCGTGATAATGAACTCGATTCCCAACGACATCAGTAATAACCCCATAATACGGGTTACCACGTTAATTCCGGTTTGTCCTAACAGACGAACTAACAAGGGTGCCGCGCGGAACAATAACCAGCAACAGAACGAAAAGAAGGCAATCGCAACAAAGAAACCTAGGTAATCCATCCAAGTGTTATACCGAGTACTCCAGACGATAGTAGAGCTAATCGCCCCCGGTCCAGCCATTAGCGGAAGCGCTAATGGTACAACGCCAACATTGTCACGAATTGCGGTTTCCGTTTTTTCTTGTTTGTTCTGTTTATCTTCACCCAACTTACCGCTAATCATCGACATGGCGATGGTCACAATAAGAATTCCGCCCGCAATTCGGAAGGAGTCGATTGAAATCCCAAACAGATGCAATATCGCATCACCTAAAAACAGTGAACACCACAATATAATGGCTACAGATAAGTTAGCCGTTAAATTGGTTTTATCTCTGGCCGTCGGCGACTGATAATTCGTCATACTGATGAAGACCGGAAGAATGCCCACCGGATTAACTAATGCAAACATACCAACAAGGAACTTAATGTATCCTGATAAATCCAACATGGCATGGCCCATTGTGGACTCCCTATGTAATAACCGCAGCTCAAACTCAAACGGTGCTTAATGTAATAGAGTTATCTTTTAGGGTCTAGCGCTAAAAACCGGATACAACACCCAGTTATAGAAAAATGCAAAGATATAACCCTAATATAGCAAACTAAAATTATATAAATGTAATGCCCGAACGCTTGATGGATAAAAATGTAACAAAATGGCTTGCTGAAAGGTGTCAGCATGCTTCTTATGTGATGTTCATCACAATATCAATCACTCTGAATAGGTAAGCTGTGTTGCAAGTACCAAACAGATAGATCCTTGAAACACTTTCATTATTTACCGATAAAAATAAATTTAGTTATAACAATAGATTAGCTTAAATTTTTTCAGTAAGTAAATCGTATTGAGACAACAGAGCTTCCACTATACTTGATACCTGCGTCACGACTTACTCACTAAAAAAATTTATCAATCTTAGGAGAGTCACAATGACTGTAAGTAACGCCACTGAACTTAACGCGCTTGTTGCACGAGTGAAAAAAGCTCAACGTGAGTATGCTAATTATACTCAAGAACAAGTCGATAAGATATTCAGAGCAGCCGCCCTAGCGGCAGCAAATGCCCGTATTCCTCTGGCCAAAATGGCGGTTGAAGAATCTGGCATGGGTATTGTGGAAGACAAGGTAATTAAAAACCACTTCGCTTCCGAATATATTTACAACAAATACAAAGATGAGAAAACCTGCGGTATTCTGGAAGAAGATGATACTTTCGGTACGATCACCATTGCTGAACCAACGGGTATTATTTGTGGTATTGTTCCAACCACTAACCCAACATCTACCGCTATTTTTAAAGCACTTATCAGTCTGAAAACCCGTAACGGTATTATCTTTTCGCCACACCCTCGCGCTAAAAACGCCACTAATGAAGCTGCCAATATTGTTCTGCAAGCTGCTATTGAAGCCGGAGCTCCGAAAGATATTATTGGTTGGATTGATGTACCTAGCGTTGAGTTATCGAACCAGTTAATGCATCACCCAGATATCAACCTAATTTTGGCAACCGGCGGGCCGGGTATGGTTAAGGCCGCTTACAGCTCAGGTAAACCTGCAATTGGTGTTGGCGCAGGTAACTCCCCTGTCGTTATCGATGAAACCGCTGATATTAAGCGTGCTGTTGCATCTATCCTGATGTCTAAAACTTTTGACAATGGCGTAATCTGTGCATCTGAACAGTCTGTTATTGTGGTTGATACGATTTATGACACCGTGCGTGAACGTTTTGCCTCTCATGGCGGCTACATGCTAAAAGGCCAGGAGTTGAAAGCCGTCCAGGGTATCATACTAAAAAATGGTGGTATCAACGCCGCTATCGTAGGTCAACCCGCAGTAAAAATTGCAGAAATGGCTGGCTTAACCGTTCCTGCAACGACCAAGGTATTGATTGGCGAAGTAACTCACGTTGATGAGACAGAACCTTTTGCTCACGAAAAACTCTCTCCAATGCTGGCAATGTATCGTGCCAAAAATTTTGAAGATGCCGTAGAGAAAGCCGAAAAGCTGGTTGCTATGGGCGGTATTGGGCATACCTCTGGCCTTTATACCGATCAGGATAATCAGGGTGAACGTATCGCGTACTTCGGCGATAAAATGAAAACAGCCCGTATTCTGATCAATACCCCAACCTCCCAGGGCGGTATCGGTGACCTGTATAACTTTAAACTGGCACCCTCACTGACCTTAGGCTGTGGTTCATGGGGCGGCAACTCGATATCCGAGAACGTGGGACCCAAACATCTTATTAATAAGAAGACTGTGGCTAAGCGAGCAGAAAATATGTTATGGCATAAACTTCCTAAATCAATCTACTTCCGTCGTGGCTCATTACCCATTGCTTTAGAAGAAGTTGCGACTGATGGTGCCAAACGTGCCTTTATCGTTACAGACCGCTTCTTATTCAACAACGGTTATGCCGATCAAATCACCAAGGTACTAAAACAGTATGGTGTTGAAACTGAAGTTTTCTTCGAAGTAGAGGCAGACCCTACCCTAAGCATCGTGCGCAAAGGGGCGGAGCAGATGCACTCCTTCAAACCTGATGTCATCATCGCATTAGGCGGTGGATCTCCAATGGATGCGGCTAAGATCATGTGGGTCATGTACGAGCATCCAGAAACACACTTTGAAGAACTGGCGTTAAGATTTATGGATATTCGTAAACGTATCTATAAATTCCCAAAAATGGGTGTAAAAGCAAAGATGATTGCAATTACCACCACCTCTGGCACAGGTTCAGAAGTAACACCGTTTGCCGTTGTCACTGATGATGCTACCGGTATGAAATACCCATTAGCCGATTATGCATTAACACCTGATATGGCTATTGTGGATGCCAATCTCGTCATGAATATGCCTAAATCATTGTGTGCTTTTGGTGGTTTAGATGCGGTAACCCACGCATTAGAAGCCTACGTATCTGTTCTGGCTAATGAATATACTGATGGTCAGGCTCTACAGGCGCTGAAACTGCTTAAAGAGTATCTGCCCGTTAGCTATAAAGAAGGGGCTAAAAATCCGGTTGCCCGTGAGCGTGTTCATAATGCCGCCACTATTGCCGGTATTGCCTTCGCTAACGCCTTCCTGGGTGTATGCCACTCAATGGCACATAAATTAGGTTCAGAATTCCATCTGCCACACGGCTTGGCTAATGCGTTGTTAATCTGTAACGTTATTCGCTATAACGCAAATGATAACCCAACCAAGCAAACTGCCTTTAGCCAATATGACCGCCCACAGTCTCGGCGTCAGTATGCGGAAATTGCCGACCACTTAGGTTTATCAGCGCCTGGCGATCGTACCGCCGCCAAGATTGAAAAGCTGCTAACTTGGTTAGATGAAATTAAGAAAGAACTGGATATCCCTGCATCGATTCGTGAGGCTGGCGTTCCTGAAGCAGAGTTTCTAGCGAAAATTGATAAGCTGTCTGAAGATGCATTTGACGACCAATGCACCGGGGCAAACCCTCGTTATCCATTAATTTCCGAGCTGAAAACTATTCTGCTGGATACTTACTATGGACGTAACTACGTTGAAGAACAGCAGCAACCGGCTGTTGAAACTAAAGCCAAAGCACCGACCAAAAAAGATAAAAAGTAGCGTTTAGCTATCTCCTTTCATAGCCGCCTTCATTGGGCGGCTTTTTTATATCTGAACCGGCCCCCTTTGGCGCTTAAAACCGCTTATAACTCGTTTAAGGGCTATATAAACGGTATTTACCAACTTCGCTCAACAACTCATCTCTACGCCGTCAAAAATTTCTGATACCAGAATGCCTAATCAAAAGCGTTATCCTTGCCTTATCCTATGACAGTAGGCGTGCTGACGTATGCATAACTTAACCCCGCGCCCAATAGCTCAAACACTATGAATAATATTGAAAAAGTGATCACCAACGCTTAAGTTTAATGGAAATACCTATCGCAGGTTTTAGTTGCCTCAGTTCTAATTAAAACATCTATTGAAAGAATTCGCCCTACCAGCAGGATAGATTCATCAGAGATTATATTGATATACAAAGAACACATTTTTATCAGCGAGATAGCCTCATTACTTTCGGGTAAGTAGTCTGGTGAAATGCTCATACATGCTTATAATTAGCGTTAATTAACCACCATATTTATATGAATTTATTATAATTACCTCTGATTTTTAACGGATAACCACTCACGTTATTTTTGGTATTAAAGTGCTGAATGAAACGCTTGTAGAGTGTAAAAAATCTATTTTTATGCTAATTATTTTTTGAAATTATAATGATTTACTAAAATACCATTTGTTTTCAGACCATAAATATCACTCATCGTTATAAATATATGTGATATGAAATTTACGCTGGTCATCACGCTATGAGGCTCTCTACGCTGCTCTATAGAGCATAACAATAATAAAGTATATAGTTACGCCAGATAAAATAGGACTACAAAAAGTATTTTTAGTAATTGCCTCCAGCCCGTTACAACACATTATTGATGGGGTTTGTCCCGTTAATAGTAAAAAAAACTAACGCAAGAGAACAGTAATAAGCGTCATATAAAAAAATACCTCTATTTAGCGAGACAAATAAACCTATGCTCTGGCTTTTAATGACATATGGCCTGAATTTTTTATAACCACACAAAATGTGTTTTTCATCCTATTAACTCGCAGTTATTGACAATATTTGACTATCGCTTATAAATAAATTAACTTTATTTATGTAATACCCTATTGCAGAATTTAATTTAGCGCTTTATTATTAACCAAAATTTCAATCCATAATTAATTTGAGAACGATACAATGAGCGAAGCATTAAAAGTCCTTAACAACATCCGTACTTTGCGTGCTCAGGCCAGAGAGTGCTCTCTTGAGACTTTAGAAGAAATGTTAGAAAAAATGGAAGTAGTGGTCAAAGAGCGCCGCGAAGAAGATCAAGCAAACCAAGCTGAAATTCAAGAACGTACTCGTAAATTACAACAATATCGTGAAATGTTAATTGCTGACGGTATTGATCCAAATGAATTACTTCAATCTCTTTCTGTAGCAAAAGTTACGGGTAAATCTAAACGTGCTGCACGTCCTGCTAAATATCAATTTATTGATGAAAACGGCGAATTAAAAACCTGGACAGGTCAAGGCCGTACACCAGCCGTTATCAAGAAAGCTATTGAAGAACAAGGTAAATCATTAGATGATTTCCTGATGTAATTTAGTCAGTTCCCTTTGAATAAAGCCTCCATTTTGTGGAGGCTTTATTTTTTTATGCTACTCAATAAATTATTATTTGGATAAAAATTAAAGTTCAAGGAAAGATATATTTAAATTATATTATTTCTATTGTAACTATTAGTTAATGACAATGACATAAACTGAAGAAATATAGTTATATATCAAGAGCGCTGATTTATCCGGTGAATGATTTGAATTACTTAGGATAGTTGACCAAATAAAAAAGAGGAACTGAGTCCCCCTTTTTTTAAAGCATTATGCAGGCTAATAATTCGCTGTCATTGGTAAAAACCTCGATACCAATCAACAAATTTCTGTACTCCATCAATTACTGACGTATGGGGTTTAAAGCCAATAACGTTATACAACGCCGAAGTATCCGCACTGGTTTCCATTACATCCCCAGGTTGTATTGGTAATAAATTCTTTTGCGCTGTTTCCCCCAACGCTTTTTCAATGGCTTCAATATACTCCATCAAACGTACGGGTTCACTATTACCAATATTATAAACGACATAAGGTGCAGAACTGGTCGCAGGAGTACCCGTTTCAACGGTCCATGACGAATTAACGGTTGGAATAACATTTTGCAAACGAATTATTGATTCAACAATATCATCAATATAAGTGAAGTCTCTACGCATATCACCATGGTTATATACGTCAATACTACGCCCTTCTACTATGGCTTTAGTAAATTTAAATAACGCCATATCTGGTCGTCCCCACGGGCCATATACGGTAAAAAAACGTAATCCCGTTGTAGGTAGATTAAACAGATGGGAATAAGTATGAGACATTAGCTCATTCGCTTTCTTTGTTGCGGCATACAGCGAAATTGGATGGTCGACGCTATCATCTGTCGAAAAGGGTAACTTCCGATTTAAACCATAAACAGAACTCGAAGAGGCATAAAGTAAATGTTCAATATTATGGTGGCGACATCCTTCCAGAATATTTAAGTGCCCGGTTAGATTTGCATCGGCATAAGCATGAGGATTGTCTAATGAATAACGTACACCAGCCTGAGCCGCTAAATGTATAACGCGTTGGAAATTTTGCTCAGCAAAAAGCTGAGCTATATTATTCCTATCGGCCACATCCAGTTTAAAGAATTTAAACTGAGGGTGATTTTCAATTAACTCAAGGCGAGCCAACTTCAAATTGACATCATAATAATCATTAAGATTATCGATTCCTACCACGTCATGACCTAGTGCTAATAGTCTCTGACTAACATGAAAACCAATAAACCCTGCCGCTCCCGTAACAAGAAATTTCATTATCAGCCTCAAATAACCGGATTCACCGACGCGCCACGACCAATACCATAATAGGTAAATCCTCGTTGAGCCATACGTTCTGGTTCGTAGAGGTTACGTCCATCAAATATCGCGGCATGCTTCAATGCTGCCTTAATAAGATCAAAGTCAGGCGCCCGGAAGTTTTGCCACTCAGTACAAATAATCAAAGCATCGGCACCCTGTAGCGCAGCCTCTTTAGTACCCATCAATGCCAAATCTGAGCGAGTGCCATAAATACGCTGCGCCTCTTCCATCGCTTCAGGATCGAATGCCTGAACTTTAGCACCCGCTTCCCACAACGATTCCATTAATACCCGACTGGATGATTCACGCATATCATCGGTATTAGGTTTGAAGGATAGCCCCCAAAGCGCAAAGGTACGCCCTTTCAGATCGCCATTAAAATGACGCTGAATAAAGCTGAACAGCTTATGTTTTTGTTTCGCATTAACCGCTTCAACAGCTTGTAATAACAACGGTTGATAGCCAATATGTTCTGCCGTATGAATGAGCGCCTGTACGTCTTTAGGGAAACAGGAACCGCCATAGCCACAACCAGGATAAATAAAGTGGTAGCCAATACGCGAATCAGAACCAATACCCTGACGAACTTTTTCTATATCAGCGCCCAGTAATTCAGCCAGATTAGACATTTCGTTCATAAAACTAATTTTTGTAGCCAACATACAGTTAGCGGCATATTTTGTTAGCTCAGCACTACGAATATCCATAATCACCATTCTGTCGTGATTACGATTGAACGGACCATATAGCTCACGGATCAAATCCAATACTTGGTTATGATCGGTTCCAATAATGATACGCTCTGGCTTCATACAATCGGATACCGCAGCCCCTTCTTTCAGAAACTCCGGATTTGAAACCACATCAAATGGCAAATCAACCTGACGGCGAGCCAGCGTTTCCATCACCACCGATTTAACTTTATCTGCTGTACCAACTGGCACGGTTGATTTATCGATAATGACTTTATAGCCAGTCATATGTTCAGCAATAGTACGCGCTACCGCAGTAACATATTTTAAATCAGCAGAACCATCTTCATCCGGAGGCGTACCTACCGCAATAAACTGAATTTCTCCGTGAGCCACACCGGCTTTCGCGTCAGTGGTAAAAGTTAGTCGCCCTGCATCATAATTCTCTTTCACCAGCGGCGTTAACCCTGGTTCAAAGATAGGAATAACACCTTTCTTAAGATTAGCTACTTTGGTTTCATCGACATCGATACACATAACATCATGACCGACCTCTGCTAGTACGGCAGCCTGCACTAATCCTACATAACCAATACCAAAAACGGTGACTTTCATCTTTTATTATCCAAATAGAGTTATTAACCTTTGCTAGAAATTTGAAGCTGCTGCAACCATGAGCCAAACTCAGCCCCTAACCCTGAATGACGTAAGCCATATTCAACAAACGCCTGCATATATCCCATTTTGTTACCACAATCATGGCTGCGGCCCCGAATATGGTAGGCATCAACAGGCTCTGACTCCATCAACATTGCGATAGCATCTGTCAATTGGATCTCATCACCAGCGCCTGGTGGTATACGGGATAACAGTGGCCAAATATCAGCACTTAATACATAACGCCCAACAATTGACAGGTTAGAAGGTGCCTCAGCAACGCTTGGTTTTTCTACTACTTTAACGATAGGTGCACTTTCACCTGCAGTAAGCCCATAGCCATTGCAGTCAACGATACCATAGGCATTGACCTCATTAATTGGAACAGGTTCAACCATAATCTGACTATGGCTCGTTGTCTCATAACGACTTAACATCTCGCTCAGATTGTCTTTCTTAAGGTTAGATTCATATTCATCAATAATGACATCAGGCAATACCACGGCAAAAGGCTCATCCCCGATGAGAGGGTGGGCACACATAATGGCATGCCCCAACCCTTTAGCTAGCCCCTGACGAACATGCATTATCGTCACATTGCTAGGACAGATAGACTGAACCTCATTCAAGAGTTGACGTTTAACCCGGCGCTCTAACATGGCTTCAAGTTCGAAGCTGGTATCAAAGTGGTTTTCTATGGAATTTTTAGATGAGTGGGTAACCAGCACAATATGGTTAATACCCGCAGCAATACATTCATTAACCACATATTGAATTAGTGGTTTATCTACCAGAGGTAGCATCTCTTTAGGAATTGCTTTGGTTGCAGGCAACATGCGGGTACCCAGTCCGGCAACTGGAATAATTGCTTTTCTTACTCTATGCTGTATAGCTGACATAAATTATGCTCTCACTATTCAAAAAAATATCGTTTATTAATACGATATTCAGTTAGTTAATATAAAATTCGCCACTGCTCATTAATAAAATAGATGAAACTTCAAACATGCAGAAAATCTGGCACATCTAAGGCGTACTATCCTGAACAAATTATGGCAAGAGTATATCAGCTAAGAGAGCATTCTCCGATATCATTCATAGGCCAACCAGATAACAAATTACCAATCGGCAGGCTTAAAGCGTTGCGTTCAGTTGCAAACGACCACCGTTTCCTTTGACATGACAAACCCAGCGATCCGCAACTAAACTAGTCTGGCTGGGATATAGCGTCTGTAAGGTCCCCATAGGAACACTGTCATCTAACTCATATTTACGGTCGTTCGCTTCAATATTGACATGCAATCCAGCGGAAACAATTAATAACTTCTGCTTGGGTACGTGATAATAGCCTGCCAAGAAAGGAAACTGCCCTTCCAGATAAGACTGATGTAGCAGTTGATTGATGCGGTTTAAGATAGTAGACATTTGCGGTAATGCTTCATTTTGTTCAGCTAAATGTTCTTGTAATAGATTATTAAATAGCGCTCGTAACATTAATGCCGCTAATACACCTTTATTTCCCGCCCGAGAAATATCGAGACAATAAAAAGCAAAATCATGTTCAGACAACGCGGCGATATCAAATACAATTCCCGGCTTTTCCGCTAGCGTCAGTTGGCGATAGTTAATTTTACAACCAGAAATAGTCTGCTGTGCCGGAGGTTGGAGTTGTCTAAGTAACTGCACGGCTTCCTGAGGCTTTTCGCTAAGATCGCTCCAGTCAGCAAGCATTGTTAACTCCTCGCTGGCAGGGGAAGAGAACAAGTAAGGATAAAAGCTAGACAATAGCGCATCACGCAAATGGTTCAAATCAGTAATCGGCTTAAGCAAAACATCCTGAACGCCGAGGCGTAGCATCTTATCAACATCAGTGATTTTTTCTGTTGCTGAAATCACGATCACCGGAATCTGGCACCCCTGATGGCGCAAATGATCGACCAGCGTTATGCCATCCATATTAGGCATATTCAGATCGCAAATCATCAATTCTGGCTGAAATTGGGCAACATAGCTCAAGGCCTGCTCGCCATCTTCAGCCTCACCAATTATTGCACCTAATGAGGTTAGATATCCCGCCAGCATTGAACGGAATACCGCATCATCTTCAACAAGGAGTATATGTTTATTGGCTAAAGGGGGTGTCATTGTAAACTTCCATGCTTTCTGTTTATTATATTTTGGTTCAAATTTTGCACTTGTGCCTGTAAAAATATGATTTATTCTTATCAATTGATCTGGCCGCAACGCTTTGTTCTCTAAAATACGTTGCCAGTACATCGGAGTTTATCTTGTTCAAACTATGCCCGTGCGGTAGCTTAAAGGAGTTTTCGGAATGCTGCCACCCATTGATTTCTGGTCAAACCATTGCGTCGTCGGCACTTGAGTTAATGAAGTCACGCTATAGTGCTTATGTCAGCCATGATGTCGAATATTTGGTTACAACATGGCATCCTGATTTCCGCTCACCAGAACTGGCTGAAGCTATCACCCGCAGTTTTGAACATACCGAATGGCGTGAATTAAGTATTGTTTCAACCGCAGAGCATGGTAACGAAAGCTATGTTGAATTTATTGCTAAATATCTTGATAGTCAGACACAACAGCAATACGCACTCCACGAACGCTCCCATTTTATCAAACTGCATGGAAGCTGGTATTATACTTCGGGCATGAAGCCTCAGGTTGGTCGTAATGAGCTGTGTCCCTGTGGTTCAATGAAAAAATATAAAAAATGTTGTGGAAATAACTGAATGAAATGACGCGTTATGCTTAATAACGATTTATTCCATAATGATAAGCAATAGCAAATACATCAAAAGGTTAAATGCGCCATGCAAAGAAAAATACTCCGTACGATTTGCCCCGATGCTAAAGGCCTGATCGCAAAAATAACGAACATCTGTTACAAGCACCAACTGAATATTGTTCAGAATAATGAGTTTGTTGACCACCGCACTGGGCGCTTTTTTATGCGTACCGAACTGGAAGGGTTCTTCAATGACGAGACTTTGCTAGCCGATCTTGATGATGCATTACCCGAAGGTTCTATTCGTGAACTGAATGAAGCAGGAAGACAAAAAATAGTTATTCTGGTCACCAAAGAAGCGCACTGTCTGGGCGATCTTTTGATGAAAAGCGTGTATGGCGGGCTTGATGTAGACATTGCTGCCGTTATTGGCAACCACGATACCTTGCGTACGCTAGTTGAGCGTTTTGATATCCCCTTCCATTTGCTCAGTCATGAAGGGCTAACCCGCGAAGAACATGATAAACAAGTGGTTGAAATGATTGACAGCATTAATCCAGATTATGTCGTTCTGGCTAAATATATGCGTATTCTGACCCCTGATTTTGTGCGTCATTATCCAAACCGCATTATTAATATCCATCACTCATTTTTGCCTGCTTTCATTGGTGCTCGTCCTTATCATCAAGCTTACGAGCGAGGGGTTAAGATCATTGGTGCTACCGCTCATTTTGTTAACGATAATTTAGATGAAGGCCCAATTATCATGCAGGATGTGATTCATGTGGATCACACATACAGTGCCGAAGATATGATGCGTGCCGGACGAGATGTTGAGAAAAATGTACTGAGCCACGGGTTATATCGCGTTCTAGGACAACGTGTTTTTGTTTACGGGAATCGAACCGTCATTCTTTAATCGTTTTTCACTCATGAAAAGGGGGATTCCCCCCTTTTTCATTAAGTTCGAATAATCAACGTTTTGTTGGAAAAAACAACAAACAATCATTATTTCCACATCAATACTTTACACAACAGAAGCTTCTGATATGATGCGCCTCCCTGTCATTCATGACAGAGAACGTTCATTTATCATCTGGTGGGATTCCCGAGCGGCCAAAGGGAGCAGACTGTAAATCTGCCGTCACAGACTTCGAAGGTTCGAATCCTTCTCCCACCACCATTTACTCCCTTTCATTTAAAGCATAATTTTCACATCCGCCTTGAAGCATTAGCCTAAATAGGCTATACAACCCCCTTGTTTTAATTTATCAGGGTGTCTCATGCGTAAGAATATCTGTGTTTATTGTGGTGCCAGCACCGGAAATAATCCTGCCTATGCCGAAGCGGCGCAACAGTTGGGAACAGCAATTGCGGAACAAGGCCGTCGCCTGATATATGGTGGCGGCAATAAAGGACTGATGGGCATTCTGGCTAATGCGGTATTAGATGCTGGTGGTCAGGTTACCGGTGTTATTCCTGAACGTTTAGTGGAAGCTGAAACGGCTCATCACGGCGTTACCACCCTCGAAGTCGTTTCTGACATGCATATTCGTAAAGCACGTATGAGCGAACTGGCGGATGGTTTTATCGCCCTACCGGGTGGTATCGGTACGCTTGAAGAGCTGTTTGAAGTATGGACTTGGAGTCAAATTGGCTATCACACCAACCCGGTTGGTTTGCTCAACATTCAAAACTTCTACTCTCAATGAGCCAATTCTTACAACACATGGCAGATGAAGGTTTTGTGCGCCAAAACTACCTGAACACGTTGTTAATCAGCGATTCGCCTCATGAGTTACTCAACCAGTTTGATCAATATCAGCCTCATAACCTTAACCGCTGGGCTAAATAATAAAAGTCGAGTCCGGTCATCCTAATGGGATAGCCGGATAACAATTATTCTCAATCTCTGTTACTATTAATCCATATTTTTGGCAGATAAAAGACAGCATTCATGAAGTTTATATCATTTAATATCAATGGGCTAAGAGCCCGCCCCATCAGCTTGCAGCCATTATTGACCAACATCAACCTGATGTTATCGGGCTTCAGGAAACAAAAGTTCATGATGATATGTTTCCCCTTGATGAAGTCAGCCAGTATGGCTATCACGTCTTTTATCACGGCCAAAAAGGGCATTATGGCGTCGCACTGCTGACCAAAGCAAAGCCAGTAGATGTCAGAAAGGGGTTTCCCACTGATGACGACGATGCTCAGCGCCGTATTATCATGGCCGACATCGAAACCCCTGCAGGCTTATTAACCGTCATCAATGGCTATTTCCCTCAGGGGGAAAGTCGGGATCATGCGATTAAATTTCCAGCTAAACAAAAATTTTATGCGGACCTACAATCGTATCTGGAACAACATCTAAATCCTGCTCATCCTGCTGTGATCATGGGTGATATGAATATCAGCGCTACCGATTTGGATATTGGTATCGGGGATGAAAACCGCAAACGCTGGTTACGTACAGGAAAATGCTCTTTCTTACCTGAAGAACGTGAATGGATGGGAAAACTACTCAATTGGGGATTAGTTGATACTTTCCGTCAAGCCCATCAAGAAACTCACGATCGCTACTCATGGTTTGACTACCGTTCCAGTGGTTTTGATGACAACCGAGGTTTACGTATCGACCTGATACTCGCCAGTCAATCTCTGGCACCTCTCTGCGTCTCTACCGGGATTGATTATGATATCCGCTCCATGGAGAAGCCATCTGACCACGCACCTATCTGGGCTGAGTTTAAGCTCTGATACTTAATCAACCAGACCGATTGTTTTAATTGGTCTGGTTTTTCTCTCAGATAAACCGATATGAAAATAGTTAATGTCGTCGCGGCCATTATGCAACAACAGGGGCTGATCTTGATTGCTCAACGGGATAACCAAAGCGATCTTTCTGGTTACTGGGAATTTCCCGGAGGGAAAATTGAACAAGGTGAAACACCCGCACAGGCATTAATTAGAGAGTTAGAAGAAGAGTTCAATATTCATCATATTCAGGTTACTGACTATATTGCTACCAGTACCATTCAACAGCCGGGGCGCATTATTCAATTACAGGCTTGGGGAGTAGTTGCTTGGCAAGGCGATATCCAACTACGTTGCCACACCAATTTTTGCTGGGTCACTCCAGATGAAGCATTTAATTACCCACTAGCACCAGCTGATATTCCCCTGCTTTGCGCTTATCAGCGCACGCTGCGTTTAGAATAATGCTTACTCCTCACTTTTTTTCTTGCTGGATTTAGCCCGCTTTTTCTTTGGTTTTTCCGCTGCAATCTCTGTCGTTTGCTGTATATTTTTAAATACCTGAGGCATACGATTACGCTTTGCCTGAGCAATTAAATCTTGCAGAGTCACCACCATCGGCTGCATAAAATCCTGATAGCGGCACTGCTTTTCACTAATCTGAGTCAGCGTAGATTCCCAGTGCGCGGTCATATCGGGACGGGCCGCGATTTCAGGTAAACAGTGAATCAGTGCTCTACCCGCTTCCGTTGAGGTAATCGTCCGCCCTTTCTTTTGTAAAAACTGACGCTTGAACAACAGTTCGATAATACCCGCTCGAGTAGCTTCCGTACCTAATCCATCCGTTGCCCGTAATATTTTCTTTAAATCTTTATCCTGTACAAAACGAGCAATACCGGTCATTGCCGATAACAGCGTTGCATCGGTAAATGGACGGGGTGGTTGGGTTTGCCTTGCGACGACTTCCCCCTGTTCGCACAACAATTCATCGCCTTTATGTACCACCGGTAATGGTGTTCCTTCATTCTCTTCATCACGCTCTTTGCTGCCCAACAACATACGCCAACCGGCTTCAGCCAAAAATCGCGCTTTGGCAATAAATTTACCCCGGCAATATCCAGTTCAATGACGCATTTGCGATAAATTGCATCCGGGCAAAACTGCATCAAATACTGAAGCGAAACCAACTGATAGATTTTCCGTTCATCAGCGGATAAAGAGACGGAGGAACTACGCGCAGTTGGAATAATGGCGTGGTGAGCATCAACTTTTTTATCATCCCAACAGCGATTACGTTTTTCGCTATTAACAACGAGCAATGGAAAAATATCAGGCTGGTGAGTCTCAATAGCGGCAATCACCGCATGGCGATCGGCAAAGTGCTCTTCCGGCAAATAGCGGCTGTCAGAACGAGGATAAGTAATTAACTTATGGGTTTCATATAGCCGCTGGCAGAGATCCAACACTTGCTGTGCGCTAAAACCAAAGCGTTTGGCTGCCTCAATCTGCAACGCTGAAAGCGAGAAAGGCAACGGTGCCACATCATTTTCCCGCTTATCATTATATTCTGTAACAAAAGCTGGCTGACCGGTGATCCGCTTAACCACATGTTCCGCTAAAGTACGGTTAAGTAATCGCCCTTCGTCATCCAGAAAAGACTCACAAGAGTCGCTGGGCTGCCAGATAGCAATAAAGCGTTCTGCTGTTTGTTGTGTAACAACATGCGCTTTGACTTCAAAAAAATCTTTCGGTACGAAATTTTCAATCTCTTCATCCCGACGCACCACCAGGCCTAACACGGGTGTTTGTACTCTACCAACGGATAGTACGCCATTATATCCGGCATTACGGCCCAGCAGCGTGTAGGCTCTGGTCATATTAATACCGTAAAGCCAATCAGCCCGAGCCCGAGCTAGTGCAGAAACGCAGAGTGGAATGAATTCCCGGTTATACCTCAACTTATCAATAGCCCGGGTTACTGCCTGCGGGTTAAGGTCGTTAATCAAGCAACGGCGTACTTGCTGACGTTTATCGGCATCAAGCTCAAGATAATCAAGCACCTCATCAACCAATAACTGCCCTTCCCGATCCGGGTCTCCTGCATGTACGACTTCATTGGCTTCAACAAGTAGCCGCTTAATCACATTCAACTGCTTGGTTACTGAGTCTCTTGGCTTTAACTGCCATTTTTCAGGAATAATGGGTAAATCAGAAAGCGACCAGCGCGCATAACGAGCGTCATACTGATCGGGCTGAGCTTGCTCAAGTAGATGGCCTACGCACCAAGTAACCACCTGATCGTTGCCACAGACAATAAAACCATCCTGACGCTTATGTGGTTTTGGCAGTACATCTGCAATAGCCCGTGCCAGACTCGGTTTTTCGGCAATGAATAAGCGCATCAGTGGTTATCGTTCAACAAAAAATCACGAACAGCGTTATATTCTCCCCGAAACAGGATGCGATCGGATTTTTTACTTAATTGATAGCTATACATAGGGTCATAATACTCAATTAGCAGCGGCACCAGCCAGTTTTCATGTTTATCACTGCCTTGTCCTGTCTGTTGATGATGTAATGCACTATCCAGCTCATTCAACAATGTCTGATAACGTTCCATTCCCAACCGTTTACGAATGGCAAACAGACCATGGTGAAGATAGTGACTAAAGCGCACCCATCCATCATCTTCGCCATATTGCTGCTGAAACCCAACGATCATGGTATCGATGTACTCTTCCTTCAAACGCATCAAACGTAGCTCAAAAGGATCTTCAATAACCACTAAATTCGCATTTTGCATTGACTCATAGATTTCCAACGGCACATGGTTAGAACCAATAGTTTTACCCTCATCTTCAACCACCCAGCGACAAATACCCTGGTGTTGTTGTTTTAGCAAAGAGACGGCAATTCGGTTCTCAAAATTTATCTGTGTACTTTGGTTTTCCAGTGTTCTTCCAAATGAAGAACCACGATGCTTAGCGGCACCTTCTAAATCGATACCAAACGGTAACTCTTTTACTAATCGAGTTTTACCACTGCCGGTGTTTCCGCCAATCACCTTCAGCGGCATGGTGGCAACCTGCTGGTTTATGTTTATCAGAAAATTACGCATCGCTTTATACCCACCTTTTATCAATGGGTAATCAACACCAGCCTCTTTAAGCCACTGCTGCGTAATATGGGAGCGTAAACCGCCACGCATGCAATATAAAATCCCCTGAGGATATTGCTGGCAAAAAGCACGCCATTGGGCGATTCGTTGTTCGCGAACATCACCACTGACCAATTGCTGCCCCAATTCAATAGCCGACTTTTGCCCGTGCTGTTTGTAACAGAGACCAACCGCCTGACGTTCGTCATCCATCATGAGTGGCAAATTGGTCGCATAAGCAAATGCGCCCTGAGCAAATTCGACCGGAGCGCGTACATCAATCAATGGGATGTCATGAAGAAATACATGCTGATAATCAGCACTGCTGTTGGTTGACATTAATCAACCTCGATCAATGCACGGCCTTGCTGAGGAGCAAACAACTCGCCAACTGCCGTTAATGTTATTTGGTATTGTGCGGCAATTTTCTGTACTTCCACTTCAGCCTCAGAGGTCACAGCAATCAACAAACCACCCGATGTTTGCGGATCGCACAGCAAGTTCCGCTGTAAATCAGTCAATGAACCAATAAGATGCCCGTAACTATCAAAGTTGCGTTGCGTTCCGCCCGGCACACAACCTTCAGCAATATACTGTTCCACACACGGTAATTTTGGCACTGCATCAAACCAGATATTGGCCTGCAACCCTGAACCTTGGCATATTTCACTTAAATGGCCCAACAGTCCAAAACCGGTAACGTCGGTCATCGCCGTTACCCCTTCAATTTTAGCAAACTCTGCGCCTGGTTTATTCAACTGACACATGGTTTCAGTCGCAATTCCCTGATGTTGTGGCAACAGCTTACTTTTCTTTTCTGCCGTCGTCAGTACACCAATACCTAATGGCTTTGTAAGAAACAGTTTACATCCGGCCGTTGCCGCACTGTTTTTCTTAATGTGTTCAGTGCTCACGATACCTGTAACAGCTAGGCCAAAAATCGGTTCTGGAGCATCAATTGAATGACCACCCGCCAGCGCTATGCCTGCCTGCTGGCAAACATAACGACCACCGTCGATGACTTTCTGAGCAATTTCAGGTGCCAGTTTATTGATGGGCCAACCGAGGATGGCAATAGCCATAATGGGCTTTCCACCCATAGCATAAATATCACTGATGGCATTGGTGGCCGCAATCCGCCCAAAATCAAAAGGATCGTCAACAATAGGCATAAAGAAATCGGTAGTACTGATAATGCCGATACCGTTACCTATATCGTAAACCGCTGCGTCATCGCGGGTTTCATTACCCACAAGCAGATGAGGATCGATAAATTTCTCTTGCTCAGAATGCAGGATCGTTTCCAGTACTTTTGGGGATATTTTACAGCCGCAACCAGCCCCATGACTGTACTGAGTTAAACGAATATTTTGCTCTGTCATCTATCAATTCCTCTTTTCGGCCCGAGTGGCAAACGGAGATCAAGCGCATATAGTACCGCGACTCGCCACTATTGATAAGTCATACCATACCGATCGTGGATATATTGCTCAGATTACAGCGCAAAGAAAGGGATAAATTCGATGATTATTACAGTGATATTTCCAGGTACACTATTTATATGTACCCGGAAATATCAATTTTAAAAATACGAAACAAAAGGCGAGGTATTTGGTGCTTTAACTTTTGCCGGTTGCACCAGTGGTGTTCCCAAATAGAGAAAACCGACTATCATATCTTGTTCTCGACAGCCAAAAGCGTCTCTAACAATGGGATGTTCAGTCCAAAAACCGCTACGCCAAATACCACCAAAACCCTGAGCTACCGCAGCCATTTGCATTGCCTGAACCGCACAGCTTGCCGATGCTATTTGTTCCCAACGAGGTACTTTATGGTGTTCAGTACAATGGGCCACCACGGTAATAATCATCGGAGCTCTAAACGGCCCTTTTGCGATTTTTCCTGTACTGATTCATCCTGACCGGCATCTACCGCTGCCGCCAACAAGACATCCGCAAACCGACTGCGCGCTTCACCTTCAATGATAATAAAACGCCAAGGTTCCAGCGTTCCGTGATCTGGTGCTCTCATACCTGCCCGAATAATGTTCTGCAACGCTTCATCTTGGGGGCCGGCTCAGACAAGCGAGAAGCGGAACGGCGGTTAAGTAACAGTTCTAACGAATCCATAAAATTCTCCAGATAAACGGGTTACTGTCTATTGTAAGGTTAATTATTTGTTACGAACACAAAAATAACGTCACCAATTGGTTATTTAACACTGACTTTTCTATCACCAAGCTTTAGGATATCCAACAATGTTTTTTACCGCTCAATGAATGGAGTATACATGCGAGCCCTATGGCAAATTTTTGCAACCATATTTAAATTCTCTTGGCGGGTTATTAATTTTATTCGCCAGGCTGTTTGTAATCTAATTTTCGTCTTTGTTCTACTTATTGGTTTTGCGCTTTATATACAGATGCAAGATTCCACAGTTCAACCTGAAAAAGGGGCATTGCTGGTTAACCTGACCGGTACCGTTGTCGATAGTTTAAGCTCTGACAGTAAATTCCGTCAGTTGGGGCAAGAGCTAATTGGCAGTAATAAAGACGTTCAAGAAAACTCACTGTTCGATATTGTGAAACAGATCCGTCAAGCTAAAGACGATGAAAAAATTAGCGGAATAGTGTTGTCTCTGGAAAATTTTATCGGTGCAGACCAACCTTCTCTGAGTTATATCGGTAAAGCCTTAAAGGAGTTTCGCGATAGCGGAAAACCAATCTATGCTATTGGGGATAGTTATTCTCAGGGTCAATATTATCTGGCCAGCTTTGCTAATAAGATCTATTTATCTCCTCAGGGTTCTGTTTTGTTAAACGGAATTTCCACTAATAATCTCTATTACAAATCGCTATTGGATAAGCTGAAAGTCACCACCAATATTTTCCGCGTAGGCACCTATAAATCCGCAGTCGAACCATTTATTCGTGACAATATGTCGCCTGAAGCTCGCCAGTCCGACAGCCGTTGGGTGAATACACTGTGGTCCAACTATATGACCGATGTGGCAGCAAATCGTAATATCTCGATCGCAGAGCTCTACCCAGAACCTACCCAGCTAATTCAGCAATTAAAAGCCAGCGATGGTGATACCGCAGCGTTCGCCCTAAAGAGTAAACTGGTGGATGAGGTATCTTCCCGCTCAGCGGTAGAAAAAATGCTGAAAGAGGCATTTGGTTGGGATCAGCAGAATAAGAACTACAACTTTATCAGTATCTATAACTATCAAATGACAGAGCCTGCTATTGAAAGAGCAAAATTGTCGGAGATTGCGGTAGTTTTTGCTAACGGCGCTATTGTTGATGGTTCTGAAATGCCGGGAATGGTCGGCGGTGATACCACTGCCAAGCAGCTACGAGCCGCACGCCTTAACGACAAAATCAAAGCCATCATACTGCGGGTAAATAGCCCGGGTGGTAGTGTCACCGCATCGGAAATGATTCGTTCAGAAGTCCAGGCCCTGAAAGAAACGGGCAAACCTGTTGTCGTTTCCATGGGCGGAATGGCAGCTTCGGGGGATACTGGATCTCAACACCTGCGGATTACATCATCTCCAGCCCTAGCACTTTAACCGGTTCTATTGGTATTTTTGGCGTTATCAACACATTTGAAAACTCGCTGGATGCTATTGGTGTCCATACCGATGGGGTTTCTACCTCACCATTGGCTGATACAGCCGTAACCAAGGCGTTGCCTCCACAATTCTCTGAAATGATGCAATTAACTATTGAGAATGGTTATAGAACCTTTATCAATCTAGTCGCGAAGTCTCGTCATAAAACACCCGCAGAAGTTGACAGCATTGCTCAGGGTCGAGTCTGGATTGGTTCAGATGCCAAAACAAATGGCCTAGTTGATCAACTAGGCGATTTCGACGACGCCATTAAAAAGGCGGCAGAACTCGCCAAACTGAAAGATTATGAAATTAAATGGACAGTGACGGAGCCGACCGTCAGGGAAATTCTGTTGGGCCAAGTTTCAGCTTCAGTTAACGCTCTATTGCCCGAAGCAATCAAAATTGAACTTCCTGCGCCATTACGTCAGGTCGCAGAAGACATCAATAAACAACCGGGCTTCTTCGGTAATATGAACGATCCTGGTTATCGCTATATTTACTGTTTAAGCTGTAGCTACACCCAGTAATTATTCTGAGTAGCATATCGTCTTTCAGGCCCGGTTTATCACCGGGCCTTTTTCTATTCGTTGTATTGTGATTAACCTAACCCAATGTCTTTCAGAGACAAATCAACATTGAGCCTAGACCGTTCACTTCATCTCATCAAATCAGCACGCTAATGCAGAAAGTCTGCGCAGCGAGTTAACATAAATGAATAAACCTGGCTCGAATATTATTTAGTTCGAATATTAAGCTGAATCGATTTTGTTAATATTCGGATACAATTTAACCGAGGGTCTTCTCTCCACTCTGTTCATCAACAAAAACCATTGAGGCTGAATTGATACAATAACGCTTTCCGGTAGGGGGTGGTCCATCAGGGAAAACATGTCCCAAATGCGCATCACAGTGGTTGCAACGAATCTCGACTCTATGCATATTATGCGAGTAATCATCAATATAGATAACAGCATCCGGACTCATTGCTTCAAAAAAACTCGGCCATCCACAACCAGAATCAAATTTTGTATCGGAGTAAAACAGCGGAGAATCACAGCATATACAGTGGTATATTCCTACCTGTTTATTATGCAAAAGATGCCCAGTAAAAGGGGCTTCAGTTCCGCGCTCCTGAGTGACATAGCGTTGGACATCTGATAATTCTTTGATTTTATTATTCAATGGGTTATTCACTTTCCCCCTAAAAAAAGCACTGATGATCAAAAATAGCTTCCAGACCTCACACTATAACAATAAATTAACAATTTGGCAGATGATTTATCGCAAAAGTGACCATTCTCGTGAGCAAAACAGCAATAATTCCCAAATTCGCATCGAATGGGGTTATAATTGAAAAATCAACACCCGATAGACTGCCTAAAAAGCACAAAAAATCAGCAAAATTGCGTGCGTTTCTCACTGGTACTCAAATATTTTTTGTGATGGCTGACAATGATTGACACGATTCCGCTTGACGTTTTGCAAGGTTTTTGTAATTTTATTGGCAGGTTTTAAATTCGCTTCATTCACTAACAAACAAGCTGGTGGAACAACATGACTATTAAAGTAGGTATTAACGGTTTTGGCCGTATCGGTCGCTTCGTATTCCGTGCTGCGCAAGAGCGTACTGATATTGAAATCGTTGCAATCAACGACTTGCTCGACGCTGAATACATGGCTTATATGCTGAAGTATGATTCTACGCACGGTCGTTTCAAAGGTACCGTTGAAGTGAAAGACGGTCAGTTAATCGTTAATGGCAAGAAAATCCGTGTAACTGCGGAAAGAGATCCAGAAAACCTGAAATGGAAAGAAGTTGGCGTTGATGTTGTTGCAGAAGCAACTGGCCTGTTCTTGGATGATGCTACCGCTCGTAAGCACATCACCGCTGGCGCTAAAAAAGTGGTGTTAACTGGCCCATCTAAAGACGATACGCCTATGTTCGTTATGGGCGTAAACGATTCTACCTATGCTGGTCAGGACATCGTTTCTAACGCATCTTGTACAACTAACTGTCTGGCTCCAGTTGCTAAAGTTCTGCACGACAAGTTCGGCATTGTTGAAGCACTGATGACCACGGTTCACGCCACTACCGCAACGCAGAAAACCGTTGATGGCCCATCTCACAAAGATTGGCGCGGCGGCCGCGGTGCAGCTCAGAACATCATTCCTTCTTCTACCGGTGCAGCTAAAGCTGTAGGTAAAGTTATTCCTTCACTGAACGGTAAATTAACCGGTATGTCTTTCCGTGTTCCAACGCCAGATGTCTCTGTCGTTGATTTAACTGCACGTTTAGACAAACCAGCTTCTTATAAAGCTATCTGTGAAGCAATGAAAGCTGCTTCTGAAGGTGCTCTGAAAGGTATTCTGGGTTATACCGAAGATGACGTTGTTTCTACTGACTTCTTGGGCGAAAAATGCACTTCTGTATTTGATGCCAAAGCCGGTATCTCTTTGAACGATCACTTCGTGAAAATTGTTGCTTGGTACGATAACGAAATCGGTTATTCAAACAAAGTATTAGACCTGATTGCTCACGTTTCTAAATAAGAGACATCAATCGTTCTGATTCAAGAGGGCAGCGTAATCGCTGCCCTTTTTATTTACACCGTATCAAGTTGCAAATTAGCTATGATTAAAAGGGCAACGCTATGTCAGACTTTCTCTTTTCATTACCAATAGAACAACAATTAACTCCCTATTTGACTCTACGCAAACAAGATGAATTAGCCATTATTGTGGTTAATCACCCTAAAGCCAAGGGCGCTATTGCACTACAAGGCGCTCATTTATTGGCATGGCAGCCCAATGGTGAAGAGCCTGTAATCTGGTTAAGCAAAGCCAGTCATTTTAAACAAGGCACGCCAATTCGCGGTGGAATTCCTATTTGTTGGCCTTGGTTTGGCAAAGTTGCCTCCCCTGCTCATGGTTTCGCCAGAAATGAGCTTTGGCAATTAACTGCACATGATGCAAATGAAGATGCTGTCTGGCTTACCTTCTCTCTAGAAGATAACGAGCAAACACGACAGATATGGCCTCACGCCTTCTGCCTAATTGCTCGTATTAAGTTGGGTACTACCTGTGAAATTGAGCTGGAGTCTCATGGTGATTACTCAATGACTTCGGCGCTTCATACTTACTTCAATATTGCCGATATTTCTCAAGTCAGCATATCCGGTTTAGGTTCTCATTACCTCGATACCATAACCGGCACTGAACATGACACGCACGATAAAACACTCACCTTTGCGGGCCCTGTAGATCGTGTTTATAGCCAGCCAGAATCCTTTAGTGTGATTAAGGATCCCGTCTTGGGTCGCAGTATTGAAGTTCACCATCATAATGCCAGCGATGTCGTAACCTGGAACCCGGCGGCTGAAGGTGCCAGCGCGATGAAAGATATGGAAGATGATGGCTATAAAACCATGGTCTGCGTTGAGACGGCCAATGCCAGCCAACCGGTTGAGGTACACAGCGATAAGCCACAATATCTATCAGTGACCATTCGCTGTCATAAAAACGAACCTGCGTAACCGATATTTTGGATAAAATAAAACCGGTCAATTTAACAATTGACCGGTTTTATCCGAAAAGAATCAACCTTTCAGTTAATCTGCATTAGAAAGTGTAAGTAACACCACCAGCAACCGCTGCTGAATATGATTTATCTACCATTGGGCTATCTTTCACTTCACTGGCCAGACTTGTATAACGGCCTGTAGCATAAGTGCTCCAGCTATTATTGATCTTATAAGTCGCGGTCAATTCAGCATAAGGTGACCAACTGCTGTCAGCTTTATACTTATCCAGACCACTACGGTTAGACTCTTTACCTGATATACCATAGTAATAGTCATTAAAGTTGCTGCTATACCAAACGGCACCGACTCCCGGAATAATCTTTAAATCATTCAATACGAAAGGATGTAAATAAGCAGCATCAGCACGCAGGCCATTGCTTGTATCCAACATATCCGCAGAGAGTGATGTTCGGATAATACCCCAGTCAGCCGTATGCTTATAACTAGCACCGCCCATCATAGTCGAGTCACGGTTATCCAACTTCTTCATCTGGTTATCGTCACTTTTACTGGCCCGGAAACGTAACGGTGAGTAATAGAGATCCAGTGACAGTTGATTGTGGCTATCTTTCCAGACATAAGCACCGGCACCAATACCGCGAATATAGAAGTGGTCACCTTCATAATTAATCACTGGTAAAGGCGAGACTTGGTTATCAACGCCTTTATAAGGGTACATTTCAACCGCTGCCCCTGCCCCAATAGACCATGTGTCTGCATTAGCAACAGGAACAGCCAGTACGGCACCTAAAATACATGAATTCCAAACAATACGACTTAATTTCATTACTACCTCTGCTCTAAACAACATCCGTCAGTAATTAACGAATAATGTTCTCATTATATTGATTTATTTAATTCTTTAGCGCTTTTGCTATTTGTATTGCCTCTTGCTGCCAGGCATTAGCCAAAGCGTGAACCAATTCATCATAGCCGTCTTTTTGTAGAGGCATCTCAATATCAAAAGGACGACGAACAATTTGATTCCCGTGTTGCAATATCCAATAACCATTAACCACAGCATAACCGTCATAACGACCGTGAAATCCATTTACCGTTACGCGCAGCACATCCACATCACTGCTTCCACCGATGGGTTGCGCAGAAACAACCCAGCCGTTGAGCTGAGCGTTTAAATTATCAGTTAATGCTTGTTTTAATTGCTGCTCCAGGCTACTACCCCAGAGATTATTATTGGCAATGGTGTATTTCACATTGCTGGTTTGATAAGCAATACCCGTTCCGCTAAGAAAATCAGCCACGGTTACACTCTCAATCCACAACTGCTTACCGGAGTTAACGGCAATAGCGGCTGAGCTACTTTTAGCCGCACTGGCTGATGGCAGCTGATAATAAGATACCTGCGGCTGGCTGCTACAGGCGCTTAATAACAGCGCAAGGGTTGCAATAGTCCATTTCATCATTGGTTATTGGCCTTTTTTGGCGTAGGGTCATTAGCACTTGGCGCTTCAAACACCAATGCATTACTCTTCTGATTCAGTTTTTGCAATATTGGCTGCAACTCACGCATGACCTGATCCAAGCGCTGCATATCTGCAACCATGGTGCCGTATGCCGTTGAGCCAGGTTGAAGTCCTTTAAGGCTACGATTCAACTCGGTCAGTGTTTTCTGCATATCTTTAGGCAGGTTATTAGCCTCTTTGCTAGACAATATTGCATTCAAACTGGTCATCATACTGCGGGTTTCTTTTAAGGTATTGGTCATTTCCGCCAACATCGGTTCAACCGGCATACTATTTACTTTATCCAATACCGTCATTAAACGTTTCTGAATTTCTGCTAGGCCACCCGGCATAGTCGGGATAATCGGATGTCCATAGACTTCTTTTGGCCCTTTCCACGATTTCGCATCCTTATGGAAATCGAGATCGACAAACAGCGCGCCGGTTAGCAGGTTACCCGATTTCAGAGACGCTCTCAGGCCGTCAGTATCTATCGATGACAACAAATGGGCCTTCATATCAAAATCTTTACCAAACCGATTTTGAATCCGATCCGGCTCAATACGAATCAATACAGGGACATAGTAATTATTATCTTTTGAGCTTCTCAATTCTGGCATATAGAACGGCACCTCTGAAACAGTACCAACCCTAATTCCTCTGAACTCAACAGGAGCGCCTGGCTGAAGGCCACGAATCGAGTCTTCAAAATACAACAAGAAATCTTCATGTCGGGTATACAAAGACTCCTGAATACTCTTCTGATCGGAATAAAGCTCAAACTCTTCGTTGTCTTTAACCGGATCGCCTAACGACCAGCCGTTAGGTAAATCGAAACTAATACCACCTGCCACCAGTGTATCCAGTGAGGCCATTTCAACCCGAACACCTTGTGATGACATATCAAAAGCGATACCGCTATCTTGCCAGAAGCGAACGTTGCTGGTCACCAACCCACGGTAAGCATCCATAATAAACAGGCTATACCGCATTACCCGCTCTTTTGGATCAAACTCACTACTTTCCACAGTACCTACACGGAAACCACGAAACAGCACCGGATCGCCTGCATTCAGACGGCTTGGTTGTTTACTCTCTAGGGAAACGCGTAATCCCTTCGTATCGGCTGATGCTAAAGGCGCGTTCTCTTCTAGCGTGAACTTATTCTGTTCCTGCTTATCATGCCCGGGTAGTAACTCAATATAAGCGCCAGAAAGCAAGGTATTCAAACCAGAGACGCCTTCCCGACCAATTTGAGGTTTCACTACCCAAAAAACCGTGCCTTTATTCAACAGTTTATTCATGCCATCGTGTAAACGTGCGGTAACAATCACTTGCTTCAGGTCATCACTTAGACTGACGCTCTCCACCATACCAATACCGACGTTACGACTCTTAATTGCTGTTTTTCCTGCCTCAATACCTTCTGCATTAGCCGCAATTAACGTAACCACGGGCCCTTGGGTACTAAAGTGGTAAAAAAGAATCCAGGCACCAATGAGTACCGTCACAATCGGAATGATCCACACTGGCGACCAGCGTTTCATTTTTTCAACTTTAGCTACGTCCTGATGACTTTCCTGCACGATCAGGCTCCTTATTGGTTAATCACTTTTTACGATCCCACAAAAGACGGGGATCAAACATCATAGCCGCAATCATGGTTAAAATAACCACCACAGCAAACAGTACGGCACCAACGTCAGGATAGATACTCATCAATTGTCCCATTCGAACCAGTGATGACAATACCCCGATCACAAATACATCTATCATTGACCAGCGGCCAACAAACTCAACAACTTCATAAAGATAATGCATCTTCTCACGATCCAGTTTGCTATCTCTCTTCCCCGCTCCAGAAGCGTCATAGCACAACCAACCGATAGCCATTATTTTCAAGGTAGGAACCAGAATACTGGCAATAAATATCACCAATGAGACAGGATAAGAACCATCCTCCCACAAAATGATCACACCGGAAATAATATTGGATGCCATTGGATTCCCTAATACTTCAGTCACCATGATAGGCAAAATATTAGCGGGTATATAAAGCATAATGGATGTCGCTAATAGTGCGAGCGTCCACTGCAAACTATTAGGCCGTCTGGCGTAACCAACCGTATGACAACGAGGGCATTTATGCTCATCAATCGGTAAAATTGCCATACAACAAGGACATGATCTTAGCCCTTGTTTCAAACCGGACATCCCAACCCGAGGAGTTTGATGCAAATCCGGCGCGGGCTGAATCGTTTGCCATAGCCAATAACGATCTAAACACTGGAACGCCCGTACCTGAAGCAAACAGAACAGACAGTAAGGCACAAAGCTCGGGCCGATGCCAATGTCTCCATAAGCCATTAATTTTACAAAACTTACTAAGACACCGACCAGAAAAATCTCCACCATACACCACACTTTGGCGAGGTAGATAACGCGCCCCATAATCACTTTCAGCCGGTAAGGGAGTTTAACTTTTAGACACAGCAAGATGATGGCAACCATACAAAATGCCGGAATCAACTGAACAAAAACAATGAATAATGTTGCTAGACTGGCGTAATCATCACTGACCATCGCCTCGGCAATCTCCATCAGTTTAATCTGATTGTAGATACCGGAAACCTGCATATTGACAAAAGAAAACAGATTGGCAAACACCATCATCAATAATGCACTAATGGCACAACAGACGGGTTGTAACACGGGTTCTACCCATGATGCACTCAAAGTCGTGTGGCAGCGGGGACAAACAGCCTTGTCCCCTTCGTTGATATCTGGAAGTTTTACCATCCAATCACATTGTGGACATAAAACCAACTTATCATCCGTTTTTTCTATTATTACTGCATCACCTTGGGCCTGTTTGATATTTACCCGTGGCAGTGATGCATGGGAACAACCCGCATCAGTACACATTGCTACCACCTTTTATCATTCAGAAAAAACACCCATTAGATCGCTCAAGTATAATCCATCAAATTGAAAAGTATCTTCAAACAGGCTGATAATTACCTTATTAACCATCATTTCGAATAATATTTTTATCATATTATTTATTTTTTCTGTTAATAAAGTTCATCAAAAACTTGATTTTATTCGATCAACTGGCTGTTTTTAAATCATTTAACACAGGTTTTATGTCCTGCGTTATCCGTTTTTCTGAGATTCAAGCTCTTCCCAACGCAGAAACGCCTTTTCAAACTCTAGCTCTTTAGTTGCCAAATCCATGAGTATTTTTTGCGTTACGTCATGGGGTTGATTAAAGAACGAAGCATCACTGACTTTAGCCTGAAACTCAGCAACCTCAGCCTCAAGTTTCTCTATTTGAGCGGGTAACCCTTCCAGTTCACGCTGTTGGTTATAGCTTAATTTATTGTTAGTGCGTTTCTTTTCTTCCGCTTTTTGTGCCACAGACTTAGAGTCTACAGCATAAGCAGAGGACGGAGCGCGTAATTCTTTGACATTCGCCTGTTGTTGATGGGCATCAAAATAACCACCAACATACTGCTTAATTACCCCCTGCCCTTCAAAAATCCAGCAGTCGGTTACCGAGTTATCAACAAATTGTCTATCGTGACTGACCAACAGCACGGTGCCGCTATAGTCATTTAATAACTCTTCCAGCAGTTCCAGCGTTTCAATATCCAGATCGTTGGTTGGTTCATCGAGGATCAGTAAGTTGCTGGGTTTTAAAAACAAACGGGCCAGTAACAGACGATTACGTTCCCCACCAGACAATGCTCGCACCGGTGTCATGGCGCGTTTAGGATGAAACAGAAAGTCTTGCAGATAGCCCAATACGTGACGAGAACGACCATTAACCATCACTTCTTGTTTGCCATCCGCCAGATTATCAATAACGGTTTTATTCGGATCTAATTCAGCCCGATGCTGATCGAAATAGGCGACTTCCAGCTTAGTCCCACAATACACCTTACCGCTTTCGGGCTGCAACTGCTGTAGCATCAGCTTTAATAATGTCGTTTTACCGCAGCCATTTGGACCAATCAGGGCAATCTTGTCTCCGCGCTGAACCTGAACTGAAAAGTCTTTTACCAGCGTTTTTCCCGCCACGCTATAGCTTACATTCTCCAGTTCAAAAATGATTTTCCCTGAGCGCAGTGACTCTTCCACCTGCATTTTCGCTGTCCCCATGGTACTACGGCGAGCGGCATGTTCATTACGCATCGCTTTCAGCGCCCGAACTCGCCCTTCATTACGGGTACGACGTGCTTTAATCCCTTGACGGATCCAGACTTCTTCCTGAGCTAGACGGCGATCAAACTCTGCATTTTGCAACTCTTCAACCCGCAATGCTTCTTCTTTCCCTTCCAGATAAAGGTCGTAGTTACCGGGCCAAGAGACAAGCTTACCGCGGTCTAAATCAACAATACGTGTTGCCATACTGCGAATAAATGAACGGTCATGGGAGATAAAGACAATACTGCCATCAAACTCTTTCAGAAACTCTTCCAGCCAAGAAATGGTTTCAATATCCAAATGGTTAGTAGGTTCATCAAGTAGCAATACATCAGGAGAAGAGACCAATGCGCGAGCTAACGCCGCTTTACGTAACCAACCACCCGACAAGGACGATAATGGCGCATCAGCTATCAGTTCCAGCTTAGCCAGCACCGCACGAATATGGCTATCAATCAGCCAGCTACCCTGATGTTCCAGCATCTCTTGTAAACTGGCTAACCTATTCAGGTTTTGTTCGCTGGGATCGCTTCCCACTAATTGAGACAGATGATGATACTCTTTTAGCTGTTCCGCCTGCTTCTCAACGCCTTCTGCCACAAAATCAAATACGCTGCCTTCCACGTTACGAGGGGGATCCTGTTGTAGACGAGCCACGACGAGATCCTGTTCAAATACCAATTGTCCGTCATCTAACGGCACTTCGCGGTTCAGAATTTTTAATAGCGTAGATTTACCTGCACCATTGCGCCCAACCAGACAAACACGCTCACCGGGTTCAATATGCAGTTCAGTATTATCGAGTAGTGGAGCATCGCTGAATGACAGCCATGCGCCTGACATATTAATTAAAGACATCTGTTACTTATCCTCACCGGCATGAGAAACCAGCCAGCAATTATGAATTTGTCGGTTACGGGCGAAATCGGCAGACAGCGTTTTCTCGGAGATCTCTTGTGCATTCAGCTTAAGTTTAGCTAAACCATCCATATCCATCTTAAAGCCACGCTTATTGTTGGAGAACATGATGGTGCCTCCAGGACGCAGCATTCTTTTCAAATCCGCCATTAATGCCATATGGTCACGCTGTACATCAAAACTGTTTTCCATACGTTTGGAGTTGGAGAAGGTGGGAGGATCGATAAAGATCACATCAAACTGTTCATTTGTTTCATGCATCCAACCCAGACAATCCGCTTGAACCAACCGATGCTGCCGGCCAACCAAATCATTGGCTCGTAGGTTACGTTCAGCCCATTCCAAATAGGTACGTGACATATCAACCGTCGTGGTAGTACGTGCACCACCAATTCCGGCATGCACGCTGGCTGACCCGGTATAGGCAAACAGATTAAGAAAATCTTTACCGCGACTCATCTGCCCCAACATACGCCGCGCGATACGATGGTCGAGGAACAGGCCTGTATCCAGATAGTCGGTCAGATTAACCCACAGTTTGGCACCAAATTCATTGACGAGGAAAAAGTCACCCTTCTGTGCCAGTTTTTCATACTGACTTTTGCCTTTTTGTCTTTCCCGTACTTTTAAAATTAATGCGCTGGCAGGTAATTCAAGAACCGCCAACGTAGCATTAATCGCATCAAACAGTCGCTGACGTGCTTTTTGTGGATCGACCGTTTTGGGCGGTGCATATTCCTGCAAAACGTATTTACTGCCGTAACGATCGAGCGCTAGGTTATATTCAGGTAAATCTGCATCGTAAAGGCGATAACACTCGATACCTTCCTGTTTCGCCCACTTCTCTAACTTTTTCACATTCTTTCGCAGCCGGTTGGCAAAGTCTGCCGCAATTTGTACGGATTGCTCACCGTTTTTCTCACCATCCACCCCTGTGGAATAATCGCCCTGCGGTGAACTTCTTTCACTGTTTTCAGCCAAAGAATAATTTTTCTGTACGCAATCCAGCGGACCATTTTTAGCTTTAAACTGACGCCCAGCTCGCAGTTGCAAGCAGCTTAACAGTTCTGGTGATGCACTGAATAAAGAGAGATTCCATCCGCCAAAATATCGCTTCATTATCTGGCCCAGCGCACTGTGTAACGCAATCAGCGCTGGTTCACTATCCAAACGTTCGCCATAAGGTGGGTTACTGAGCACCGTTCCTTTTTGACAGTCGGGTAATGGATTAGTCAAACGCGTCATTTCCTGAGTTTCAAACTGAATCAGGCTAGCAACACCCGCCCGACGAGCATTGTTTTTAGCAATCTCAATGACCCGACGATCGTGGTCGTAACCATAGAAACGTGATTGGGTTTTATTGACTCCACGACTGGCTCTGACCTGTGCTTCTGCCAGCAATTCACGCCATAATTCAGCATTATGTCCAAGCCATTGGTTAAAACCCCAATAATCACGACGCAGTCCCGGTGCAATATCCGCCGCCACCATCGCTGCTTCAATCAGCAACGTTCCTGAACCGCACATCGGATCAACCATTGGCGTTTCTGGCAGCCAACCAGAACGCATCACAATCGCTGCCGCTAGATTCTCTTTTAACGGAGCCTGACCTGCCATATCGCGATATCCACGCTGATGTAAACCATCACCGCTTAAGTCAATGGCAACATTGGCGCGATCTTTTTGTAAATAGACATTGATACGAATATCAGGCTGAACTTTCGCCACATCTGGACGCTGTTGTACTTTCCGCGTGAAGCTGTCAACAATGGCATCTTTTACTTTCAGAGCACCATACTGGCTATTGCGAATCTCTTCATTGGTACCGGTGAAATTAACCGCAAAGGTTTTATCCACCCCAAATAAGGAAGGCCAGTTGATAGCGTTAATACCAAGATACAGATCCATATCGCTGTATACGCGGAACTCGCTCAACGGCAACAAAATACGTGAAGCTAACCGACTCCAAAGTAAACTGGTATACATCAGGCGTTCATCACCCTCAAAATGCACACCGCCCTGCACCACTTTACAGGCGCTTGCCCCCAGCGCTTCCAGCTCAGTTTTTAATAATTCTTCCAGCCCACGCGCCGTACTGGCAAACAGAGAGATCATAAAGTTACACCACATAATAAAAATAGTGGTGCATTATAGCCAATCCATGCGCTTTGTCATAAAGTTACCCTCTATTAATGAGTGAAATCTCGAATCACTGCTGTTCAGTATCGATACTCTCCAGGTTACATAATTAATTATGCTGCCATATCATATTGTTAGTCACTGACGTCTATGGATTTCACCTGCTACCAGGAGTTGTTACGTGGTTACTCTTTCTCGTTTATATGTTCATCCAGTTAAATCAATGAGAGGTCTAGAACTTTCTCATGCCCAAGCAGGTGAAAGTGGTTTGGCATTTGACCGTATTTTTATGGTGACCGACCCAAATGGAACATTCGTTACCGCCCGACAATATCCACTGCTAGTCCGTTTTATGCCGGCCTTGCTGATTAACGGTGTATCAATTACTGCGCCTGATGGGCAAAATAAGATGGTGGCTTTTAACGATTTTTCTCAAATACGTTCTCCAACTGAAGTATGGGGAAACCATTTTACGGCTCATATTGCCCCTGACAGTATTAACCAATGGTTAAGTGGTTATTTGAATAAAGAAGTACAGCTTCGTTGGGTTGGCCCAGAACTTACCCGTCGG
This sequence comes from Limnobaculum parvum, assembly GCF_003096015.2. Taxonomy (NCBI): domain Bacteria; kingdom Pseudomonadati; phylum Pseudomonadota; class Gammaproteobacteria; order Enterobacterales; family Budviciaceae; genus Limnobaculum; species Limnobaculum parvum. Next base: position 1,492,468 of record NZ_CP029185.2, on the reverse strand, counting down.
GTAAAAAATCGCCCTGAAGTCCCCCTTGGGTTTGCCGACGGTTTCCCATACTTATTGATTAACGAAACTTCATTTCAGGCACTACAGTCACGCTGCTCTGGCAGCATAGTGATTGAACAGTTCCGACCTAATTTGATCATTCGTGATGCAGATCCCTTCGTAGAAGACAGTTGGCAAACCATCCGAATTGGTGAAGTTATTTTTGACTTGGTTAAACCCTGTAGCCGCTGTGTTTTAACCACCGTCAATACAGAAAGTGGCCGTAAGCATCCTCAGGGAGAGCCGCTTCGCACTCTTCAACAGTTCAGAACAGCAGACAATGGCGATGTGGATTTTGGTCAGAATATGATTGCCCGCAACCACGGCGTGATACGTTTAGGGGATTCTATTGAAGTGTTGGCGACGCACCCTGCCCGAGTTTATAAATCTAAAGACCCCATTGAAATGCTTGAACAGGAAAAGGTGGAACCAAAAGAAGTCGTGATCGACTACGGTGAGCACACCTTTATTGGGAATAATCAGCAGGTACTGTTGGAGCAATTAGAGCAAAACGGTATTCAAATCCCCTACTCTTGTCGAGCGGGTATATGTGGGTGCTGCAGAATCAAACTGGAAACGGGAGAAGTCAGTGCCATGAGAAAAGGGGCAATAAAAAGAGATGGTTCGATACTTGCCTGTAGCTGCATACCGAAAGGCAATATCAAACTAGCTTAATAAATTAAGCTAGTTTGGTTATACCGCTTGGGCAAACAGATAATCTGGGGACGAATCCTGACTAACGATACTGACGGCACTCATTCTATCGTGCATCACTTTAATCGCATCACCCAGTTGCAGAGCTTTACCAGAGAGCGCTAGATAAGGCTGAGCCACCAAACACAGGCTGGCGTTCTCTCCTGCATCAACCACCAGCAGTAATGCTGTCTCAGCACTATCAATCAGAGTAACGGCAACTATCTCGTTATTCTGAGGCTGTAATTCCACCTTCTGCTGAACGAAATGCCAACTCTTGGGCATCAATGGTTTTAAAAAACGATGCGCCGTTAGCGCATTCAAATTCAATTCTGCACGCTGGTCATTAGTTAGAGATAAGCAACGGCAGCATTCTTCTAATTCAAAAAATAGCGCGGCATCATCAACACAAAATGCGGATTCGGTAAACGCATCAGGCGTCAACATTTTGGCCGAGAATCGAGAGCGGAAAATCATATCATTAGATAAATCTAACATTAACCGATCGTGTTCATCGTCAAAATACCAGCGCCAGTTATCATCTGGCTTAATCCTCATTACACTTTCCTTAAACTAAGCAGCATATTTAATTTAATCTTCATCTCTGATAACGTCCGATATTATCTAATTAACTGGATAAAGATTCCGATAATTATCACTAACAATATAAACGTAATCACAAACGTTTAAAATATAGAACAACCGGGAGGAAAAATAAACCCCCGGCGATCAATTAATAAGAAATAAGATTAAATATGTGTGAGAATGTCTTTCACCAGACTCGGGCCTTTATAAATAAAGCCGGAATATATTTGAATTAATGAAGATCCTGCGTCCAGTTTCTCTCTGGCTGAGGTTAATGAATCTATTCCACCCACCCCAATAATAGGCAATTTCCCTTTTAATTCTGTGGATAAACGCCGAATAATTTCAGTACTACGAAGCTGTAAAGGTCGACCACTTAATCCACCTGATTGATCGCTATTAATTAGCCCATCGACTAATTTTCGATCTAGAGTAGTATTGGTTGCAATAACACCGTCGATATTGTGTCGAATTAAACCATCGGCTACCTGGATCAATTCCTCTTCAGAAAGATCCGGTGCGATCTTAACGGCAATAGGAACGTATTTAGCATGACGTTTTTCTAATTCAATTTGCTTATTTTTAATTGCGGCTAATAGATCATCCAACGCTTCACCATATTGTAACGTTCTCAATCCGGGCGTATTCGGAGAGGATATATTTACCGCAATATAGCCCGCGTAAGGATATACTTTATCCATACAAATCAAATAGTCATCTTTACCTTGTTCAACCGGTGTGGCCTTATTCTTACCAATATTTACGCCGATTATTCCATCAAAGCGTGTCTTTTTTATATTCTCTACCAGATTATCAACGCCGAGATTATTAAATCCCATTCGGTTGATCAACCCTTCCGCCGCCACGATCCGATAGAGTCTTGGCTTCTCATTACCGGGCTGTGGCTTTGGCGTAACGGTACCAACTTCGATCGATCCAAACCCCATTGCCCCAAAAGCATCAATACACTCACCGTCTTTATCTAGGCCAGCCGCTAATCCTAATGGATTTTTAAAATTAAGCCCCATACATCTAACCGGTTTATTGGGAACGGATTGGCGAATAAGAGACTGCAGTGGCGTACCATTAATACGGTGAAGTAAGCGAAAGGTAAATTCGTGAGCCTGTTCCGGATCGAGCTGAAACAATGCTTTTCTAATAAAAGGGTAAAACATATTCCTCCTTACAAACTAGCCCAAAATGACAACCCACGCAGCCCGATGGAATTGGTTATTAGTCCGGGCTATCGACCGGAGACAGATTATTCCGTATTAGCCTGTTAAAGGAAATGATTAATAACAGGCAATCGAGCTTTTATACAGATAAAATATGCATAAAAAAGCCGGCTCATCGCCGGCTATTCAGGTCAAACAGGGTTATTCCCCATTCAGCGTTTTACTAATTTTCTCAAATAAATCGCCTGAAAGATTATCCAGTTTCGTCAATTTTTCCAACGCATTACGCATTAATATCTGGCGAGACCGATCGTAACGACCAAGACGAATTAATGGCTCAATCAGACGTGAAGCAACCTGTGGATTTTTCTGATTCAGCTCAATCAGAATTTCAGTTAAAAATGCATAACCACTGCCATCTTTTGCATGGAATGCCGATGGATTAGTGGAAGCAAAAGCACCAATTAATGAACGGATCCGGTTTGGATTATTCATGCTGAAAGAACGATGATTTAATAACGCTTTAATATTTTTAAGCACCGCACTATCTGGGCTACTGGCCTGCAATATAAACCATTTATCCATGACCAAACCATCTTGATGCCAGCGCTCATCAAATGCCTGCATTAATTTATCACGACACGGTAGTTGCGCTGCAACGGCTGCGGATAATGCGGCTAAAGCATCGGTCATATTATTAGCCTGATGATACTGTTGGCTAATCAGATTATTGGCGAACTCCGTCTCAGTAAATGCTAAATAGCCCAGACAAGTATTGCTTAATGCCCGCTTGGCAATATCTCGGTGTTCAATACGATATTCATCGGTTTTATTGGCTAAACATACCGCCAGCCACTCATCTTGCATCTCTTGTGCAAAACAGTGGACTAATTCACCCCTAACTTGGTGAATAGCATCAGGATCGATAATATCAAAAAGTTCTGACATCTCATTTTCTGACGGCAAGCTTAATATCAGCGCAGCCAGTGCGGGATCTAATCGATCGCTTAATAAAATAGCGCGGAAAGCATCAATCACATGTAACGGTAATTCAAACGCCCCACCTTTTTGTAATCGAGTGACATTTTCTTTTATGTATTTCGCCAACAGCATTTGCGCGGCATCCCAACGGGAAAAATCGTTGGTGGAATACTGCATTAAAAATGCCAGTTGCTTATCCGTATAAGGGTAATCCAACTTAACTGGCGCTGAAAACTCTCTCAGCAGAGAAACGATAGGTTGCTGCGGCACGCGATCAAACACCAACGTTTGTTCGGCCTGAGTAATATTCAGCACTGAATTTACCGGTTGCCCCGCAGAATAGAGAGGAATAACTTCGCCGCTATCTGCATACAGTTCAATACTCAATGGAATATGTAACGGTAACTTTTCCGCCTGATCCTGAGTTGCTGGCGTAAATTGGCTAATCGTTAAGCTATATTGCTGTTTTGCACTATCGTAGCTGTCACGTATCGTTAACTGTGGTGTTCCTGACTGACTATACCAGCGGCGGAACAGGGTCAAATCGATACCGGAAGCATCTTCCATCGCCTGAACAAAATCATCACAGGTCGCGGCACTGCCATCATGTCGTTGGAAGTAAAGCTTCATTCCCGCCTGAAATTTTTCTTCTCCCAGTAAGGTATGCATCATACGGATCACTTCCGATCCTTTTTCGTACACCGTCAAGGTATAGAAATTATTCATTTCAATCACTTTATCGGGACGAATAGGATGCGCCATTGGGCTAGCATCTTCAGCGAACTGCGCTCCCCGCATGACGCGTACCGAGTCAATACGATTCACTGCGCGAGAGCCTAGATCGGAACTAAACTCCTGATCGCGGAAAACGGTTAACCCCTCTTTCAGACTCAGTTGGAACCAGTCCCGACAGGTAACTCGGTTTCCCGTCCAGTTATGGAAATATTCATGACCGATCACCGCTTCAATATTCAGATAGTCTTTATCGGTGGCCGTCTCTGCCTTGGCTAAAACATACTTGGAGTTAAACACGTTTAGCCCTTTATTCTCCATCGCACCCATATTGAAGAAATCAACGGCAACAATCATATAAATATCTAAATCATACTCTAGGCCAAAGCGTTGCTCATCCCACTTCATGGCATTCTTCAGTGAGGTCATTGCCCAATCGGCACGATCGAGATTCCCGCGATCGACAAACAGCTCCAATGCCACGCTTCTGCCGGAACAGGTAACAAACGTATCGCTCAACACGTCAAAGTCACCGGCGACCAGCGCAAACAAATAACACGGTTTAGGGAAAGGATCCTGCCATTGTACCCAGTGACGACCGTCGTCCAAATCGCCCTGAGCAATGCGGTTACCGTTAGACAATAAATAAGGATACGCCTGTTTATCCGCCACAATACGCGTGGTAAAACGCGCCAAAACATCGGGACGATCGAGATAATACGTAATATGGCGGAAACCTTCGGCTTCGCACTGGGTACACAGCGCCTCGCCGGAAAGATATAACCCCTCAAGCGCACTATTGGCCGCAGGGTGTATATCATTAACAATTTTCAGCGTAAAACTATCCGGTAACTGCTCTAACACCAGTTTACCGTCCTGCTGTTGATAGTTCGTCCAGAGAATATCGTTCACGCTGATGGAAATAAGCGTCAGGTTTTCACCGTCTAAGACCAATGCCGCCCCTTTCTCCCCTTGACGTTGAACTTGGCTGATAGCCGTTACCTGAGTGGTTTCTGGTGCTAAATCAAAAGATAAATCGATATCAGTAATGGTGAAGTCAGGTTTGCGGTAATCCTGACGGTACTTCGCTTGGGGTTTCTGGGTCATAAAAAACCTTTATAAAAAGATGAGGTTGTTCAAGTAATTTATTAAATGAGTCTATGCTTCTTAACAATCAGATGCAAAATTCCAACCGCCTAAACACGAAAAATAATCATTTTCTTCACGGAAATTATTCCGTATTGTGCCTGATTCAGTAAAAAGCCAGAGTGGAAACCGCACATTTTCTGGGTTTATAAACCTGATATTAAAGGTATACTCTCTGGATATTTCAGTGCGTCACCTAATGAGAAAACAGTAATCGCAACATGAAACAACAGGCAACCCCTATCCTTACGTCATTATTAGATACCGATGCTTATAAACTGCATATGCAGCAGGCTGTTTTTCATCGCTATAGTAATACCACTGTGGTCGCGGAGTTTCGCTGTCGCAGCGAAGATCTTCTGGGTGAATATGCAGATGAAATTCGTCAACAGATATCATTAATGCGAGAGTTAACATTAACTGAAGATGAGTATCAATATCTGGCCTCGCTGCCTTTTTTCCAACGGGACTATCTCGACTGGTTAAAAACCTTTCGTTTCAATCCGTCTCAGGTGCACATAAGCAATGAAAAAGGTCGACTAAAGGTTCGCATTACTGGACTTTGGTATGAAACTATTCTGTGGGAAGTTCCGCTGTTAGCAGTGATTAGCGAAACCATACACCGTCACAGAACGCCGGATATCGGTACGGAACAGGCAATCTTGCATTTAAAAGAAAAATTGACCCGCTTCCGTCAGGATTATGCAGATGTCGACCTGTCGCAATTCAGAATTTCTGATTTTGGGACTCGCCGCCGCTATAGCAAAGCCGTTCAGCACGATATTGTTACTCTGTTGCAACAAGAGTTTTCTCCTTACTTGGCGGGAACCAGTAATTACGATTTGGCTCGCCGCCTGAATCTTGCGCCAATAGGAACTCAGGCGCATGAGTGGTTTCAAGCTTTCCAACAGATAAGCCCGGTACTGGCTAACAGCCAGCGCGCTGCTCTACAGGGCTGGCTGGATGAATATCCTGATCTACTGGGAATCGCACTGACGGACTGCATTACGATGGATGCCTTTTTACGCGATTTCGGCATTCAGTTTGCCAGCCAGTACGAAGGCCTAAGACATGACTCGGGCGATCCCTTTGAATGGGGTGAAAAAGCCATTGCTCACTATCAGAACTTGGGAATCGACCCACTAACAAAAATGTTAGTGTTTTCTGATAACCTCAATCTGGATAAAGCGCTGGCATTGTACACGCGTTTTCATACTCGGGTTAAACTGGTGTTTGGCATCGGAACGCGCCTTACCTGCGATATTCCTCATGTCAGCCCGCTTAACATCGTGATAAAACTGATTCAGTGTAATGGCAAACCCGTGGCTAAACTGTCAGACAGCCCCGGAAAAACCATCTGTCAGGATAAAGCGTTCGTCAAAGCATTACATAAAGCCTTTAATTTACCACTCATGAAACGTGGTAATTGATTCACCACACTAATGGGGTGAATAAAAAGAAAAGCCGTCCTTCTATTGTAAAAAGGCGGCTTTTTTTAGTACCTTTATCAGTTACCTCGGCATTCAATAAGCCATCACGCTAAAAGTACCTGTATCTTTAAGCGAATGACTAATGTTGTATGACGGATATTGCTGTTTTCTGTATGTCAGTTAACATGCAGCACGTAATTAAGAGTCAGGTCGCAGTAAATATGAAGCGACCTAAAATAAACTTCAGATAATTTAACATCATAAGAGAGAAATTTATGAGCGTAGTGCCTGTAGTCGACGTACTGCAAGGCCGTGCCGCGGTTGACAGCGAAGTCACCGTACGCGGTTGGGTACGTACCCGGCGTGATTCTAAAGCCGGTATATCCTTTCTGACCGTTTATGACGGTTCGTGCTTTAATCCATTACAGGCTGTCATTAATCATTCTCTGCCTAATTATCAGGACGAAGTGTTACGCCTGACTACCGGTTGTTCAGTGATTATCACCGGTAAAGTCACCGCCTCACCGGGTGAAGGCCAATCTTTTGAACTGCAAGCCACTGACGTTCAGGTTTCCGGTTGGATTGACGACCCAGACACTTACCCAATGGCGGCTAAACGCCATACTATTGAATATCTGCGTGAAGTGGCTCACCTACGTCCGCGTACCAATATCATTGGGGCGGTTGCTCGCGTCAGACACACGCTTGCTCAGGCAATCCACCGCTTCTTCGATGAGCAAGGTTATTTCTGGGTCTCTACCCCTATTATTACCGCTGCCGATACGGAAGGTGCAGGTGAGATGTTCCGTGTTTCCACACTGGATCTGGAGAACCTGCCGCGCAACGATAAAGGATTGGTTGATTACAATCAGGACTTCTTCGGTAGTGAGTCGTTCCTGACCGTATCCGGTCAGTTAAACGGCGAGACTTATGCCTGTGCATTGTCCAAAATCTATACGTTTGGCCCAACGTTTCGTGCAGAAAACTCCAACACCAGTCGCCACTTGGCTGAATTCTGGATGGTTGAACCGGAAGTTGCCTTTGCTAACCTGAACGATATCGCAGCACTGGCCGAAAGCATGCTGAAGTATGTTTTCAAAGCGGTTTTAGAAGAACGCGCTGATGACATGGCCTTCTTTGCCGAACGCGTAGACAATGAAGCGATTTCTCGCCTAGAAAAATTTGTAACGTCTGATTTTGCCCAAGTTGACTATACCGACGCGATCGAAATTCTAATTAACTGTGGTCAAAGCTTCGAAAACCCAGTAAGTTGGGGTATTGACCTTTCTTCTGAACATGAACGTTATCTAGCTGAGAAGCACTTTAAAGCGCCCGTGGTAGTTAAAAACTATCCAAAAGATATTAAAGCCTTCTATATGCGTATGAATGAAGATGGAAAAACGGTTGCCGCCATGGACGTTCTGGCCCCTGGCATCGGTGAAATCATTGGTGGTTCTCAACGTGAAGAGCGTTTAGAACAGTTTGATCGCCGCTTGGCTGAATTAGGTATGAATAAAGAAGATTACAGTTGGTATCGTGACCTGCGCCGTTATGGCACCGTGCCACATGCGGGCTTTGGTTTAGGGTTTGAACGTTTAATTGCTTATGTGACCGGAGTACAAAACGTACGTGACGTTATTCCGTTCCCAAGAACACCAAGAAACGTCTCTTTCTAAAACCATATTAATTGACTGAATTTCAGTAAAAGAACAGAAGGCCAGCAATTTTGGCCTTTTGTTTATTCAAAATTAGATGCCTATCACAAAGTTCAACTGAATTCGCATTTGGAAATACCTATTTTCCTCTTGTAACTTCTTTGGGATATTAGTAGCATTTAAAGGCTAGATTAACTGCCTTGCGAATGAAAAACTGCGGGTGGCTTAAAAAAATGGCATCAACGTTTACCAACTATAAAGTTGGAAGCAGTGGCAGATGCTAGACAACTCCAATGAGGGAAGTTAATAAAATGATGAAACGTAAAATTTTAGCAGTGATCGTACCAGCCCTGTTAGTTGCTGGTGCAGCAAACGCAGCAGAAGTGTATAACAAAGATGGTAACAAATTAGACATTACCGGCAAGATTCAAGGTTCTCACCTTTTCTCTGATAATGCTAAGCATGACGGCGATAAAACTTACGCGCGTTTTGGTCTTCGTGGTGAGACTCAAGTTAGCGAGCAAGTAGTTGGTTATGGTTACTACCAAACCGAGCTGAACGCTAGCGAACAAGAAAAAGGCGGCAACGCCCAGAAAACTCGTTATGCCTACGCTGGCTTAAAAATGGGTGATGCTGGTTCTTTCGACTATGGTCGTAACAACGGCGTTGTTTATGATATCGGCGCATGGACCGATGTTCTGCCAGAATTCGGTGGCGAGACTTTCCAACACACTGATACCTTCATGAACCAACGTGCTAGTAACTTAGCTACCTACCGTAACAAGAACTTCTTCGGTTTGGTTGATGGTCTTAAATTTGCGGTTCAATACCAAGGTCGTAACGATGCAGATGATCGCAATGGTAGCCGTGACAGTATAACAGGCAAACCTAATGCTAGTGACCGTAACGGCGACGGCTGGGGTCTTTCTTCTGCCTATGACTTAGGTAATGGCCTGTCTTTAGGTGCTGCTTATTCTTCATCTGACCGTACCGACTCACAAAGCGCTCCAACTAATGCAGGTTCTGGTTATGCTTCTGGCGATCGTGCTGATGCCGCTGTTGGTGGTATCAAATATGATGCTAACAACGTTTATTTGGCCGCAATGTATAGCCAAACTTATAACATGACTAAACATGGTAATGTTACTGCAAACAAAACTGAAAACGTTGAAGTTGTGGCTCAATACCTGTTTGACTTCGGTTTACAGCCATCTTTAGCTTACCTGCAATCTAAAGGTAAAGACTTAGATTTCAAGGGTTACGACAACGAAGACCTGATGAAATATGTTGATGTGGGTGCAAACTACTTCTTCAACAAAAATATTTCTGCTAAAGTTGATTACAAAATCAACCTGTTAGACGACAATGGCTTCACAACTGCTGCGGGCATCAACACTGATGACGTAGTAGCAGTAGGTATCGTTTACCAGTTCTAATTCATCTTCTTTGATGATATGCAAAAGGCACTCTTCGGAGTGTCTTTTTACTATGTGACACATGGCTATTCATATTAACCAGCCAGATTGATTATTAGATTTTTCGATATATCACCCTGCTTTATCGTTTTAATTACTTTTTCACTCTAAACCATTGTCAAACCCAATAAATTAACGTTACTCTGCTTATACTTCTGCTTTTCGCCATTAATCTGATTCATGGAAGCCATCAACTATGTTTGAACATATTAAAGCTGCGCCTGCTGACCCAATATTAGGCTTGGGAGAGCTGTATAACGCTGAAACCCGCCCAAGCAAAATTAACCTTGGTATTGGGGTATATAAAGATGAAACGGGCCTAACACCGGTTCTTGAATGCGTAAAAAAAGCAGAGCAGTATCTGCTGGAAAATGAAAAAACTAAAAATTATCTTGGTATTGCGGGTATTCCGGCATTTGCCACCTGTACTCAAGAGTTATTATTTAGTGCCGGTAGTTCAATTATTAGCGAGAAACGTGCGCGCACCGCACAAGCCCCAGGTGGTACGGGTGCTTTACGCATTGCAGCTGACTTCATTGCTTCTAACACCAATGCAAAACGCGTTTGGATCAGTAACCCAACCTGGCCAAATCATAAAAATGTCTTTCAGGCAGCGGGATTAGAGACGCCAGAATATACCTATTACAATGCCGATGAACACGCGCTGGATTTTGACGGCATGTTGGTCAGCCTAGAAGATGCGCAGGCCGGTGATGTGGTTTTATTCCACGGCTGCTGTCACAACCCTACCGGTATTGACCCAACAGCGGAACAGTGGTTATTACTGGCAGAAATGTCCGCCGCGCGCGGCTGGCTCCCTCTGTTTGACTTCGCCTATCAGGGTTTTGCCAACGGTCTGGAAGAGGATGCTCAAGGCTTACGCCTGTTCGCCTCGACTCATTCGGAACTGCTTGTTGCCAGCTCTTTCTCTAAGAACTTTGGCCTGTATAACGAACGTGTTGGTGCCTTTACTCTGGTTGCTGCCGATAGCGAAACCGCAGAACGCGCATTCAGTCAGGTGAAGTCTGTTATTCGCGCTAACTACTCGAACCCGCCTGCTCACGGCGCATCTATTGTGGCTACCATTCTGAGTAACCCAACCTTACGCGCCACTTGGGAGCAGGAATTGACGGATATGCGTCAACGTATTCATCGTATGCGTCAACTGTTCGTCAATACGCTGCAAGAAAAAGGCGCTCAGCAGGACTTTAGCTTCATTATTCAACAAAATGGCATGTTCTCCTTCAGCGGCCTGACTCAAGAGCAGGTGCTACGTCTGAGAAGCGATTATGCCATCTACGCGGTCAACTCTGGCCGGATTAACGTAGCCGGAATGACGCTGGATAATATGGCTCCGCTGTGTGAAGCCATTGTCGCGGTGCTGTAAGCCGGAATAGATGTGTAATTCAATTGATGGGCCAGTTATTTTGATGACCGGCCCATTATTTTAACGCCCCTTTCAACACTCAATCGCAGCGAGCATCAAGGGCCACAAACAAGGCCGTCATCTTCTCTTGCAGAATAAACTGTAACGACTCTTTTATTGGGGCTTCATCCAACCTCACTACCGCACTTATCAGGGCAAGGCACTGTTCCGCCAGCTCCAGCGGATCGTTTGGGGTGAACTCGAGTGAATTAAGCATGGATGATTACCCCACTTAACCCATCATCGGCTAGAACAGAGGATCGTTTACCCGATCCGGATCGAAAATTGGATCTGATAACGGGTATAAATTCAGAGTGAGTTTGGGTATGCTGTTTAGTAGCCATAGTGTTACTCCTATAACGTTGTGGTTAGAAACCCCGTTAGTGCTCGTTACACTGCGGGGTTTTGCTTTTTGGCGGCGGGTAACCCGCCTGCCCTGCCACAGTATATTTATACAGCGATCGGGTCAATTGCTGGATAGGGGTTTTGGTGAGGGAATTCGGGATATTGGGGATGTATCGCAAAAATGGTGTGGGGTTATGTTGAATGAATCATTGTCCCGTCATTACACGATAACTATTGCAGAGCGCATAGCTTTAATGATGTTTTCACACTGCATACCAAAAAGGTATGCAGCGCAAGAACGTTAATCGGTGTTACTAGACCACACCAGTATCAATAACAGGCTCGGACATCACATCCGCCCGTTTATTTACACCCTGAACCATTCGCCGGAGCCGGTACTCATCACGTTATGGCTTATCCGATGAGTTACTGGAACTTTTTTTGCCCCTGCTTGACTTAATATGGATAACCAAATTTGCAAATACGGTGCTTAGCCAAGCCCCAGTTGTTGCAATACCAGCGTAAACTATCAATCTTATCATTTCTGATCGTGACAACTTAAAGGCATCAAAGCACCTGCACAAAAAAAATATAACAATCTCCCTAGTCAGGAATGCTATCACCATAAAAGCGACAAAAATGTACAAGAGTAATAATGTATATCCCAATATAGTTCTGCTTTTCATTATTATTCTTTTCCTGCATAGCCGGTTTGGACTGTAATAAATCAAGGACAGTTCAATGTCCCCAACGGCTATAAAACCCAACCCACAGCTTAAAATCAGCGGTAAGTGGCTGTGACCACTGAACGGGGCGGGTGGTGATTGAGGTGGATGTTCAAGTTTGACAACTAGAGTAAACATCCCGGCTGTTTATGGTTGGAACCTTTACTCAGCTTGATTTTTTTGTCCATAAATTGAGAAAAAACTACCCTGCCAATCTCAAATTAACTGGGTAGTATGTTTTGCTTTTTATTTAGTCGTAGCACATTATATGCATTACAACGCTCGCATAACATATGACGCTCAATTAGTAAGTTATCATCACTTGAAACATCCTATACTTTAAGAAAACTATCCTGACATACTGGACAAATAACTTTTTCTTCAGCATTTATAACAATAACTTTCCCGGCTTCAATCCATCGTTTTATTACATCTAAACTCAAGGTTTACCTCCATTAAGATGATTAGAAGCTCGTTCAGAAAAATCAAATGCTGCTTTTGTTTTCTGATTTCGAAAAAATCTTTTAAAAATAAAACGTTACACCTTAATCATTCAATCAACTATTTTATAATAACATATCGTTCATTATTCATTTCATCGGGATCAAGCTCTATCAGTTCCTCTGACCCATCAGGTGAGATCATTAACCATGAGTAAGGACTAATCTCACCATCATCAATTAGAGCTTTTAAATCAAGAAGGTGACATATTTTTTTAGTTATAATATTCGGTGGGTTGCTTTGTGATTTTTCCCCAACAAAAAATTCACATAGTAATAAAAAATCTCCATCTTTCTCATGAGTGATACACCATAACTCATTATCACCGTCAGGTGGAAAATCCTCAATATCTTCAGATATGTATACATTTTCTCCTTTTATATCAAAAGATTCCGAAAAGATTTTTTTCAACTGTAATTTCGTCGGAGCTTTTTCTAAAATTAAATCAAACCCACTCATTTTTGGTTTCTCTTCCAAACTTCAAGTGCTTTCATTTTAGCTTCTGGAGTTATACACCATGCATTGTGCTTAAAATCTCATCAGCTCGCCCTGTATTACCAAATTTTTGATAAACACCTAAAACTTTAAACTCATTTCTATCTAATGTTGTGAATCCTTCTCCATATATCGGTGCTAATGTTCTATTCGCTTCTTTTTCATAAGTGCGACCATTAACTGTAACTTTGTTACCTTCTATTGCGCCTTGGCCATTTTTAATGGCAGCAATATCTTTATTTACATCAACAGTGATGTCTATAACGGTATTCTTATCTTTTGTAACAGTTCCTTGTTTAATACAATTAAAGTAGTGCCGACCTGCCGGCACGCTAACATCAGCTATCCATTCTGGTTGATTTATTAGCCCCCTGAGCGGAAGCCAGTGCGCCAGAGACAATGGCATGCAATGCAACTCGCGCCGCTTCACGTGCGCCCTCGTTCCCTTCACCGCTGGTCGCATCTTTAACCAACGCAGCCATATACGGCGCGGAACCCGCCGCAATACCGCCGGTAACATTACCGCCTAATATGCCAGCCAATAACCCGGTTGCCGCCGAGCTGTGCGTCCAGAACTCACTGCCAACACCATACTGTTTATCAACGTTCTGATACTGCTCTGAGTTAATAATCTTCTCTTTGATTTGCGCCTCAGACAGGCCATTCAGCTCGAGCCTGTTCTTTGGCTTCATTCACATTGAAAAGATAATCGCACCACTTTTTATCTCAGGATGAGATGACCGGACGGTTACGAAAAAACCAGCCCACAGCTTAAAATCAGCGGTAAGTGGCTGGAAGTGTTGGCCTTCAACACCGGGCTGCCGGTGAACGTAACCACTGAGCTGGGGCGGGTGGTGGTTGAGGTGGATATTCAGAACTAACTGTTAAAATAGGGATCCCGCGATATTATAAGCGGGATCTTTTACACCCTAAGTCCACTCAAGAGAGCCATCCTCAAGTACCCAAACCGCTCCTCCCGGACAGGTTTCATCAAAAAACCAAAGCCCATCGTCCATTTCAGCTTCTGTTTTAGGGAAGGCCTGCCTGAAGCGCTCTATTTGTTCGGCTACAGTACCCTTCAGGAAAACACCTTTTTTGGCTAATTTTACTCTCCCTTCTTGCAAAAGCTTTTCTAAAAACCAGAAGAATATTTCTTTCCTTTCCAAAAATGGATACTCATCAGAATCAGCATGGATCGATGGAAGAATGATTGGTGCGATATAAGCCCATAGCCCATTTAAAGCTTGAGTTTCAGCATATTCTATAAGAATTCTAGATTCGTCATCAGTTACCATACAATCACCTAAACTTTATTTCTGCGTTTCTACCAAGCCCATTTTCTATTTGACTTAAGTGTGGACTATTTCTTATTTCTACCGTCCAACGAGCCCCTGTTTTATCTGCCGAACTTGATACATTTCGAAGTGTGATTGCAGTACCATCCTCTAACTTAGTGATATATATACCATCTTTTACTTTTGTTAAAGGTTGGCCAGCTAATTGTTCAGCATAATTATATATCTGACTATCAGTTAAGTTTTGGCTATCAAAAATCCTTGTTGTATAACGATTTCCACCACTTCCTTGCCTGATAGTCTGACCATCTATCGTTAACTCTTGAGAAGGTGAGTTCTTATCATAAATTTTTGACAGCTCATCAACGCGATTCTGTTGCTGCTCCCGGTTACGCGCATTCTCTTCATCCTGCGGCCCCCAGCCTCCCGGAGTCCCTGAGCCCGTTCCACCCATCTCAGTTTTTTCAGCATCCGTCAGATTTCCCGCTACATTTGGTACCGGCGGCTCATCATCCCCAAATATCGACGCAAGAATCGCTCCCAGACCTACAGCACCACCACCTCCGCCTCCACCAACAAGCGCTCCTCCGCCACCGCCTGTGGTAAAAATATCTCCTTTTCTCGATACACACATTGGATCTGAAGAGCCATAGCAACCCAGCGCATTATTCTCAACAACAACTCAGCCCGACATGAACTTACTCTTCGAACACCACTTTTCCCTGTGATGTCAGCCAGTTACAACCGATTTTTGCTTGTGCGTTTTGATACCCGGACACACAAGCCCAGACGCGCTTTTTTGGCCCGATAAGGCACCACCCCGGAACTGTTAAAGAGCAACCAACGCCACATCACAACAGCGGCGTTAGCCGCTGCCATTACCGGTTTTGACCTTTTTTGCTGAACCTCCCCCGTAACCTGCCAGACCAGAACCGGTGACGGTTTCGCAGCTTGCTGCGGGACTGGCGCCGGTTGACCGGGGCGCGGGGTGGTAGACCCCGCTTATAAAGCTTTAACAGGGAGGCCCCCGTGGGGGCCGGATGGGGCGAAGGCTGGTTAAACAGGGAACGAGCAACGCAGTGCGAGCCTGTTTAACCAGACGTAGCTGGGTGGGCCGGGGGTAATAAACAGCGGAGGCCAACGGCCGACATGCCTTTAGCGTTGTTGAACTTGGCCCTTGGAGCCAACAGGACGTTGGCGACTGCGGTGGTGGGCGTGGGTGATGCAGCCAACAGCGGCGGGAACCGGCGCGCCACGCTGAACCAAGATGCCGATAAGCGGCGGCAAGCCGCACCGTGAAGCTATATAAGACGCGAAGCGCCCTGAGCTGAACGGCGCTGACATAATGTGTGTTAACCGTACCAGACCGTCAGGGGCTGGTACGGTTAATGCCACATTATGTTGAGTGGGGGATGGCCGGGAACCGTTATCACAGAGAACTCCGTGGTTCAGCCCCGGACAGCCCCCACGTACCGCCGCTGACACTGAAGGTCGGGGGCAAGAGGTGTGCAGGGATGCACGCCTTTTGCCTTTATGGTCTAAGCAGGCTATAAAAGAACTTGCTAGTTCTTCACTGCTATCAGATCGGACTCCCACGCCTTGAACTCTTCTATGTTTGACGTGTGGTTACAGTCCTTACATAGGGGAAGTATGTACTCCTTATTTCCTTCTCCTGATTTAATAACATGCCCACCAACTTCGGCAGTATTTTTACAAAGCATTCTTTCACATACTAACGCTTTCTTTCTTTTACTCTTCTCCCAAAAATCGAGCCAACTTGTATAACCTGTTGGAAGCGTTTTACCAGTGGTATTGTTTTTATTTTTTACTAATATGAACGACATACAATATCCCTTTTATTAATGTGCCTTTTATTCATATGGATTCATTATTTTTGTTTTCAAGCCTATTAGTTTTAGGAAGTCGATTTACGTCACATATTTAACTCATTTATCTTCATCATTATTTTTAGTCTCTCTTTGAAGTGTTTTTTCTGCCGGATGGGTACTGGCATGCACCGCCGCTAACGCCCGGATGCTCACCTGCGTATAGATTTGCGTTGATTCAACACTCGCATGACCCAGCATCGCCTGTATCCAGCGCAGATCGGCACCGTTCTCTAACATTTGGGTGGCCATCGCATGGCGGAACAGGTGACAGCTTCCCCACTTCGCGATACCAGAGGCTTTGATATACGCGCTGACCGCATTGGTGATACCGTTCGGCCCCAGTCCCGCCACACCATCCATCGCCACGAACAGCGCTTTGATATCCGGTTTAACCATCAGTTCCGGCCGTACCTGATGCAGCCAGTACTGCACCCACCACAACGCCCTTTCTCCTATCGGGATAACCCGGTCTTTCTTTCCCTTGCCCTGAACCACCGTTACCGTCTTACGGCTGCCATCCACACTGTACACCTCAAGCCCTGCCGCTTCGCTCCTTCTGATACCCGTTGACCACAACAGCTCCATTAACGCCCGGTCACGGATACCCTGCGCCGTGGTTAAGTCCGGCAGGCTCAACACCTGCTCCACGTCTTCCACACTCAGGATGGTTCGCGGCAACCGTTTTTCCAGTCTCGGCAGCTCAAGGTCTGCCGCCGGATTCGCCAGTATCAGGTTTTGCTTCGCCATCCAGCGGAACCACACCTGAAGCGGCTGAAGCGCCGTGCGCTGTGTCCGGGTTGATAAGGGTTCCCCGTTCTTCTTGCGGTACTGATGTAGATAGCGCTGGTATCGTTCCAGTACCGGACGGGTCACTTCACTGGCATAGCTGATACCTCGTTCGCTGGCCCACAGGATGAAGCGGTAGCTGTGATGCGTCTGTACCTTCAGCGTGGTCTCTGACCAGTTACGCTCTCTGCGCCACTTCACGAAGCGCAGCAACAACGCATACAGGCTTTTCGGGTTATGTGCCGGACCGATGGGCTGACGATACACCTGTTCGACCGTCAGCAGACTGTCAGCGCGGGGTTTGCGGTTAACCATGATTCACTTCATCAGATACAGGCAGTGGGGAGTGCATCTTTTTATTTTTTCTTCTTGTTACTGCGTTTTCATTAACCCCGACCGGTTCAGCGTCAACCCCTTCTCCTGCCTGACCCGAAGCCTCTTTTTGACCCACCGACTGACCCCCGACCACAGCCCGACCGGGGGCCGACTGAGCTTCATCATTATCCGACCGGTCTGACTCACACCCCGACCGATTATCATTGCCCGTATCCAGCAACCCGCACAGATGAGTTCCGCCGTTATCCTCTCCGTCCCACAGCAGCGTATATTCATAGGTCAGCCCACGCCGGTACAGCAGCAGGTATTCCATTTCCAGCAGCCGGGCCAGATGTATCTTCAGTTGCGTATCGCCCCACCCCAATGCCGCCCGAACATCGCGGCGGCTGAAGCGAACCTCTTCCGCTTTCAGTGACTGCCGTTCTGCCGTTTCACCCACCCAGCCCTTCAGCAACATCAGTAGCCGCCGGGTTTGTGGCGGCATCTCATCCAGCGTTCGCCCTAACACCTCATGCGATAACCGGTTAGCCAGCTCGATATCGCTTTTCTCTACTTCGATATACTCCAGCCACTGGCCCCGGTGCTCCACCCGCTTCACTTTTCGCTGGTACTGATGCAGCAACGCGATTGACTGGATAAGGGTGAGGTACTTCATATGGTCTCTGCGGGTGCGGGTTTTGTCTGACAGGAAGGTCAGTTGATGGGCGAACGGATTGACCACCTTCAGCGGTCGCAGCAGTCGTTGGGCGTTTTGATGCAGTCTGGTGAGGTAGCCTTTTTCACTTTCAGCTAGCAGCCCTTCCAGGGTTTGATTATGGCGCTGAAGGGCATGGATAGCCTGCGTCTGTTCCCGGCTCTCGTTCACCGTCAGCACCAGACAACGGTTTAACAGCTCTTCATCCACGTCGATGGCCGTGGTGGTCAGCATCAGCATTACTGGCCCCTGTACCTTGTACTCTCGCGTCACCAGTTCGCCGCTCTGTTCATTTTTGCCGGTGGAGGCTATCTTCAGTTCACCGTCTGACTGCAACAGCTTCAACGCATAGGCTGCCTGCCGAACGCCTTCTTCTTCCGCTATCGCCAGTATCTTGTGCTGAAGGCTGGTTTCACCGAGGTAGTAAAGGCTCTGGCCGGTCATGGCAGAGTACTGGATACGCTCCTCTTCCGGCATCAGACCCAGCACCGCATCCATCAGCGAGGATTTACCGGCCGCAGACGATGACTGGATTAACACAGCGAGAGGCTTATCTAACTTGCGTGAAGTCGCCGCCAGATAACCAGTCAGCAGATTGGTACTCTCACCCACCACCCCACACGAAGCCAGGTCATTCACCACCCGTTCAGCCAGCTCAGGGGACTTCAGCAGTTCAAGCGCTGCGGCTTCATCGTCGGCGGATACGGTGACCGCTGTCGGCGCGGCTTCTGTGGCCTGACGAACCTCATCCTGCCTCTGCTCCAGCATCAGCAGCACCCGGCCACATTCACGTTTAATCACCGAAGGCTCACACTCAAGCTCACCGGCTGCCGCGCTGATATAACCCTGACGATGACGGGAGCTGTACATATCCAGACTGTCTACATGGAACGCACCGCTGGTTTCATCACGTACCTGTACGCTGACCTTCATCACCTCACTGACGCTGTTCTTCTGCCAGCCTCGCACCCGCCACACCCGAGGGCCACTGCGTAACAGCAGTTCGCCGGTGCGGGTCTGTTCGCACGGCACCACATCAACCACCGGTGCCGGGGCAGCTAAGGAAGAGCCGGTTACACCGTTTTCTACAACGGTTTCATGACTGAACACCGCGCCGGGCCCCGTTCCTTTACCCATCCATGCTGCCTGTTGCAGTGCCAGACCCAACGACGACTCAGGATTACCGCTGGAAGTCGCGAACTCATTGGCATCCATTCCAGCAGGGAACCGTACCCGCCATGCCTCTATGCCACTTTCAAGCAGTTCGGCCGCCACCGCTTCAGCGCCCTTATCACCGGCTTCGTCACGGTCATAGGCAATCAGTACCCGTTTTACACCGTGGTACTGCAACGCACTCAGATGGTCTGCCGTGAAGCCGTTGCAACCATAGGCCGCTGTAACATTGCGGAACCCCGCACACCAGAACGTCATCGCATCGATTAACGCTTCACACAGGATGATTTCAGACGAGGCTTTCAGCGCTTCCTCGTTCCATACGCCACATAGCGGTGATGGCAGATACAGATGCTTCGGATTGCCTTTGATTATCTTGTAGTCCGGCTGCGTGCGTCTGCCGTACAACTGCAACACCCGCCCACGGTGCGCCACATTGGATGAACCCGACCAGCCGACCACCGGCATCACCACGCAACCCCGGAAGTGGTCTTGCTTGGTCGTGGTCCGCAGCACACCCAGCCCGGCCAGCTTGTCGCGCAGCGAACGTCCTTCCTTACTGGCCGAAGACGGCAATATCCCGGCCTCACCGGACACACCATGCAACCCGGCGAACCCCAGTTTAAAGTGGCTCACCAGTTCAGGATGATTCAGGCCACGGCGAACTAACCACTCCTGAGCCTCCGGGCTCTCAAGCAGATTTTTATGATAGAAGTCCACCACCTGATTCAGCAGCGCCTGACCATCATCATCCAGGTCAGTCAGTTTGGTGCGAGCAGGAACCGGCGAAGAAGAAGGAGCCACAGCACCGGCAGTTGAAGAAGACATTCCGGCCAGCTCCCGTAACCGTACCAGCGCTTGCGGATACCTCAGCCGTTCCGTGTGTTGCAGCCAGTCCAGTACCGACCCGCCTGCATTGCAACCGAAGCAGTGATACAGGTTTTTTGACGGGGTGATAACGCAGGATGGGGTTTTCTCCCGATGGAACGGGCACAGGCAGGCGAGACTATCCGGCCCCTGACGCTTCAGCTTAAGGCCCTGTGATTCAACCAGCGCCAGCAATGAGACATCATGCTTCAGCCGTTCCAGTTCTTCCGGGGTCATTCTTCCCATACCATCGCTCCTGTAAAAACCCGTCAAGATATATTTAATGTACTTTTAAGGTATCATATAATATACTTTTAGCAAGTCAACTAAAAGGAGGAGGTTATTATCATGGTCAACATTCATTATTGGTTAACCTCCATGAGCTTTTCACAACGGGTTGTTGAGCTACGTAAGCAGCGCGGATTTACACAACAAGGCTTATCTGATGCTACAGGCATTCACGTACAACAGATAAAACGCTACGAAGCGGGTAGCTCTTTACCTACTGCCGATGCATTAAAGAAGCTGGCCGTTGTGCTGCATGTCACATCTGATTTTTTGCTATTTGAACCCGGTGAACGTGAGCCGGAAGATGATATGAAGCTGCGCTTTGAGGCAGTGGCCGCTATGTCTGCTGAAGACCAACAGACTACTAAAGCCGTGCTGGATGCAATGATTGTAAAAAGTCAGGTAACACAGACGGTTGAACGCGTAAGCAAGACCGCTACGAAAGAAAAGGATTAAGGAGTCAGTATTTAACGCGGGGATGAAGTGCTCTAACACCTCAACCCCGCTAACCACAACCAACTAGCAAGGAGTTGATTCATGGCTGAACACGATTGTATTTCAGATCCAGAGATTTCCAAAGCACAGCGACAGCTTAAGGTGGGTTACATCAACCGCCGCCACGAAAGACGGGCCACACACATGACTACATATTACAACCACGCACCTAGCCTGCACCTGAAGGGCCACTGGCTTGAAGAGGCCGGGTTCAACACCGGCACACCGGTTACCATCGCCGTAGAGCACGGGCAACTGATTATCCGACCTGTGACTGAGTGAACTACAGATAAAACTATCCCGGCCTGATGGCCGGGAGCTTTGCTGCTACTCAGTTTCTTTTATATACGAGTTATAAGATCCATCCTCATTTTCTAACCATAATCGATTACATTGTGGGCAACGTAATACTTCTATACTTTTTGAATCTATTTTCTCGACAAATTGTTCTGCTGATAACCCATTTTCTTTATCAAGCGAAACAATTAACTCTTCAATAATATTCTCAGGTACAAGTGATAACTCACAATCACTCCATCCTGTAGATAAGTTCATTACACACCCACATCGACAAGCAAATTTTGGCATTATTTACCCCCTATTTTCGGACGTTCAAATTTAATCACTTGTCCATTAGTATCTTGGAAAAATAAAGTATTTATATTTTTCGTAGATGGTTTTCCCCATGTTCTAGATACTATCTCTTGAATATCTTTAGTAGATAAATCAGCTTGGATATAGACTGCGTTTGTCTGTCTATTTTTCTTTTCAATCATTCGAAGAATAGGTACTACTTCCAACTTATCTGGCGTGTAAACATCAACCTTACCAAAACCACCCACCCAAAGATCCTGAGTTTTAACACCCTGAATACCTAGATCAGATGCAGTGACCTTATGCGTAACGTCATAACCCAATTCACTAAATATATTTCCGGCCCTTAACTCGTTGCCATTTGGCTTCGCACCAAACTCATAAGTCACTTGCCCTTTAGTTAACGCATTCTCAGCTTTACTAATAATATTCTGACTAGCCAGACCACCAGATATCGCTGCTGTTCCCAGACCAATATTAAGCGCACCTTCCCCATACTTACCATCAATTGCCTGACCAATACCCGTTCCGGTCTGATAAGCTCCGCCAATTTGCAAGGCTCTTCGTGCAATTATTCCCGGCGTGCCCGGCAGCGCGAGTAATGCATCCGTTCCCACCGCCGCCTGACCATACTGATCGGCCGCTCCCTTCAGGTAACTAAGAGCCTCGTTATACGCTTTGGCATCAGCCGCCGCCGCCACAAACGCTTGCCCACTAACAAGTGCCTGTACCGCCTCGGCAGCCCGCTGCGATGAATAGCCATAAAGTATTTGTAACTCAAGCCCATATTGATCAAGCTGGCCAGCAAGCTCTTGCTTTTCACCCTCGCTCAGTTGGCCTTTCTGATATTTATCTAGCAGAATATTATTGGCTCTGTCTTCATTGGTGAGTCTGACGATATTTTGTGAGGCTTCCAGCAGGTTATTGCCCGCTTTCTGATCGTCCAATGCTTTCATCAACGCTTCATTTTTTGAAGGTGACAGCGCATTATTCTCAACAACAACTCAGCCCGACATGAACTTACTCTTCGAACACCACTTTTCCCTGTGATGTCAGCCAGTTACAACCGATTTTTGCTTGTGCGTTTTGATACCCGGACACACAAGCCCAGACGCGCTTTTTTGGCCCGATAAGGCACCACCCCGGAACTGTTAAAGAGCAACCAACGCCACATCACAACAGCGGCGTTAGCCGCTGCCATTACCGGTTTTGACCTTTTTTGCTGAACCTCCCCCGTAACCTGCCAGACCAGAACCGGTGACGGTTTCGCAGCTTGCTGCGGGACTGGCGCCGGTTGACCGGGGCGCGGGGTGGTAGACCCCGCTTATAAAGCTTTAACAGGGAGGCCCCCGTGGGGGCCGGATGGGGCGAAGGCTGGTTAAACAGGGAACGAGCAACGCAGTGCGAGCCTGTTTAACCAGACGTAGCTGGGTGGGCCGGGGGTAATAAACAGCGGAGGCCAACGGCCGACATGCCTTTAGCGTTGTTGAACTTGGCCCTTGGAGCCAACAGGACGTTGGCGACTGCGGTGGTGGGCGTGGGTGATGCAGCCAACAGCGGCGGGAACCGGCGCGCCACGCTGAACCAAGATGCCGATAAGCGGCGGCAAGCCGCACCGTGAAGCTATATAAGACGCGAAGCGCCCTGAGCTGAACGGCGCTGACATAATGTGTGTTAACCGTACCAGACCGTCAGGGGCTGGTACGGTTAATGCCACATTATGTTGAGTGGGGGATGGCCGGGAACCGTTATCACAGAGAACTCCGTGGTTCAGCCCCGGACAGCCCCCACGTACCGCCGCTGACACTGAAGGTCGGGGGCAAGAGGTGTGCAGGGATGCACGCCTTTTGCCTTTATGGTCTAAGCAGGCTATAAAAGAACTTGCTAGTTCTTCACTGCTATCAGATCGGACTCCCACGCCTTGAACTCTTCTATGTTTGACGTGTGGTTACAGTCCTTACATAGGGGAAGTATGTACTCCTTATTTCCTTCTCCTGATTTAATAACATGCCCACCAACTTCGGCAGTATTTTTACAAAGCATTCTTTCACATACTAACGCTTTCTTTCTTTTACTCTTCTCCCAAAAATCGAGCCAACTTGTATAACCTGTTGGAAGCGTTTTACCAGTGGTATTGTTTTTATTTTTTACTAATATGAACGACATACAATATCCCTTTTATTAATGTGCCTTTTATTCATATGGATTCATTATTTTTGTTTTCAAGCCTATTAGTTTTAGGAAGTCGATTTACGTCACATATTTAACTCATTTATCTTCATCATTATTTTTAGTCTCTCTTTGAAGTGTTTTTTCTGCCGGATGGGTACTGGCATGCACCGCCGCTAACGCCCGGATGCTCACCTGCGTATAGATTTGCGTTGATTCAACACTCGCATGACCCAGCATCGCCTGTATCCAGCGCAGATCGGCACCGTTCTCTAACATTTGGGTGGCCATCGCATGGCGGAACAGGTGACAGCTTCCCCACTTCGCGATACCAGAGGCTTTGATATACGCGCTGACCGCATTGGTGATACCGTTCGGCCCCAGTCCCGCCACACCATCCATCGCCACGAACAGCGCTTTGATATCCGGTTTAACCATCAGTTCCGGCCGTACCTGATGCAGCCAGTACTGCACCCACCACAACGCCCTTTCTCCTATCGGGATAACCCGGTCTTTCTTTCCCTTGCCCTGAACCACCGTTACCGTCTTACGGCTGCCATCCACACTGTACACCTCAAGCCCTGCCGCTTCGCTCCTTCTGATACCCGTTGACCACAACAGCTCCATTAACGCCCGGTCACGGATACCCTGCGCCGTGGTTAAGTCCGGCAGGCTCAACACCTGCTCCACGTCTTCCACACTCAGGATGGTTCGCGGCAACCGTTTTTCCAGTCTCGGCAGCTCAAGGTCTGCCGCCGGATTCGCCAGTATCAGGTTTTGCTTCGCCATCCAGCGGAACCACACCTGAAGCGGCTGAAGCGCCGTGCGCTGTGTCCGGGTTGATAAGGGTTCCCCGTTCTTCTTGCGGTACTGATGTAGATAGCGCTGGTATCGTTCCAGTACCGGACGGGTCACTTCACTGGCATAGCTGATACCTCGTTCGCTGGCCCACAGGATGAAGCGGTAGCTGTGATGCGTCTGTACCTTCAGCGTGGTCTCTGACCAGTTACGCTCTCTGCGCCACTTCACGAAGCGCAGCAACAACGCATACAGGCTTTTCGGGTTATGTGCCGGACCGATGGGCTGACGATACACCTGTTCGACCGTCAGCAGACTGTCAGCGCGGGGTTTGCGGTTAACCATGATTCACTTCATCAGATACAGGCAGTGGGGAGTGCATCTTTTTATTTTTTCTTCTTGTTACTGCGTTTTCATTAACCCCGACCGGTTCAGCGTCAACCCCTTCTCCTGCCTGACCCGAAGCCTCTTTTTGACCCACCGACTGACCCCCGACCACAGCCCGACCGGGGGCCGACTGAGCTTCATCATTATCCGACCGGTCTGACTCACACCCCGACCGATTATCATTGCCCGTATCCAGCAACCCGCACAGATGAGTTCCGCCGTTATCCTCTCCGTCCCACAGCAGCGTATATTCATAGGTCAGCCCACGCCGGTACAGCAGCAGGTATTCCATTTCCAGCAGCCGGGCCAGATGTATCTTCAGTTGCGTATCGCCCCACCCCAATGCCGCCCGAACATCGCGGCGGCTGAAGCGAACCTCTTCCGCTTTCAGTGACTGCCGTTCTGCCGTTTCACCCACCCAGCCCTTCAGCAACATCAGTAGCCGCCGGGTTTGTGGCGGCATCTCATCCAGCGTTCGCCCTAACACCTCATGCGATAACCGGTTAGCCAGCTCGATATCGCTTTTCTCTACTTCGATATACTCCAGCCACTGGCCCCGGTGCTCCACCCGCTTCACTTTTCGCTGGTACTGATGCAGCAACGCGATTGACTGGATAAGGGTGAGGTACTTCATATGGTCTCTGCGGGTGCGGGTTTTGTCTGACAGGAAGGTCAGTTGATGGGCGAACGGATTGACCACCTTCAGCGGTCGCAGCAGTCGTTGGGCGTTTTGATGCAGTCTGGTGAGGTAGCCTTTTTCACTTTCAGCTAGCAGCCCTTCCAGGGTTTGATTATGGCGCTGAAGGGCATGGATAGCCTGCGTCTGTTCCCGGCTCTCGTTCACCGTCAGCACCAGACAACGGTTTAACAGCTCTTCATCCACGTCGATGGCCGTGGTGGTCAGCATCAGCATTACTGGCCCCTGTACCTTGTACTCTCGCGTCACCAGTTCGCCGCTCTGTTCATTTTTGCCGGTGGAGGCTATCTTCAGTTCACCGTCTGACTGCAACAGCTTCAACGCATAGGCTGCCTGCCGAACGCCTTCTTCTTCCGCTATCGCCAGTATCTTGTGCTGAAGGCTGGTTTCACCGAGGTAGTAAAGGCTCTGGCCGGTCATGGCAGAGTACTGGATACGCTCCTCTTCCGGCATCAGACCCAGCACCGCATCCATCAGCGAGGATTTACCGGCCGCAGACGATGACTGGATTAACACAGCGAGAGGCTTATCTAACTTGCGTGAAGTCGCCGCCAGATAACCAGTCAGCAGATTGGTACTCTCACCCACCACCCCACACGAAGCCAGGTCATTCACCACCCGTTCAGCCAGCTCAGGGGACTTCAGCAGTTCAAGCGCTGCGGCTTCATCGTCGGCGGATACGGTGACCGCTGTCGGCGCGGCTTCTGTGGCCTGACGAACCTCATCCTGCCTCTGCTCCAGCATCAGCAGCACCCGGCCACATTCACGTTTAATCACCGAAGGCTCACACTCAAGCTCACCGGCTGCCGCGCTGATATAACCCTGACGATGACGGGAGCTGTACATATCCAGACTGTCTACATGGAACGCACCGCTGGTTTCATCACGTACCTGTACGCTGACCTTCATCACCTCACTGACGCTGTTCTTCTGCCAGCCTCGCACCCGCCACACCCGAGGGCCACTGCGTAACAGCAGTTCGCCGGTGCGGGTCTGTTCGCACGGCACCACATCAACCACCGGTGCCGGGGCAGCTAAGGAAGAGCCGGTTACACCGTTTTCTACAACGGTTTCATGACTGAACACCGCGCCGGGCCCCGTTCCTTTACCCATCCATGCTGCCTGTTGCAGTGCCAGACCCAACGACGACTCAGGATTACCGCTGGAAGTCGCGAACTCATTGGCATCCATTCCAGCAGGGAACCGTACCCGCCATGCCTCTATGCCACTTTCAAGCAGTTCGGCCGCCACCGCTTCAGCGCCCTTATCACCGGCTTCGTCACGGTCATAGGCAATCAGTACCCGTTTTACACCGTGGTACTGCAACGCACTCAGATGGTCTGCCGTGAAGCCGTTGCAACCATAGGCCGCTGTAACATTGCGGAACCCCGCACACCAGAACGTCATCGCATCGATTAACGCTTCACACAGGATGATTTCAGACGAGGCTTTCAGCGCTTCCTCGTTCCATACGCCACATAGCGGTGATGGCAGATACAGATGCTTCGGATTGCCTTTGATTATCTTGTAGTCCGGCTGCGTGCGTCTGCCGTACAACTGCAACACCCGCCCACGGTGCGCCACATTGGATGAACCCGACCAGCCGACCACCGGCATCACCACGCAACCCCGGAAGTGGTCTTGCTTGGTCGTGGTCCGCAGCACACCCAGCCCGGCCAGCTTGTCGCGCAGCGAACGTCCTTCCTTACTGGCCGAAGACGGCAATATCCCGGCCTCACCGGACACACCATGCAACCCGGCGAACCCCAGTTTAAAGTGGCTCACCAGTTCAGGATGATTCAGGCCACGGCGAACTAACCACTCCTGAGCCTCCGGGCTCTCAAGCAGATTTTTATGATAGAAGTCCACCACCTGATTCAGCAGCGCCTGACCATCATCATCCAGGTCAGTCAGTTTGGTGCGAGCAGGAACCGGCGAAGAAGAAGGAGCCACAGCACCGGCAGTTGAAGAAGACATTCCGGCCAGCTCCCGTAACCGTACCAGCGCTTGCGGATACCTCAGCCGTTCCGTGTGTTGCAGCCAGTCCAGTACCGACCCGCCTGCATTGCAACCGAAGCAGTGATACAGGTTTTTTGACGGGGTGATAACGCAGGATGGGGTTTTCTCCCGATGGAACGGGCACAGGCAGGCGAGACTATCCGGCCCCTGACGCTTCAGCTTAAGGCCCTGTGATTCAACCAGCGCCAGCAATGAGACATCATGCTTCAGCCGTTCCAGTTCTTCCGGGGTCATTCTTCCCATACCATCGCTCCTGTAAAAACCCGTCAAGATATATTTAATGTACTTTTAAGGTATCATATAATATACTTTTAGCAAGTCAACTAAAAGGAGGAGGTTATTATCATGGTCAACATTCATTATTGGTTAACCTCCATGAGCTTTTCACAACGGGTTGTTGAGCTACGTAAGCAGCGCGGATTTACACAACAAGGCTTATCTGATGCTACAGGCATTCACGTACAACAGATAAAACGCTACGAAGCGGGTAGCTCTTTACCTACTGCCGATGCATTAAAGAAGCTGGCCGTTGTGCTGCATGTCACATCTGATTTTTTGCTATTTGAACCCGGTGAACGTGAGCCGGAAGATGATATGAAGCTGCGCTTTGAGGCAGTGGCCGCTATGTCTGCTGAAGACCAACAGACTACTAAAGCCGTGCTGGATGCAATGATTGTAAAAAGTCAGGTAACACAGACGGTTGAACGCGTAAGCAAGACCGCTACGAAAGAAAAGGATTAAGGAGTCAGTATTTAACGCGGGGATGAAGTGCTCTAACACCTCAACCCCGCTAACCACAACCAACTAGCAAGGAGTTGATTCATGGCTGAACACGATTGTATTTCAGATCCAGAGATTTCCAAAGCACAGCGACAGCTTAAGGTGGGTTACATCAACCGCCGCCACGAAAGACGGGCCACACACATGACTACATATTACAACCACGCACCTAGCCTGCACCTGAAGGGCCACTGGCTTGAAGAGGCCGGGTTCAACACCGGCACACCGGTTACCATCGCCGTAGAGCACGGGCAACTGATTATCCGACCTGTGACTGAGTGAACTACAGATAAAACTATCCCGGCCTGATGGCCGGGAGCTTTGCTGCTACTCAGTTTCTTTTATATACGAGTTATAAGATCCATCCTCATTTTCTAACCATAATCGATTACATTGTGGGCAACGTAATACTTCTATACTTTTTGAATCTATTTTCTCGACAAATTGTTCTGCTGATAACCCATTTTCTTTATCAAGCGAAACAATTAACTCTTCAATAATATTCTCAGGTACAAGTGATAACTCACAATCACTCCATCCTGTAGATAAGTTCATTACACACCCACATCGACAAGCAAATTTTGGCATTATTTACCCCCTATTTTCGGACGTTCAAATTTAATCACTTGTCCATTAGTATCTTGGAAAAATAAAGTATTTATATTTTTCGTAGATGGTTTTCCCCATGTTCTAGATACTATCTCTTGAATATCTTTAGTAGATAAATCAGCTTGGATATAGACTGCGTTTGTCTGTCTATTTTTCTTTTCAATCATTCGAAGAATAGGTACTACTTCCAACTTATCTGGCGTGTAAACATCAACCTTACCAAAACCACCCACCCAAAGATCCTGAGTTTTAACACCCTGAATACCTAGATCAGATGCAGTGACCTTATGCGTAACGTCATAACCCAATTCACTAAATATATTTCCGGCCCTTAACTCGTTGCCATTTGGCTTCGCACCAAACTCATAAGTCACTTGCCCTTTAGTTAACGCATTCTCAGCTTTACTAATAATATTCTGACTAGCCAGACCACCAGATATCGCTGCTGTTCCCAGACCAATATTAAGCGCACCTTCCCCATACTTACCATCAATTGCCTGACCAATACCCGTTCCGGTCTGATAAGCTCCGCCAATTTGCAAGGCTCTTCGTGCAATTATTCCCGGCGTGCCCGGCAGCGCGAGTAATGCATCCGTTCCCACCGCCGCCTGACCATACTGATCGGCCGCTCCCTTCAGGTAACTAAGAGCCTCGTTATACGCTTTGGCATCAGCCGCCGCCGCCACAAACGCTTGCCCACTAACAAGTGCCTGTACCGCCTCGGCAGCCCGCTGCGATGAATAGCCATAAAGTATTTGTAACTCAAGCCCATATTGATCAAGCTGGCCAGCAAGCTCTTGCTTTTCACCCTCGCTCAGTTGGCCTTTCTGATATTTATCTAGCAGAATATTATTGGCTCTGTCTTCATTGGTGAGTCTGACGATATTTTGTGAGGCTTCCAGCAGGTTATTGCCCGCTTTCTGATCGTCCAATGCTTTCATCAACGCTTCATTTTTTGAAGGTGACAGCGCATTATTCTCAACCTCAACCCGCGCCGCATTCCCCCCGCTAGCAATCGATAATCCATCACCACCGGCTGCGCCGCCAGCCGCAGAGCCTAGCATCACCACCAGATTACTGATGAGCATCTTCTCTTCGCCAACCAAATCCGAGGCTTTCTTACCGTAGAACGCCATCGCCAAGGTATCCGAACTCGCTGCCGCGACCAGACCACCTGCGGCCGCAGCGCCCGGGTTAGCCCCCTGAGCGGAAGCCAGTGCGCCAGAGACAATGGCATGCAATGCAACTCGCGCCGCTTCACGTGCGCCCTCGTTCCCTTCACCGCTGGTCGCATCTTTAACCAACGCAGCCATATACGGCGCGGAACCCGCCGCAATACCGCCGGTAACATTACCGCCTAATATGCCAGCCAATAACCCGGTTGCCGCCGAGCTGTGCGTCCAGAACTCACTGCCAACACCATACTGTTTATCAACGTTCTGATACTGCTCTGAGTTAATAATCTTCTCTTTGATTTGCGCCTCAGACAGGCCATTCAGCTCGCCGTTGGCTGCCATTTCAGTCCGAACCTGTTCTTTAGCCTCGTTCAGCTTACTTTGCTTATAGGCATCCATCGCCTGAGTTCCCAAAGCAACCGCTTCCTTCTGGATACTCAGTTGGTCTTGAATCTTATCCTTATCAAAGTTGTTGTCTAACGCACGGTGAGCGTTATCCGTATCACGGCTCAGGTCAGCAAGATTCTGCTGTTGATTATCCTTATCGCGAATAACGATATCCCCCATCGCGATAGCGCTGTGGGTGGTGCTGCTGTCTTTCTCCGAAACTTTACCTATCGACGGGGATGGCATGGCCGGCGCGTAAGGGGTATAGCTATCGCTCTTCTTATCATAGCTGGTGCCCGCCGACAGGTTTACCGCGTACTGCTTACCTTCCGACTCGGCTCGATTCTCTATGTCCGTCCAGCCCAGAGTCCCGGTGCTAAGGCGGTTTTTATCCGCATCCGCTTCAGACGCAATCACCGCACCGTCTAACTGCGTGTGATTGCCCACATTGATATCAAAACCACCGGAACCCGCGAAAATACCGCTCTGGTCACGTACCGCATCATAATCATTGGTGATTTTCTCACCGCTGGCATTGACACTGCCCTGACCACCCGGCGCACCCCAACAAAGTGGCGGAATACAAATACTGGCACTGAAACCACTGGCGCTTTGCTTGCTGTCATACTCAGCATTGTCCTGCAAACTGCTAATCGTCAGGTCGCGCCCCACGTTCGCTATCACCCGGTCGCCGTAAACTTCCGCCCCCTGAAGGGTCGTATCCCGACCGCTGGTTAGACTTAATGTTTCATCCGCATGAATCTGACTGTTGTGGTTAACCAGCGAACTGCCATTCTCTTTACCTTGGTACTGGCTCGCGCCCACCTCAATGGTAAAACCATTCTGCGTGCCGCCCACCCCCGCGCCAATACCGATACTCTGTTGGCTGCCTGAATGGCTGCTCTCCAGCTTGTCTTTATCCTGCGCCGCCGTCAGTACGATGTCCTGACCCGCGTTGAGAATGACGTTCTTGCCCTGAATATCCACGCCCTTACCGAGAATATCTTCCTTGGCGTTGATATTAACCGTCTCTCCCGCTTTCAGGGTGCTTCCCTGCTGCTGCTGGCTCTCATACGTCTCTTGCTGCTTTGAATTGCCCGCAGAGACACTTACCGTCACCTTCACCGCCGACGGATTCATATCAGACTGTATTGTCTGGGAGCCAATGTTCAGCGCGGCCTGTGCGCCATAAATCGCCGTCAGGCGCGGGTCTTGTCCCTCTTCCGCTGACCGGGTCGCCTTCTCTATCGCCTGCGCCGCCGCCACCGCATACCCTGACGTGGAAGCCGTCACACCGTACTGCGTTGAGCTAGAGCTATATTCATGCAGTGAACTGTCTTCACTGACATCCATCAGCACGTTTTTACCACTCAGGTTAATCGACTTACCGGCGCTGACATCGGCTCCGTTCAACACCACGTCCTGACCCGCCTGTAGCGTTACACTGCCGCTACCGCTGGTAATCTGGCTGCGAACCGTGCCTTGCTGCGTGCTTTCATCCAGCTTAGAGTAATTCTCCTTGCGCCACCCCACGGTTCCGCTATAGCCATCACCGCCTAACGCACCAACGGTCGTGTTACTACCTCGCTCATATTCACGTACCGTATTGCTGCCTGAACTAACCCTGATATCCCCCTGTTTAGCCACCAACATCAAATCATTAACCGAGGTCAGGGCACTGCCAGCAATATCAATACTGCCTTCTTTGCTGTTGATATAGATATCTTGACCGGTCAGAACCGACGGGTTTTGAGCGGTAACCTGCTTGTCGCCTTCGCGTTGTGACTTGTCATAACTAAACGGTAATACGCTAGGCCCATGATTTGGCCCACCGCCAATCCCGCGAATCACCGAGCCCGCCGTTGGCATCGCATCCGTCACGCTCCAACTGCTGCTTTTTGATTGACTGGTGCTGTTCTGGCTGTCCGTTGAAGGGGCAATCACCACATCACGACGGGCATCAATAATGATGGATTCACCGGCACCCAATCGGCTGCCAGCAATCGTGACATCACCGTTCGTCAATTTACCGTCTGCGGTGCGCGTGCCGTTACCCGTGGCATTCAATTGAATATTGCCTGCCGCACTTAAGCTGCTACCGCTTTGGTATTCCCCGTGTGTGGTGATTTCACTGTAGCTGGAAGAACGCCCATAGTTAACCGGTAATAATTGCGCGGGAGAAAACCAATCGGCTACCGTAGCACCGGCTTCATTCAGCGTCTGCTTCACCTTTTCGGTGTTACTTTCTTTTGAGTTATTAATATCTCTCAAGTTACGGACAGTATTGATTAGTGGGTCCGAAAGGGTAATACCGAAGCCACTGCTTTTTGAAGATTGCGTGGTCTTCTCATCCACCACATCGCGCCCCGGTTTAATCACGATATCCTGAGCGGTTATGTCGATATGGCCTGTCGCGCGGGTGGTATCACCGATGGCGCGCCCGGCAACAATATCGCTGCCGCTGACAGTCGCCGTGTTTCCGGCAGAGATAATTACGTTACCCCCCGAGGTCCCTATCAGGCTACGGGCATCACTCTGAGTAACTTCAGCACCATCATAAGTAGACTTGCTCGACTGGGAACCAATGGTCACCCCCAGACTGCCGTTACTCATCATGCCGCTCTTCTTCACTTCCTTCAGGCGATAGGTGGATTGTTCCTCGGTTGCGGCAACCACATTCACATTATGACCGGCGGCCAGCACCACGTTACCTTCTCCGGCAACAGAAGAGCCTTCCACGTTCAAATCATGACCCGCTGACAGTGTGACTTTATCTCCACTTAACAATGCACCCTTTTCGTGAGTGGCATAGTCCTGCTCAACGGTGTGGGTGGTCTTTTTGGAGAACGTCTTTTTCTTCACCGTGGTCTTTTCGGCAAAATGGTAATCGCTTTCGGTGGCGCTGGTGACGTTAATATCGTTACCGGCATACACGCCCAGATTTCCATCGGCCTGAACGTCAGCAGCGTTTAAGTTAGCATCGTGACCCGCCACAATTTGAACGTTTCCACCGCTGACGATTTCGGTGCCTTGCTGACGAACAGATTCATCAATGTTCTTGGAACGTTTACCGTGAGTTTCCTGATAAACGCGACTTTCTGCCGTGGTCAGATTAACGTCACGACCGGCGGCCAGTGCAACCGAATCTTCCGCAATGATTTCGGCAGCCTGAGCGTTGATATCACGGCCAGCCGCGATACTGAGGCTACCGCCGCTCTCCACGGTGCTACGAATAGCACCTTCCGCTTCGGTTTTGTTTTTACCAACCTGTACCGACTCCTTCTGATGAGCCGTCTGTATATTGATATCCTGCCCAGCATTGAGTAACAGAGGGCCTTTTTCGCTGATTACCTCTGAGGCAATTAAATCGATATTCTTACCCGCACTCAGGCTCATTCCCTTTTCAGACTGAA